>CAZHMV010000240.1:0-6645 GCA_964532665.1 uncultured Anaerolineales bacterium
CGGAGGGCTCATAATCTTCTTTATTGTCTTCACCTCACAAACCATACGCCGCGCCGTTTTCGGCGAGCCAGCGCTGGCGCTCGGCGTGGTCGGGCATGGCGCGCTCTACGCGGCGCCAGAAGTCATCGGTGTGGTGCGGCTCGCCCAGGTGCACCAACTCGTGCACGACGAGGTAGTCGATGATGCGCGGCGGGAGAAGGATGGTGCGCCAGTGAAAATGGAGTGTGCCGTTCTGGCCGCATGAGCCCCAGCGATAACCGAGGTCTTGAACCTCGACTGCACGCGGGGTAACACCGACCCGGCCGGCGTAGCGGTCAACCCGCCGCTGAATCCAGGGCCGGCCATGCTCGACATACCACTCGATGAAGCGCTCCCGACCGCGATCTCGCTCACCCCGCCGGAGCCTGAAGCGACCGTGATGCAAGCGCAAGGGTAGAGCGGAAGCGCTCGGTGGCTCGATCAGCAGCCGATAGCTGCGGCCCAGATAGAAGAACCCTTCGCCGTTGACAAACTTCCTCTCCCTGGCCGGCGCCAACAGCAACTGCTTCTCCGCCAGTTTCGTGTAGATCCAGAAGCGTTTCTCTCTGGCGAAGCGTTCGACGTCTTCCTGCGGAGCGCGGGCCGGCGCATGGAGGATCAGCGAGCCGTCACGATCGACGGTGATGCCGATGGTCTCGCGCCGGTCGCTGCGACGTAGTTCAAAGGTGAGGTCGTCGATTGCCAGGTGGTTCATCCCGTCAACCTCGTATGGCGTGCCTTGGCGATCTCCACCAACTGGTCGGCAATGGCTTCCAGGCGGCCGAAGGGCAGGATGCTCTGGTCATCCAGAAAGGTGACCAGCCAGCCGCGGAGCACGTTCTGGGCGTGCGTGTTCCGCCAGAAGTCAACCATCCGGATCTCCTGGCGGATATGATCCACCATCTCGACGGTGAGCCGCGCGAGCCGTTCCAGTTCCTCGTCGGCCAGGTGGTCGCGCCCGCCCCGCTCTTCGACCAGCACCCGCAGGAAGGGGGCCTGGGTGTTTGGGTCCAGGCCGGCCTCATCAGCCGGCAGCCCCTCGCGGACTTCGCGAACGATAGGCCGCAAGGCCTCCACCAGCGCCGTCCAGTTGTCCTCGAACTGCTGCAGGATTTCCTCGAGGCGCTGGCTGAGCTTTTTGTAGTACACCGGGTCTTCTCGGAAGTGCTGGCTGATGTGGTGCCGCAGCGCGTGCTCCATCTCCGAGGCCCTGGCACGGGCGGAAGTGTGGGCATCGACGGCGCGCTCGAAGCCGGCGTCGAGGATGGAGATGGGCGGTACCTTGGGATCGATGCCCTGCGTGCGGATGTGGTCGTCGATGAGCTTCTGTACTTTGTGCCCCACGCCGGCGATGTTGAGTTGCGGGTCGCGGTAGAGGTTGGCCGCCGCCTTGTTGATGAAGCCCAGAATCCTGGCATCGCGCGTGTACGGCAGCGCCTCCGGGCGAGGCATGACGATGTTGAGGCTTTCGAGGAACTGCTTCAGTTTGACCACGAATTCAGCCCGAATCTTCTCGCTCCGCAGCAGGTGCACGCAGGCATCGATGTCACGAATGTCTGGAGAGACCCTAAAGGTTTCAGAAACCTTTAGGGTCTGGTGAAACACGGCCAGCACCCGCTGATGCCGGTCACGCAGCTTGGGCAGCTCGCCCTTGATGCTGATCAGCGTGCCCTCGACATCGTCGTCGGTGTAGACATCCAGTGCTTCCTTCAGGTGCTGGGCCACACCGTAGTAGTCCACAACAAGGCCGCAGTGCTTGTTCGGTGCAGTGCGGTTGACGCGGGCGATGGCCTGCAGCAGTTCATGTCCGCGCATACCGCGATCCAGGTAAAGCACCTGTTCGTAGGGCGCGTCGAAGCCGGTGAGCAGCATGCTCTGAACGCAGAGGAAAGCCAGGCTATCCCGTTGCCTGGGGTCGTCGTGGTAGAGCGGCTTCTTGAACCGGACCACGTAGTCGTCAATGTTGCTCTTGCGGCTCCAGAACTTCCAGGACGGTGGGTCATCTTTCGTGCCGGAGATGACCGTGGCAAACTCCAGCCGCTGGATGGTGTCCAGGTATGCGTGCGCCCGTACCAGGAACTGGCTTTCGGGGTCGTGCGCCTGTAGTTCTTCGTCGCTGAGATTCAGCAGCGCGGGGTCGAGGGCTTCGAGCCGGCCAATCAGCTCCTCCCTGGCCTCCGTCAGTGCTTCCTGATAGCGCACGGCAGCTCTGCGGCTGACGGCGACGACCTGAGCCTTGAAGCCCTCGGGCAGAACCTGATCGACGTAATGCCGGAGCATGTCTCGGGCCTTGGCCGCAATCATCTTCTCGGCTTCCAGAACGTTGCCCTTTGTGGCGTACCTGGCTTTGATGGCTTCCAGCTCTTCCTCAGTGCGCTCGCGGAACATGTCTTCGAAAAGCTGGTCCAGGCTGCGGTGATCGGCGACTTCGCTCTCTGCTGTGCGACCCTCATAGAGGATGGGCACCGTCATCCGGTCCGCTTCGGACTGCTTGATGGTGTAGGTATCGATGAACGGCCCGAAGATCTCGTGGGTGCGCTTGCGCGCGCCGATGATGATGGGCGTGCCGGTGGAGCCGATGATAGCGCAGTTGGGCAGGCCTCGCATCAGGTTGGCGTGGAGGGTGCTGGAGTGGGTACGATGGGCTTCGTCCGCCATCACCAGGATTTCCTCGGATTCGTTCAGCACGGGGAAGGGTGCGCTGTCTTGCAGCAGTTGGATCACCCGGCGTTGTGTTTTGTAGGGCGCCGGCCTCTCGGCAGCGCGCCGCAGTTCCTCTGCCGGCCTGCGCGGCGGCAGCTCGATGACTTCGGCTGCCTCATCCCGCTCCTGATACTTCTGGATCATGGCGAAGACGAGGTCAGCGCCCTGCTCGCGCAGAATGCTCTTCAGGTTTTCGATGCTCTCAGCTTTGCGGACCGTCTCGCCCGTCAGTTCGGCCGTCGCGCTGAGTTGCTCCTCCAGGTCACGACGGTCGGTGACCACGACCACCTTGAAGCGCCGGAGATCGGGCAGGGTGCGCATCTTGCGCACCAGGAAGACCATGGTGAGGCTCTTGCCCGAGCCCTGGGTGTGCCAGATGATGCCGCCCCGCTGGTCACTCTCGCCATGTTCGAGCCGCGTCTGGCCGTGCTGAAGGCGATGCACCGCCTTGTGTACGGCGCGGAACTGCTGGTAGCGGGCCACGATCTTGATGGTTCGGCCGCTGTCTTGCTTGAACAGGGTGAAGTTGCGCACGATGTCCAGCAGGTGTGCCGGCCTGAGCATGCCGGCCACCAACACCTGCTGGCTCTCCAGCCGTTCCACGTCCAGCTCCTCGGCAACTTTAGCCATCGGCACCGGGCTGGTGTCTTTCCACGCGACGTACTGGGGATGCTGCGCGCCGATGGTTGCCGCGCGAGCCTCGTAGAAATCGGTCGCTACGAGGAACTGGTTGTAGCGGAACAGGCGCTCTGCACCCTCCGGTTCCTCCACCCATTCCCGCTGGTTGGAATACTTGAGCAGGTCGCCGATGGCGGCTTCCATCGGATCGGTGGCAGAGGGGCTTTTGCACTCGACGACGACCAGCGGGATGCCATTGACGAAGAGCACGAGGTCGGGGATGATGTAGTCGCGGTCGCCCACGGCCCACGGCGGATCGACGCGGAACTGGTTGATGACCAGGAAGTCGTTGCGTTCGGGGTGCTCGTAGTCGATGTAGTGGACGATCTGATCACGGCCGGCGTGGCGCTCGGGATCGCCGGCCACGATGGTGCCTTTGAGCAGCAGCTCGGTGGCGCGCTGGTTGGCCTCCATGAGCCGGGGCGCGCCCAGCCGCTCCAACGCGCTGACAGCCTCGTTGGTGCGGGCCTCGTCGAGCCAGGGCTGGCCGGCCTCGTCCACGTTGATGCGCCGGAGGGCCTCCCGCAGCCGGTCTTTGAGGAGCACCTCGCGGAAGCCGGCCCGCTCCGTGAGGTAGGGCACATCGACGTCCCCCTCCAGGTGCTCCCAGCCCATCGATTTGAGCTGGTCGATGAAGGGTTTTTCGACGACAGTGTATTCGTTGGGCAACTCGCTCACGACATAGACCCTTCCGTGATTCCACAACCGAATCGAGGAGTGAGCACGCCCTCGTGCGAACGGATCCCACCCGCTGGCTACCGGGTATGGTCTTTCTTCCAACAGCAATGCTTATACTTGCGTCCGCTGCCGCAAGGGCAGGGATCGTTGCGGCCCACCTTCGGCCCGGACCGCACGTAGGTCTCAGGTTTTTCCGGCTCCTGGAAGATCGGCATATCTGCCGGCTCGTCGGTGGGTGCCGGCTGGACTCCTTCTGGGGCTCGTTCTGCCCGACGTTGCTCCTCTGCCCGGCGCTGTTCTGCTTTGGCCCGCCATTCGGCATCTCGTTGGGCCTGGCGGTGCAATCCTTTGTAGGTCTCCAGGATGTCAAGTGAATACCTGGCGACGTGGGGCTCGCGCGCGTCGGGGTCAAGGTAACCACGGTAATCTTCCAGGTCGCCGATGACCCACTCATTGATGAGGTTGTTTTCGTAGAGGGCGGTGACGAGCGGTTCACTTTCTTGGTCACGCAGATCGGCCAGCGCGGAGACGATCCAGGTCCACAGCTCGTTGGGCTGTTGACGTTCTGCGGGAGATAGGTCGAGAGTGCCATCTTCGTTCAACGCAGGCAACTGGGCTCGCAGGGCTTCCAGGACGCGGTCCCGTTCGCTGGGAAAGTGCCATCCGATGGCAGACAGTATCCCGACAACCTCACTTCGCACGTATTCGTAAGCTTCTTCGTCGTTGAGCAAATCGATGGCCCATTGCGTCGCCAGCGGACCGTACGCCGGCAGTTCTGTGGAAAACCATTCGACTAAGTTCTCCCGCTCCTCATCGCGGAAGATCTCGGCGAAGATGGGGAGCGCTGCCGGCTCGCGGTAGGCGATGAGCAGGTGGCCGGCGTGCACTTCTTTGTACCAGCGGGGATCGTCATCATCCCAGGTCGGATCGCCTCCTTCCTCAAGCCACGTGAGCAACGTCGGCGTCAGTTCCTCGGGTCGCTCAAGGCACTCACGGATCAGGTCCAGGTCCGGCGTACGGCCGGCGTGTTCCAGTTCGGTCAACAGTTCTTCAGCAGATCGTGAAGGGTAGTCTTTCGCCATGATCTTACGGTCTCAATGGTCTACACGAGGATGCGGGCAACAGCTCTGTGTCGTCTTCAGCAGAGGTTGTGATTCTACTTGTCAGCTCTATTTCCTCCAGTACTTTGAGATTGAGATCGCGTGTTGAGAGATCGGGATATCTCCGGCGCAGCCGGCCACGGATCATACCCACGATCAACTCTCGCGCGTCGAGCATACGCTGAATGCGCTGTCCTGGGGTAAGCCGGCCCACCAGACGCATCAGGTCCAGGTCTACGGGGTCGAAGCGATAAGTCTTTTTCTGATTCATCGTTATGTCCTCTCCGAACAAGCATCCTGCAGACATATTTTACAGTTCCACGCGCCAGCTAGCAAATTGCCGCGCTTCAACAGCCGCACTCGACCGGCGACTTCATCGCCGGTCTACGGAGCAGCGCCTGATCAATCAGACCGAAGCGTTGGCGTGCCTTGGAAAGCCGGCCTCTAGCCGGCGCTGCTTCGTAGCCACAGCAGTGTCCCGTGGCTGGCACCTAGGGGTGCCTGACTCCTCAGCTAACCGAGGAGTGAGCACGCCCTCGTGCGAGCGGACACCGGCCGCGGGCCGGCACCTGAGGGTGCCTGGCTCCTCAGCCAGGTGAGGAACGAGCATGCCCAGGTGCGAACCGCTCCCCCCGCGGGCCGGCCCGCGGGAGCGCCTCGCCCCTCTTGCCAACCGAGGAGTGAGCACGCCTACGTGCGAACGGCTCCTGTCAATACCATCCCCGATCAATCTCGATCAACCACTCCTCGCCGAATTGGTAGTTGCGGTAGCTGGAGTATGGATAATCCCCCGGCCCCTCCACCAAACCTGCTCGGACGGGATTGCGGTGCATGTAATTCAACTTCTGCCGCAGGAACCGCTCGGTGAATACATTCTCATCCCAGAAGTCGTCCTGCCAGACCTTGTTCTTGCTCCGGCCCGTTTCCTGGCCGGCCCGCCGGAAGGCCGCGACCCATTCCTCAATGCCTTCCACCTCTGCCTGCCGGATGATACGCTTCGACGTAAACTCCTTGTAATCCCGCATGATGTCCGAGACCGTCGATTCGCCGTGCGGCCAGATCATGAGGTGAATGTGGTCCGGCATGATCACGTAGCCCAGGAGTTTGAAGTCCTGTCGGTATCGGTAGAAGTTGAGGCTGTCATACAACGGGATGATGAAGCTCGGCCGCGTGAAGACCGGCAGGCGGTTGTAGAGGACGGTGGTGATGTAGTAGATGTGACCTTTGATGTGAAATCTCGGTAATCCCATGTGACGCTCCTTTCCAAATCCGGCACCTGGGGGTGCCTCACTCCTCAACCGGCCGAGGAGTGAGCACGCCTACGTGCGAACGGATCCCACCCGCCGGCCGGCACCTGGGGGTGCCTCACTCCTCATGCGGTGGGAGGAGTGAGCACGCCTACATGCGGATGTGTTCTACCATCTCGTGTTTCTTTCCTGGGCCGGCACCTGGGGGTGCCTGACTCCTC
>CAZHMV010000241.1:0-6526 GCA_964532665.1 uncultured Anaerolineales bacterium
GCCGGCAACTGCACGATGCAGTCCACGAACCCTTCCTCGATCAGCGCCACACGGGTGGCCCGCTCCTCGGTGATGTTCGTCGTCATGGAGCCGTTGGCCATGACGTAGCCGGCCGTGCCACCGTCGGCCAGGTGGTGCAGGAAGTGCATCATCCATAAGTAGTTGGCGTTGCTGTTCGTGATCTGGCCGCGCCGGCCCCCGATCTGCAGCCGCTGGTCGTGAGGATCGATCTTGTCCGCCCCCCAACTATCCACGTTGAAGGGCGGATTGGTGATCACGTAGTCGGCCCGCAGGTCGGGGTGCAGGTCGTTCAGCAGCGAATTGCCCAGCCGGACGTCGGCGTCCAGGCCGTGGAGGATCAAGTTCATGCGGCACAGGCGCAGCGTCGTATCGATGCGCTCCTGCCCGTAGAAACTCAGGCTGTGCCGGCGGTCCGTGAACTCCGCCGACTGGATGAACATGCCGCCTGACCCACACGCGGGATCGAAGACTTTGCCGGCCCTGGGCTCCAGCATCCGCACCAGCAGGCGCACGATGGAGGCCGGCGTGTAGAACTCGCCGCCGCGCTTGCCCTCGGTGCTGGCGAAGTTGGCGATGAAGTACTCGTAGGTCCGGCCCAGCAGATCCACGGCGCGGTCGTTCTGGGCGAAGATGTCTTTGGAGAACAGGTTGATCAGGCCGGCGATGTTGTCGCTGTCCAGGTTGGAGCCGGCGTAGATCTTGGGCAACACCCCGCGCAACTGGGGGTACATCCCCTCCAGCCGCTCCATGGCCCGATCCAGCCGGATCTTGATGTCGTCAGCGCGGGCGTTGCGGCGGATGTAGTCCCACGTCGCCTCCTCCGGCAGCAGGAAGGCGTTCACCTTGCGGTACTCATCCGGATCGTCGATGATGTCGTCCGTGATTTCGTCTGCCAGGACTGTGTCCTGGACGTAGTACGGCGTACCCGGCTCGCGGATGAGGTGCTGGAGTTCTTGCCGGCGCTGTTCGTAGCGCAGGGAGAGGTAGCGCAGAAAGAGCAGGGGGAGGACGTAGTGCTTGTAGTCAGCCGGCGCCACCGTGCCGCGCAGGTTCACGGCGGCCTCGAAGAGCTCCTTCTCGAAGTCGATGTCGGGTCGATAAGCGGGTTTGGTTTCGTTGGTCATGGACCCTCTGCGCCTCAAACTCATCGGCGTGCGTGTCTAGGTGCTATCCGGCATCAGGATCAACTCCAGAACCCGCCCATCACCCAGATCCAAGCGATTTCCCTCGGCGTGCACACCAACATCCGGCGGCACTGAAAGGAGCACCTGTCCGTCGCTGATGCGAATTTGGACAGGCAGGGGAAGCGGCTCAGATGTTTCCAACGTCGCCCAGGCAGTGAAAAACGTGTCGGCGGGCAGCTCGTCGAACCCCTCTGCCTCACGCTCGATAAACTCGTCTACAATTCGCTCCCATTCCTCAGTCAAAATGCTATCCACTGTCCTCATTTGATTCCTCCTGTTGCCGGCGGAGCACTTTCTGCTTCCACATCTCATAGTCTGCTACGATGATCTCGGAATCTCTATGTTGCAATCGTGCGGGCGTAGGCAAGACGTCAGGCGCGCTTTCCAAGATCGTCATGAGCGTTTCACCATCAATTTCTTCCCACATGCTTTCCTGAGCAAACACCACCAGTGTCCGCGACCGTTGGCCGGGGGTATAGAGACGAGTGATGTAGAAGTCATGTGGCAGAGATTGAGCTCGACCCAACCAGAGAAAATAGGTAGATGTTTTCACATCACCTCTGAAGCCCAATACTTCTAGATCATACGGTGAACGGCGTCCAGACGGGCTACGGAGATCATGTGCTCGAAACTGAATGCCAGCTCCGGCCAGGTCGCGAAAAATGTAGACCTCAAAGGCGTAACCTTTGCTGAAAGCATACCACCAGTAGGGCAATAGGCAAGCAAGAATCGAGAACCGGGAACTTCGGGACGATAGAGTCTGGCTTCAATCAGCGCTCGGACGATAACCCGCGAAACTGTTGCACGCAGTCGAGGCGTCTCTTTTTCTACATCCGCCACCGTGTAGAGGCGCTCTATGAAAGCTGCTGCATATGGTCCCTCGACCTGCTGACGGTAAACTTCTGGGAATGATAACTGTTCAGCCTCCGTCACAACGGTCGCAGCATTAAGAAGGTCAAAGGCTTCCATCAACTTCGGCCACTCGCTGCCGCTAATTCTTGAACTATCCTCAAGATAGCGAAGCACAAGACTTCGATGATTCTGTCGAAGATCTGAAGGCAGAAGCACCTTGGGGTATTGATCAGCCATGCATGCTTACCTCAGAATGAAATGGAGCCTGCAGTACTCATCTGGACCCTCGACGATGTCTCGGCTATCTCGTCGCCAGCCGCGCGTCCGCGACGTAGTACTCGGTGCCGGGTTCGCGGATGAGGCGTTGGAGTTCTTGCCGGCGTTGTTTGTAGCGCAGGAAGAGCAGGGGGAGGACGTAGTGCTTGTAGTCAGCCGGCGCCACCGTGCCGCGCAGGTTCACGGCGGCCTCGAAGAGCTCCTTCTCGAAGTCGATGTCGGGCTTGTAGGTGGGCCTGGTTTCGTCGGTCATGGTCCCTCCAGAACGCGGATTTCTCGGATTGACGGATCTGCAGGCCGCGAGACGCCAATCCGCCCATCCGAGAAATCCGTGTTCTCATACCAGCCAGGGCGCTTCGCTGTATGGTATTGTATCACACAAAACCGAATGGCGCAACTGCCAGATCATCTGAATTGCCGGCTGAGCGGGGAAACAGGGGCGTTGTCGAGGTAGAAGCCGCCCTGAAGCTTCATCCATGCCGGGCTGAGTTACACGTTCTGGTCTGGTACTTCGATGAGACCCTTGCCAATGGCGTATCTGATGAGGTCAGAGAGGCTGCGCAGGCCCAGCTTGCGCATCATCGATGAGCGATGCTTCTCCACCGTCTTGATGCTTATCGATAAGATGCCAGCAATTTCGCGGTTGGTCTTGCCTTCCGCGGCGAGTTGCAACACTTCTTTCTCGCGCAGCGTGAGACGGTCGAAGCGCGAGGCAACGCCGGCGTTGCGATTTGCCAGGCAGTCTTCGAGAACCAGGCGGGTGACAGCCGGCGACAGGAAGGCCTCGCCCCGATGCACGGCACGGATGGCTGTCAGCAGCTCCTCCGGCGCTCCCTCTTTCAGCACGTAGCCCGAAGCGCCGGCCTCCAGCATGGCGAAGAAGTACTCCTCGCGGTCGTGCATCGTCAGGGCCAGCACGCGCACCTCCGGCACACCCTGATGGATCTCCTGGGTGGCTTCCATCCCGCGCAGACCGGGCATGGCGATGTCCATGAGTACGACGTCGGGGCGGAGGCGGGTCGCGAGAGTGACGGCTTCCCATCCATCCGCTGCTTCACCCACGACCTCCATGTCCGGTTGGTTTTCCAACAGGCTGCGGATGCCGGCACGGACGATCCCGTGGTCATCGGCGATGAGAATGCGAATTTTCCCCATTGGTCACAAAGCGGTCTAGCGGAATCTTGGCCGTGATGCACGTTCCCTTTCCAGGCATCGAGTCGATTTGAAGAGTGCCGCCCAATATATTCACCCGCTCTTCCATGCCGCGTAGCCCAAGCCCCTGGCCGTCGGGGCGGACTTGATCGACCTGCGTAGGATCAAACCCAATTCCGTCGTCCTCAACCCGAACCAACAGTCTGGAATCCATCCGATGAAGTTGAATGTGAGCTTCTCTGGCACGGGCATGACGTGCGATGTTGGTGATGGCCTCCTGTATGATGCGAAACAACGGCACCTCGATTTCGCCCGGTAGCCGGCCGTACCATCCGGAGCTGACCAGGTCAACCTGGACACCGTGGTTCTCCAGGTGCTCCTTCGCATACGCGTGCACCGCCGGCACCAGCCCCAGGTCGTCAAGTACCTCGGGACGCAGGCCAAAGATCAGCTTGCGAAGATCTTTGAGGGCCTGGCTGGCGATGGTGCGGACGCCCTGAAGTTTGGTCCTGGCAATAGACGAGTTGTCGGGCAGCGCCATCTCCACAGCGGCGGTTTCCATGATGACGGCGGTCAGGGCTTGACCGACTTCGTCATGCAGCTCCCGCGCGATGCGCTTGCGCTCCTCTTCCTGGGCGGAAACCAGCTTGGTCAACAGGCGGCTGCGCACCTCTTCCTTGCGGTGGAGTTCCTCGTGGAGTGCGGTGATTTCGCGCGTGCGCTGCTCCACCCGTTCTTCGAGAACCTCGTTCCACTGCCGTTCACGCTCCAGCATGTGTTGCAGCCTGACCCGCATCTCTTCGAAGGCCTGGGCTAACCGGCTCACTTCGCCGGTACCGCGCGTCGTGATGGGGTCGTCCAGGTTGCCGGCGGCAATCTGGCCGGCGGCCTGGCTGAGGTCTTCCAGCGGCCGGACCACTTCGCTGGTCGTGATCCACACCGCAAACAACGCCATCGTCAAAACTACGGCCCCGCCCAGGAGCAGTTGGCGGCGCAACTGGCGGGCCGGCGCCAGAACCTCGACCTCTGGTTGTCGCACTGCCACACCCCACGGCGCAATGCTGAGGGGGGCAAAGGCCATGATCTCATCTCGCCGGGTGGTGGTCCCTGCTTCTTCGTGACACTGGTGACAGCCCCGCACCGCCGGCCTATGACTCTGAACGAGTTCACTGAATCGGGACGCATGGTCACCCTTGAGGAACAGGATCGAAGGGTCTGTGCTGGCCAGGACCGTCCCCCGCTCATCCATCAGATCAACGTGGCCAATCTGGCCGGTGCTCAAGGGGCGGAGAAAGCCGGAGATGCCTGCCTCACGCAGCAGAACCTCGGCACACACGTAGCCAATGACCTGCCCGGAGCCATCCTGCATGGGGGCTACCATCAAGACCAGGGGTTCCGCCGATGGTTCCAGGTACTTCAGGTCGGACACAAAGGGTTGGTCGGTCTGACCGACCGTTTGAACGGCCGGGCGATCGAGGAGGGAGAGACCTAGCAGGTGGAGATCCTGCGGAGCCGACATGCGCACGAACCCATCCGCGTCCAACACCACCAGGCGCTGGCTGTAGGGCCTCATGTCGGCCAATTCGTGCGCAAGCGATTCAGAAAGAGGCCGGTCATTCTCGGCCTGCGCATACGCGGCAAGCCGCTTGGCGATGTGGGACAGGATATCGAGGCCGCCTGCCAATTGCTGATCGACGTGATCTGCCATGAACTGTGCAATCGCGAGTTGTTGAGCGAGTGCGCGCTGTGTGCTCTCATCCACCGCGTGCAGGCCGGCCAGCCCAAACAGTACCAGAATCAGTAAGAGCCCTGAGGCTGTCAAAAGGGATATTCGTCTCTGGAGACCCGAGGCCGGCATAATCGTCCTCCGAAGGGTCATGGCAGTCACCCTCTGAATACCCGAATTGGTTGGCGGGCTTATTGCCCGCTGATCAGGAATCGCAGGAACTTCCCCACGTCCTGTGCTCGCGGCCAGAAGGCTGGAACTTGCCGGCGATACACCGCATACCCCTCTCCAAACCGGTCCATCAACTCCGGCTCCTCGGCCAGCCGCAGCCACAGCGTGAGACCGATGGGCATGAACAGGCCGAAGGCGATCGAGAACCACGTCCCCCGCCACAGTCCGAGGGCGAGGCCGATGCGCACCACAGCCGAGTAGACCGGATGTCGAATCACGGAATAGATGGACGATTCCACCAACCGCCCCTCGTCTGGGAAATAGACGTACAGCATGGCCAGGTTGTCGAGCCCGAATGTGACAATCGAGCGCGCCCACAACACCAGCCCCGTCGCCATGAGGTACAGCCCGATCACGGACACAACAGGCGTCGTCCAGCCCAGGGGGATGCGCCGGCCCGGCAGGTAGGCGGTGTGCGCAATGGCCGCGATGATCACCGGCAGACCGGTGAGCACATGCCGGCCAAAGGCGTTCCGATAGGCCAGGTCGCCCCATCTGGCCCGATATGCCTTTCGCTGCCAGAAGAACTGGCCTGTCCACACGAAGCCGATGACGGTGGCCGCCACCTGTCCCAGGCCCGTCCAGGCCGGCCACCGCCGGTCAACGGCCAACATCGCCGCTGTGGCTGTGGCGAAAGACACGAGGGCAACCAATCCGATGACAGGCCCTCGCCCCTCACGCAAATCCGGCACGTGCGCTGCGAGTTCGTCCACGCCCTCCATGTTCCCTGCCCGCCGATGGCCTTACATACCTTACGGTGGTGCCTACCCCTTCCGTCCAAACGAGAAGTAGGCAATTGGGCCGATGAAATTGACAAATGCTGCCGCCATCCACCTCCGCTTGCTACCGTTGATCTCGTCCGACGAACGGTGGCGGATGTCCCAAAGGGCGGCTGCCAGCAGCATGAATTGAAGTGCACCCAGGAGCACGATGCCAGATTTCTGGACGTCACTCAATTCGTTCCATCGTTTCTTCCGCATGATGGTTCCCTCCTCACGCCCCACAAGCAAAAGCGAACAGGTGATGAGGGCTCGACTTTGGCCATTTTGAGGAGTGAGCACGCCTACGTGCGAACGGGTCACAA
>CAZHMV010000242.1:0-6510 GCA_964532665.1 uncultured Anaerolineales bacterium
CCGTGGTTGCCGCCTGCGACCACCCGGCCTGCCGTTGGGCGGTTGACAACCTGCGAGCCCAGGACCTGCACGTGGAATATGACGTGCTCGGGCGATCCAATGATGAGCTCATCGCGTACGCGGAGAAACGTGGCATCCCGCAGGTGCTGGCTTGTAGTGAACCGGGGGAGCTGCGCGTGCTCTGGAAACAGACAACGGATCTCCAGCCATCCAGCCATCTAGCTATCCAACCATCCGGCCAGGGAAGAGACCGCAAAGCATGAGAACGCGACAAAGCACAAGACCACTCACTGTAGCCGTCTCGAAAGGCAAGCTACTGTCCGAAACCATCGCGTTGTTTGAAAGCGCCGGCTACGCCGTCCCTGACCTGCAAAACGGCCGGCGTCTCATGGCCGGCAATGCACAGGGCGACCTGCGTTTCCTGCTGGCCAAGCCCGACGATACTCCTACTTATGTCGAGTATGGAGCCGCCGACCTGGGCGTGGCCGGCCTGGATACCGTGTTGGAAAGCGGGGCCGACGTTTATCAGCCACTGCGGTTGGGCTTTGGCCGATGCCGGCTGTCTGTGGCTGCCCCCAACGATATCGGAGACCGCCCGCTGCGCCTGCGGCCCGACGTGCGGGTTGCGACCAAGTACCCACGCCTGGCGCGAGACTACTTTCTGGGTCGGGGTCTCTCGGTTGAGATCATCGCCTTGCGAGGGTCCATCGAACTCGCGCCAGCCGTCGGTCTGGCCGACCTCATCGTTGACCTCGTCGAGACCGGTCGCACGCTGCGCGCCAACGGTCTGGAAGAACTGCGGGTGATTATGGAATCGGAAGCGGTTTTAATTGCAAACCGCGCAACGCACAAGTTGCGGCTGGATGAAGTCAACCAGGTAATAGATCGACTGGAACAGGCCATTCTCGTGCCGAAGGACCACGAGCCATACAGGTGAACCGGCCCATGACGACGACTAGCACATCAGCGGCTGCTCAGCCAACACCAACCCTCTGGTACCGTAGTGTCCGGGCCCTTATACGAGTGCTCTTTTCCCTGCTGGCGGATTACCAGGTCATCGGGCAGGAGAACGTACCCGATGCCGGCCCGCTATTGATCACCATCAACCACATGAGTGCTGTGGATCTGCCGGCGGTCATGGCTGCAATTCCGCACCAGGCCACCGCCTTTGCCGCGAGCAAGTACCGGAGAGGCGTGCGAGGCGTGCTTCTGCGCAGTTTCAACGTCATCTTCGTCCGCCGTGGGACACCGGACCGTAAGGCTCTGCGGCAGGCCCTGCAAGTTCTCGAGCACGGCGGCATTCTCGGCCTGTCGCCTGAAGGTACACGCAGTCCCACCAAGGCGCTGCTCCGAGGAAAGCCGGGGGCCGCTTTTCTGGCGGTGCACTCCGACACGACAATCCTGCCCATCGGTCTCACGGGAACCGAAAGGCTCCTTCACGAGTGGCGGCACCTGCGTCGCCCGAAGATTCGCGTCGTCATCGGCAAACCCTACAAACTGGACGCTTCGGAGAATGGCCGGCGCTACCTCCAGGCATTGAGCGATCAGATGATGCTGCACATCGCCGACCTGTTGCCTGCGGAATACCACGGCGAATATGCCGACTGGGACAATACCAATACAACAGCAAACATTGAAAACACACACGTGAAACGTGAGAGCCATCGTTAACGTATGATCCTCACGTTTCACGTTTCACGCTGCCCAACGTCAGACCAACACATAGCACCAGCAGTCTACTTCGCCATGACCGAATCCATCCTCGCCGGCATCAGAGTCCTTGATCTGTCCATCTGGCTGCCGGGGCCGTATTGCTCAATGATTCTGGGAGACCTGGGAGCCGAGGTGATCAAGGTGGAGCGCCGGCTGATGGGGGACCCATCGCGCCTGGCATACCCGTTCGTGAACCATGAGAGCTGTCATTTCCTGACCCTGAATCGTAACAAGAAGAGCATCGCCCTGAACCTGAAACATGCTGAAGGACGAAAGATTCTGCTAAAGGTGGCCGCCACCGCCGATGTTGTGCTGGAGAGCTTCAAGCCCGGGTACGCTGACGAAATCGGCATCGGGTACGAGGACGTTCGTCGGTCCAATCCGCGCGTCGTATATTGTTCACTTTCGGGCTATGGCCAGGCTGGGCCGTACGCCCAACGAGCCGGCCACGACATCAACTACGCTGCCGTGGGGGGACTCCTGGACCTCATGCCACCTTCCGGTTCCCCCATCCTGCCCGGCGCACAGATCGCGGATTTGAGCGCAGCGCTATTCGCGGCCGTCGGCATCCTGGCAGCCCTGGTACAGCGCGCAACGCAAGGAACGGGAACGTATCTGGATGTAAGCATGTTGGACTCGGTGGTCAGTTTGCTCGGCCCGTCCGCCGCCGCGTTCCTGTGCGGCAAGGCAACTTCGGAAAGCTACAAATACCTGGTTGGCTACCTGCCGGCCTACAACCTGTACCAGACCAGCGACGGGCGATACATGGCGCTCGGCGCGATCGAACCGGCCTTCTGGACCGACTTTTGCCAGGCCATCGGGCGAGAAGACATGATTGCAAAGCAGTTCCCGGATGAAAGCGAACGCCAGGCAATCATCGCCGAACTGCAACAGATGTTCGCCCGGCGAACTCAGGCTGACTGGATTGAGTTCTTCACCGACAAAGACGTCTGTTGTGAGCCGGTGAACGCTCTGGAAGAAGCGCTGATGCACCCGCAGGTCCAGCATCGCGGGACCGTCTTCTACGTCGGACATCCGACGGCCGGCCACATCGGCCAGATCGGACTGCCGATCCGATTCGACGGCCGCAGCGGTGACTACCATACCGCTCCACCGCCGCTGCTCGGGCAACACACGGTGGAGACGCTGCGAGAGCTGGGATACGGTGACGATGAAATCCGTCAACTCCGCCAGCGGAAGGTCATCGCCACACCAGACGACACACCGCCCCCAGCAGCCTTCTCAAAACGGGGGCCGGCAGGGTAGCTGACTTGGGGGCGAATATCAGAACGAACTCATGGATTGGAGGGTATCGAATGACAGAAACAGGGCGCATTGATCTGCACACTCACTCCTTCTTCACCGACGGTGCACTGCTGCCCAGTGAGCTTTGCCGGCGGGCCGTGGTCATGGGCTACACCGCCCTGGCCATCACCGACCACGCCGATGCATCGAACCTGGAATCGATCCTGGACAAGCTGGTGCGCTTCGCGGAGGAGCAGGCCCGCTTCTTCCCACTCACGTTTATCCCCGGCGTGGAATTGACCCACTGTCCGCCGGAGACCATTGCCGGCCTGGCTCGTCGGGCACGCCGGATGGGGGCCGCCATCGTCAACGTCCACGGCGAGACACCGGTGGAGCCGACAGCGCCTGGCAGCAACCGCGCCGCCGTCGAATGCCCCCACGTGGACATCCTAGTGCACCCCGGTTTAATCACCGAGGAGGAAGCGTGGCTGGCCGCCGAGAACGGGGTCTACCTGGAAATCACCTCCCGCAGGGGACACAGCCTGACCAACGGGCATGTGGCCCAGGTGGCCCGCGCTGCCGGCGCCAAGCTCGTCGTCAACACCGATACCCACGCCCCCTCCGACATGATCGACCAGGCGATGGCCCGCAAGGTAGCAGCCGGTGCCGGCCTCACCCCCGACGAAGTCGAGGCAGCAACCGTCACGCACCCGGGGGAGTTGGTGCAGCGAGCGTTGCTGAGGATGGGGGTACTGCAACAGGCATAGCGAAGTGATTAGAGATTGGAGATTGGAGATTCGGGATTGGAGATTGAAAGTGGGAATGCCCCAACCTCCAATCTCCAATCTCCATGACCAGGACAAAAAACAATGACCACAGCAATCCGCATCTTCAATAACCCAACTGAAGCTCGTGAGACGATTCTGAAGCGGCAACCCCTCGATCAGATCGAGGTGACGCCGGCCATCGCCGCCGGCATCGAGCGCATTTTTGGCGAGCCGCTGACGCCGGCCCAGGTCGTTGAGCGCATCCTGGCCGATGTGCGCGATCGGGGTGATGTAGCCATCCTTGACTACACGAAGCGCATCGACGGCGTCGAGTTGGCAGCTTTGGCCGTGTCCGATGCCGAAATCGAGGCGGCCTGGCACGACACACCGCCGGAGCTGCGCGAGGCGCTGGAACTGGCGGCCGGCCGCATCCGGCGATTTCACGAGCGAGAGCCACGGGATTCGTGGATGGACTGGCGAGTTGGCGAGGCGTACGGCCAGGTCGTGCGGCCGCTGGCGCGGGTGGGCGTCTACGTGCCCGGTGGCACAGCGCCACTGCCATCGTCGTTGCTCATGGCTGCGATACCGGCGCGCGTGGCCGGCGTCAGCGAAATCGTCGTGTGCAGCCCACCGGGCAGGGACGGACGCCTCAGTCCGGTGATCCTGGCTGCAGCGCGGGTGGCCGGCGTGGACCAGGTCTTCAAGGTCGGCGGCGCTCAGGCCATCGCCGGCATGGCATACGGCACGGAGAGCATCCCCCAGGTCGATAAAATCGTTGGCCCGGGCAACCTGTTCGTCGTGCTGGCCAAGAAGGCCGTCTTCGGCGTGGTAGACATCGAGAGCCTGCCCGGTCCAACCGAGACGCTGCTCATCGCCGACGACTCGGCCGATCCCGCGTGGGTGGCGGCCGACCTCCTGGCCCAGTCCGAACACATCATGGGCACGTCGATCCTGCTCACACCTTCGACCGAGCTGGCCGAGGCGACGCAGCGCGAAATCGAGCGCCAGTTACCTGCGCTGCGCTGGCGCGACAGCATCGCAGAGGCGCTGGACGCCAACGGCGGCATCGTGATTGTGCGCGACCTGGACGAGGCGGTGAAGATGGCAAACGACTATGCCCCCGAGCATCTGTGCCTGCTGACGCGCGATCCATGGTCGCTGGTGGGGCGCATTCGCAACGCTGGCGGTATCTTCGTGGGCGAGGCTTCCTCTGAGGCGCTGGGCGACTACATCGCCGGCCCCAGCCACATCATGCCCACCGGCGGCACGGCCCGCTTCGCCTCGCCGGTCCATGTGCGGGACTTCCTCAAAGTCACCAGCGTCATCAACGCGAACCTGTCCGCTCACAACGACGTCGCGCCGGCGGCGGTGCGCCTCGCGGAGGCCGAAAGTCTTACTGCCCATGCGGCCGCTTTGAGGAAGAGATTGGAGATTGGGGATTAGAGATTGGAGATTGTGCACGACCGAATCATCGGCAGCATCGTCGGCCTGGCGGTGGGGGATGCGCTGGGAGCGCCTGTGGAGGGGTGGTCGGCCAGGGAGATCAGCCGGCGATTTGGGACACTGCGCGATTACGTGGACACGGGCCGGTTGCCGGGGGCCTACACCGACGACGCGCAGCAGGCGCTGTGCATCGTTGATGTGCTGCTGGAAGAAGGCAGCTTTGATCCAGATGCTCTGGGCCGCAAATTCGTCGAGCTGGCCCAGCCTATCGACCCCCCAGCCCCCCAATCCTGGGGGGAGTTCAGCGGAAGGGTAGGTGGCCGTTACTTCGGCGCCTTTCGTGGCACGGGGCCTGGTTTTCGGGACTCGGTTCGCGCCCTGGAGCGCGGCGTCGCCTGGCGGGAGAGCGGCACCCTCAGCGCCGGCAACGGTACAGCCATGCGCGTCGGACCGCTGGGCGCCTTCTACCACGACCATCGCCTGGTCGATTTTCGCAGTGCTGTGCTCCCGTCGGCCTGGATCACCCACACCGACCCACGTGCGCTGGCCGGCGCGTTCATGATCGCCTACAGCGTGATCCACGCCATCAACCAGGGCGACCAGTTTCGGCCAGACCGCTACCTGCGCGAGCTTTACACGGCGGTTCAGGACGCCGAAAAGAGTATCCAGCGCCGGTACTGGCATCCAGAGATGGGCGTAGACCGGGAGACGTGCCACCACATCAGCGAAGCCATCCGGCGCATCGGTGGGTGGCTCCGGCGCGATACCAACGAGGCGATCGGGGCTATATCGAAATACGCTCAACAGCGCACGTCGTTACCAACGCACGCCCTCTCGTCCTTCATCCTCGGCTCGGGGATCATGGCGGTCTACCTTTTCGCCAGACATTTCGAAGACCTGGAAGAAGCCCTGGTCATCGCCGTCAACCTGGGCGGCGACGCCGATAGCATCGGCGCGATGGTGGGGGCAATGGCCGGCGCGCTCCACGGCTACTCGGCGATGCCGGCTCGCTGGCGCGAAGGCCTGCGCAACCACGACGCCATTTACGCTCGCGCTGAAGCGCTGGCGCGTGGAGAGGGTATGCCGGCGGGTGCTCCGAGCCTGCGGGAGATGGAGGTGGCGCTCACGATGGAAGAGGCTTCGCGGTAACACGGACCGCGCAAGGGCGGCAACGCTACTACATGGCACATCAGGCCCGGTTCCCGACAGTTATCACGGGTACCCAGAAACACCTTTGCAACAATGACAAACAAATTGATGGACTGCCACGTTCTCAAACAAGAGAAGGCGGCCCTGCTCATCCTAGTTCTGGGCGTCTCACTCTTCCACGCTCGTGGCCTCT
>CAZHMV010000243.1:0-6493 GCA_964532665.1 uncultured Anaerolineales bacterium
CACTTGCCCCAATCTGTCATTCTGAGCGGCCTGGCGAAGTCAACGCTCATGCCGGGTCCACCCACGGTTTTGGTCGGCCCGCCTTGCAGAACCTTGATAGCGAAGAATCTTTGAAGTCAGCCTGGCTGCACTCACCCTCGCCGGGTTGGGACCAGCGCATTGGGATTGTCGTCTCCTACCGCCTGGTGTTGGGACGGAGATTCTTCGCTCCCTTGATCTGTGCCAGGCGGTCCGATTGCATAAGCGAGTCGGTTCTCCCACCAGACTGACTGCGGCAACCCGCTCAGAATGACATTCCGGTGAGACCTGGCCCCCAGTTCTATTTAGATGCGATTGCCCTGGCGCACGTCGTATCTGACCAATGGTTCACTCCGGAATGACGAGTTTTACAGGGCCGGCCAAACATCGTATAATTTCACGAAGCCGAAACTGGGAAGAAAAAGTAACTTCTGGTGAGACAGGTCACCAACCATAGCAACCGCGTGAAGCGTGATGCGTGAAACGTGATGCAAGTGCGGAAAGGCGTCTTCACGTTTTACGTTTCGCGATGTCGTGGGCAAACTCAAGCGGAAGTTACTCTCTACCCCGTCAGCAGGCCGGTTTTCGGTTTCATGGATTTGCTATGCAATACGAGCACAAAACCAGACTGTCAAATCTGGCATTCGTAGCCCACCTTTCTCGCCCACACAGGAGATATACCCACCATGATCGACGGCGTCATGATCAAAGAGCTTGTGACCCATGCGGACGAGCGGCAGACCTTCCGCGAGGTGATTCGCGTCACCGATGACTTCTTCGAGGAGGGTTTCGGCCAACTCAGCTACGCTCGCATGAATCCGGGCACGGCCAAGGCCTGGCACATCCACCAGAAGCAGGTGGACTGGTGGTACGTTCCCATTGGGGCGCTTAAGCTGGTGCTCCACGACCTGCGCGACGACTCGCCTACGTGTGGCAAGACCCAGGAGATCCTGCTCGGGCCGGATTACGGGCACAAAGTCGTCAGAATTCCGCCGGGAGTCGCTCATGGCTGCAAAGTCATCGGCGACGTGACGCACCTGTTCTACGTCACCTCCAATACCTACAACCCCGAAGACGAGGGGCGCATCCCTCACGATGACCCGGACATCGGGTACGACTGGACCGCCGGCCCGCCGATCAAGTAAGTGGGTCGGCCCCATCTGCCAGGGCCTGTTCGTACAGTTCCACCGTCTGTCGTAGCTTGTCGCGCAGGTCGTACTCCTCGACGACAGCCCGCCGGCCCGCCTCCCCCAGCCGCCGGCCCCGCTCCGGGTCGTCGAGCAGGCCGGCGATGGCCCGCCCAATGGCATCGACGTCGCCGGGGGGCACCAGCAGACCGTTCTGGTCATGCGCGATCAGCTCCCGATTGCCGGGCGCGTCGGTGGTGATCACGGGCCGGCCACAGGCCATCGCCTCCAGGAGCGCGATGCTCAGCCCCTCCATGTACGATGGCAGCACCACCAGATCGCTCACCGCATAAGTTCGTGGCATCCGACCCAGCGACACCCCCTCGATCAGGCGCACGCGCTGCTCCAGACCCAGCCGTCTGATCAGGTCCCGCACTTCCTGGGCGTACGCTGCGTCATGCTGCCGGGTCGAGCCCACCACCAGCAGTTTGACATGTCGATCCTCGATGGCCCCCAGGGCCCGGATGACGTCGGTGACACCTTTCCGGGGCACGATGCGCACGGGACACAACACGATGGAATCGCCGGCCTCGACCCCGAAATCTGCGCACAACTTTGGGTCGGGGGGCTGGGGGCTGAAGAGCTCGGGGTCAACGCCGTTGGGCAGATAGACTACCTTGTGAGGTGGCGCACCGAACACGTCTGCCCAATGCACGAAAGGCGGTCCGACGGCGATGAGGCGCTCGTAGCGGCATTGGCTGAAGATGAACTGCATCAGTGAGCGCTCCAGCCCCAATGTTGCCGCCTGGTTCAGCCGGCCGGCCCCGTAGTCTCGCCGGGCGCGGCCGGCGCCGTGCTCATCGAACACCCAGTGGAAGGAGAAAAAGAGTGGCGTCCGCGCATCCGACCACGTCAGGTTGACAGCCAGCAGTGACAGCGGGTCGTGCACGTGGATGAGATCGGGCCGGAAGTCCGCCAGTGTCTCCCGCAATTCCGCCAGGCACGCGAACAGGCTCCCCTGTCCGTGCACAAACGACTTCAGAGAAGGGAGGCGCCGTAGCTCGAACGGACGTGGAAGATCGGCCGGCCAGCCGTCACCTTCCTCCAGGGTCTCTGCCACAACGCAGACCGTATGCCCCCACTCCGCAAGAATGCGCGCACTGTGGTAGGCATACGACTGCAACCCCCCGATGGTTGGTGGAAACCGGTAAGCGATAATGCAGATTCGCATGCCTATGCCTCCTGTTGTCCCAGTTGGTCCCAAATCAGTGGGCAGTAGTCGAATCCGGCCACTGATCACTGATCACTGACCGGGCGGGCACCTTCATCAACATCATACACCACAAGTTCTCGCGCCAACGTGACTGGGGATACAGAGACTGCGCCGCAAACGCAGTATGATCATCGTAGATTTGTGACCGTTCATACCTCTCACGCGGTGAATATGCGAAGTCAGGCGGAAGTCACTTTCTACTGCATCGGGAGGTCTTTGTTGTGGGAGAGAGCACATGGCCCTGAATACCAATCATCGTTTAACAAGCCTGGCGCGACATGGCGGCTGTGCCGCCAAGGTTGGTCCTGGCGAATTGTCCCGGGTGCTGGCCAAGTTGGTCCCCCTGAACGATCCGGCGGTTCTGCTGGGCTTTGACACCGGCGACGATGCTGGCGTGTATCGCCTGGGACCGGATCTGGCGCTGGTCCAGACTCTGGATTTCCTGACGCCGATTGTAGACGACCCATACTCGTTTGGGCAAATCGCCGTTGCCAACGCGCTGAGCGACGTCTATGCCAAAGGCGCGCGCCCGCTGACCGCCATGAACATTATCTGCTTCCCCACCGATCTGGCCGATCTATCTGTGATGGAGGCGATTCTGCGTGGCGGCATGGACAAGCTAAAAGAGGCCGGCGTCGCCCTAGTCGGCGGGCACACTGTGGATGATGTGGAGCTCAAGTACGGCCTGTCTGTCACCGGCGTCATTCGGCCTGCGGATCTCATCGCCAACGCCGGCGCATGTCCCGGCGACGTGCTGATCTTGACAAAACCCATCGGAACGGGTATCCTCACGAACGCGATGCGCGTGGCTACGGCTAAAGCGAACGGCGGCCTGTCGTCGAAGACCTGTTGGAATGTGGTTGACACGATGAGCATGCTGAACCGAATCGCCGCCGAGGTCATGATGGAGATCGGGGTGAACGCATGTACCGACGTGACCGGGTTTGGACTGCTGGGCCACGCTCGTGCCATCGCGTCAGCCAGCAGTGTGGGTATCGAACTGGACACAGCCGATGTTCCATATCTGCCGGGGGTGCGAGACCTCGCAGAGCCGTCCTTGTGCTCCAGCGGACTGCATAGCAATGCGAGTTATCTGCGTGATGCCGTCCACTTCGAGCCCAGTGTGGACGAGCGTGATCGCTTGCTCTTGCTTGATCCTCAGACCTCGGGTGGTCTGTTGATGAGTGTGCCGGCCACCAACGCCGGCCGCCTGCTGGCAGCACTGCATCAGTGCGGCGTCACCGATGCTGCCATCATTGGGCGTGTCACTGCCGGGCCGGCTGGGTTTATCAGGGTCGTGTAAGATTATTGAAACGATGACCACCTCAATCACGGTACACGACCTGCATAACTTCGACCACGCGCTGCGATGGGCAGAAGACGACCCCGTCGCCCGTGAGTCCGCTGAAGCCTGGAAAACCCGCGTCGAGCGGTTAGACCTGGACGCACCGTTGCGGGTGCTGATGCTGCTGTCGCAGCGGCCCGGCCAGACCGGCAGCGGCGTCTACCTGCAGGAAGTGGTTGGGGAGTTGCAGCGCGCCGGCCACCAGATCGCCGCCCTGGCCGGCGCCTACCAGCCGATCCACGGCCGCGAAGTCGGTGGACTGCCTGACAACCAGACCCACACCCTGCTGTTCAGTCGGGACGAGGATCATCCGACGGGCGACGTGCCATTTCGCATCTCGGGCATGTCGATTCAGATGCCCTACCCCACCCGTCCGTTTCGCGACCTGACCGAAACGCAACTCAACACGTATCTCCGGGCCTTCTACGGCAAGATTCGCCGGCTGGCACTGGGCTTCCAGCCGGACGTCGTCCACATCAACCATCTGTGGCTGCTCAACGCGATCACGCGGCTGGCCGCGCCCTGGTTGCCCATCGTCACAACGGTTCACGGAACCGCCTACAAGTTGCTCATGGACGCGCCGCGTTTCGGTGAGCTGGTCCGGCCCGCCGTGCAGTCGGTGGAGCGGGTTATGCCCATCTCCCCCCGGACCGGCGAGCAGGCGGTCAGCGCGTTTGGTGTTGACGAATGCCGGATCAGGGTGATCGGCAATGGCTACAACCACCGCCTGTTCCGCATCCAGGAGGTTGACCGCCTGGCCCTGTTTGACCGCTACGGCATCAGACTGCCCGATCCCGAGGCCAGGATCGTCCTGTGTGTCGGCAAGTTCGCCAGCTACAAGGGTCTGCCGTACCTGATCCGGGCCGCCGGCCACTACCATCGCGCCCTGGGCGAGCCGGTTGTGACGCTGATCGTCGGGGAAGGGCCGGCCGAGGAGCGAGCCAAACTCGAGGCTCTGGTACGAGAACTGGGGTTGGAGGGGCAAGTCCTGCTGCCCGGGAAAGCGCATTACGAGGACGTCGGCCGGTTCATGAACCTGGCCGATTTGTTCGTGTTGCCATCGGTTGAGGAGCCGTTCGGGTTGGTGCTCATCGAGGCCATGGCGTCGGGTGCGCGCGTGATCGCCACCGATCGCGGTGGTCCGCCTACGTTCGTGCCCCACAGCCTGCGGGCGGCCGGCCTGGCCGACTTGGTCCGTCCCGTGCAGGTCAATGCCAGAGGTCAGCCTCTGGTCGAAGACACCGAGCCTTTCAGCCAGGAACTGGCGACCGCGATTCTGCGCATGCTGCGCCGGCCCGTCGCGCCCGAGGATCGCCGGCGCGTCGCCGCCGCTGTGGCTGGCCAGAGCTGGTCTCACAAGGTGGGTGAGATTGTGGCTGTCTACCGCGAAGCCATTGCCAGCCGACAAATGACGAATGTATGAAGCCGAAACAAGCACCGTGGAAGTAGCCTTCGGCAGGGCAGGTTGGTAAACCACCAACGGCGTGAGTTGGAACATAGCTCCATCCCCCGTCGTTCTCATTACTGAGCGCCGGACTCAAGCCATGTAACTACCAGAAATAGAGGAGGTTCAACAACAGATGTTAGCGCGTTATCGCTTGTTCCCCATCATAATCGGCACGCTGTTGATCTTGGTGATTGCCGGCTGCGCGCCGGTTGCAACGGGCACCACGGCCGGTGCGCCTCAGGCGGCGGCACGATCTGCATCTGCACTGGCGACCGGGCAGGAGCCGACGCCACGAACGGTCACAGTCAGCGGCCTCGGCACAGCCAACGCCGCCCCCGATGTGGCCTACGTTCAACTCGGTGTGCAGATTATCGAGACGGACGCCAGTCTGGCTGTCGAAGAGAGCACGACCCGGATGGCGGCCGTCATGGATGTCATCAAGGCGATGGGCGTCGCTGAGAAAGATGTTCAGACAACTCAGTATGCGATGTCTGTGCAGCAACAGTACGACCGGGAAGGGAAGCCCACTGGAGAGATCACATATCGCGTCAGCAACCAGGTTCGGGTGAAGCTCCACGATCTGTCAAAGATCGGTGAGCTGTTGCAGAAGACGCTGGCAGCCAGGGCCAACACGGTCGGCGGTGTCACGTTCAGCATCGAAGACCCCGATGCGCTGCAGCAGCAGGCCCGCGATGAGGCCATCGCCGATGCCAGGACCAAGGCGGAGCAACTCGCTGCCGGCCTGGGAGCCAGCCTGGGTCCCGTCCGCCAGGTCAGCGAGTTTGGCGGTGGCCGGCCCGTGGCGGAGGTCGCAAAAACGATGGAGTTGCGGGCTGCCGGCGGTGGTGAGGTCCCGATCTCGGGCGGAGAACTCAGCGTCTCGGTCCAGATTCAGGTGGTGTTCGATCTGGTTGAATGAAGAACACGGATTGCTCGGATGCACGGATTCATGAAACTGGCTCTGGGAAGGTGACTTCCGGTGGGAAGGCCGCAACACACCGGCGACGTAAACCGTGATGCGTGAAACGTGATGTGGGTGCGAGAAAGCCCCCTCACCTTTCACCCTTCGACAGGCTCAGGGCAGGCTGTTTTACGTTTCACGAGCTAATCCGTCCGACTGCTCCTTTTGCTTGTATTGCCACCTGTGCTATCATCTGGTACAGAATGACCCGCAGAGCGCGACCTGAACCCACGCGACACCCGAGGCGACCACGGCATAGTGACAGCCGCCGGCATCATTACATCAAGTTCTTCAAGCCGTACGGCGTTCTCAGCCAGTTCAC
>CAZHMV010000244.1:0-6399 GCA_964532665.1 uncultured Anaerolineales bacterium
AGTCTGGCGGCACTGCCAGCAGCAGCGCCAGGTAGCCCGGCAACAGCAAGAGCGCAGCGACCGATAGAAAGACGAACAAGGGCTACTCTCCAGGCCAATTCAGGAAAACCAGCACCAGGTACTGGAGAGGCGGTGTGGGGGTGGGCGTCGGCGTGCTGGTTGGCGTTGAGGTTCGTGTGGGGGTCGGTGATGATGTAGGTGTCCGCGTGGGGGTGGGTGTTGGGCGCGGTCCCATGGCCGAAAACCAGATTCGCTCACCAAGGATGTCCGGACCCTGCAGGCGATCCTCGGCCCACGTGAGCAGGTATTCGACGCCGCCCGGGTTGAAGGCCAGAGCCGGCGCTTCTTGATCGGGGATGGCGGTGGCAAGCGGAGTATTCACGTCGCTCGGCGCCCCCGGCGTCCCTTCCGGGTCCACGCGCTCACCAGCAGCCGACAGCAGTTGGCCGAATAGGTTGCTCGAGTCTGGATCGCGCCCGTCTGCCCACACGACGAGATAGCCGGTGTCATGCACACCCACCCGAGGGCCTGTTTGCAACCCCTCGGCCGACGAGATGACGATCCGATCAGAGCCGGGAACGGCCTCTCCATTCGCGGAAACGCGGAATCCGTAGATGTTGTCATCCGAAGCGTCATCCCACACCACCAGGTATTGCCCGGTGGCCGGGTTGTAGACGACGTCCGGCACGGGCGCTGGATAGGGTCGGATGGGCACGCCCCACAACTGGTGTCGTGGACCCTGCAACTCCCCCGAGCCAGACAGCCGACGATCTTCGACCCAGATGTCCTGACGTTGCCACACCACCAGAAATTCGCCGGCCACCGGATTGTAGGCCACGGCCGGGTGCGCAACGGCACGCGGCTCCTGAACGATGGTGATGGATTCGCTCAGCGGCACACCCGCAGAGGAGACACGCCGGCCGGCCAGCTTGATGCCTGACTCCGGCTCGGGCTGCGCATCAACCCAGACGACCAGATAGAGATCGAAGTCCAGGCTATACGCCACGTCCGGCATCTGTTGGTCGCCGGGGCCGGCAACCAGCGCGGTGTTCACAGCGGGGTCGGCGCCGGGTGCTCCCCCGGCATCCAGCAGCCGGCCGGCAGCCGAAACGCGCTGACCGTAGACATCCCAGTCACCGTCGCGCGCGTCCTGCCACACCACCAGAAAACCCTGGCCAGGGCTGCCGGCGGCCACCGTGGGAGAAAGCTGCGTGCCGGCTGCCAGGGAGATGGGAAAATGCGGACCAACGGGTGTCCCATGGTCGTCAATCAAACGGCCATAGATGTCGCCGGCGGTGGTATCGGCCCAGACAATCAGGTGACGATGGGCACCTTCATCGAACGCGATGGCCGGCCTTTGTTGGGCACCCGGCCCTGCAAACACCTGGAAAGGCTCGCCGATAGCCGGTGGTGTTGGCTGCTGTGCGACAGCATAGCGAAACACCGCCAGGGTGCCCACCGTGACGGCCAGGAAGGAGAGGACGAAGAGCGCATACTGGGCTCGGGACGCGGAGCCCGCTGCCATGGTGATGAGGTCAGCCCACCTGCCGGCCACCTGGACCTGCACCCGTCACCGCTGATCGCGCGGCGATACGATGTCGGTAAACCAGCAAGCCGGCGCAGACCACAATCGAGGCCACCGCGATGAGTTGGGCCGTTGGGATACCGCCAATTCGCCAGGCATCCGGTCGTTCAAACTCGACCAGGAAACGCCCCACCGGATACAGAATCCCGTAGGCCAACAGCAAGTCACCGGGGCGAAGTCGATGCTCAAAGCGGCGCGCAAGGTACAGGAGTATGCCGACCGCCAACAGGTTCCACAACGACTCGTAGAGGAACGTCGGATGAAACCGTGTGTCAGCCGGCAAATCTGCGAACTGTGGCAATCGGTGCGCCTGGTCGATGCGGATGCCCCACGGCAGGTTCGTTGGGTCACCATACAGTTCCTGGTTGAAGAAGTTGCCCCAGCGGCCAATGGCCTGTCCCATTGCCAGACCGATCACCCCGATGTCAGCCCAGTTGAAGAAGCTGAGGCCAGCAAAACGGGTATAAATGAACAGGCCGAGCAGGCCACCCGCGACAGCGCCGTAGATGCCAAGCCCGCTGATGCCGGTCAGTTGCCCATTACGCCAGAAGCGAATGATGTCGATGGGGTGCTGGCGGTAGTAATTCCAGCCCTGCGCGCCGCCGGCGGGACTGGACACGACGTGATATAGCCGGGCCCCAATGAGTCCCAGAATCAGGCAAATGACCAGGGCATTCCAGACATGGTCCGGGTCCCACCCGCGCCGTTGGGCTTCCAGGCTGGCCAGCCAGGCTCCCACCAACGCACCGGTGGCAATCAGTAAACCATACCAGTAGACTGTAACGGGTCCTATTTGAAAGGCAATCGGGTCAGGCTGCATGGAAACATCCTTTCGCGGGGTAGGGGTGGGCGGGCCAGTTACATAACATATTCACTGATGCTTCCAATCTGACCTGCCTTCCCCCTACAATTTCATTTTCGGTCGAACATCCGTGATTATAATCTGACCGGCTGCCGGCGTCAACCGTGGGCAATGAGGTTTGACAACCTCTTCATCGGGATGTATAATAGGCCACACAATTCGCCGGGGACAGTCCGTGTTGACTCCAGGGGCTGCTGCCGGCGGGCATTCCCGCAACGATTGCCACCCGTATCGAGTCGTATCTCAGAGATAACGAGAGGCACGCCTACATAAGCGTAAGGCCAGTCACAAACTCCCAACCACCTGTATGTTACCCTAATGCAGATCAAGTTTGGGTTAGGTAACGAGACCAAGAGCCTATCCGAAAAGTGTTCGTAGTGGTGGCCCTTCGACCAGATTGAAGGATCGTTACTATGGTTTCCCGGATAGTTGCTTGACAGGGTGGCAAGGGAGTCTTCGATGAACCACCGCTTAGAAGCATACGTCTCCGAGGATTGCTACGGCTGTGGTGAGGCGCGGGAAATAGCCAGGGAGCTCTCGGTTCGGTTCCCGGATCTGCGGGTAGAGGTCATTGACGTGGACGCGTCAGGGATCGAGCGTCCTCCGGCTGTGTTTGCAGTGCCCTCGTTCCTGCTGAACGATGAATTGCTCTGGTTGGGCAATCCGCGTCGCGAGGATGCAGTGCAACAGATCGCCAACTTTCTACAAGAAGCTCAGGAAACTTAGGTCGGGTTTGCGACGTGACTTGAAAAGGCAGCGTAGCTACTTAGCCTGGCGATTGAAATCGCGGCAACCCTTGCGAAGCGGCGTCCTGAGCCCGTCGAAGGGCCGGCCTGCGCCGGCTGAAGGCCAGTCGCCGAAGCCTGTCCTGAGCTCGTCGAAGGGGGCGCCCCATCGACAGGCTCAGGGTGCCGCTTCGCAGATGTTGGTGCAATTTTAACTGCCGAAACGCAGGCAGCCTGAGTAGTAACAACGCGGCTAGCAAAGCTGCCCTACACTGCTAGCCCGGGGAGCCTCGAGTGACTCTTGGGCCGGTTGGGAGGGCGTCCTTGGCTGGCGAGCACTGGACCTTCCGGCTGAACGCCGCAGGTGTGGGGTGCCGGATCAATTTGTCGCATTGAGGCAAGAGCTGCACATAGAGCAGCTTTCGGTTTCATAACTACGCACTTCGCGGAAGAGTCACCTAGTCCACAGGGAGGCAGGCAATGACTTCGACAGCTTCACTCAGACGACAAAAGATGTTAAGCAAACTGCGCTATCTCTCGGAGGTTGATATTTTCCAGGATCTGACGCCGGAGGATATGGGCTGGGTAGATAGTGTAACAACCATGACCACCTGTGAGAAAGGGCGCGTGTTCTACAGTCCTGATGAAACAGGTGAGGTGCTCTTTCTTCTTAAGAAGGGAAGGGTACAACTGTATCGCATCTCGCCAGAGGGGAAAAAGCTGGTCATCGCCACTTTGGGGCCAGGCAGCATTTTTGGCGAAATGTCCATGGTCGGGCAAGGGATGTACAACACCTTTGCCGAGGCAATCGACGACTGCACCCTATGCGTGATGAGTCGTGCCGACCTGGAACGCGTGCTTGTTAGCAAACCCCAGGTGGGGCTTCGGATTGTTGAGACTCTGGGACAGCGGTTGCGCGAGGCTGAAGCACGGCTGGAAGATATCGCTTTCAAGAATATTCCTGCACGGCTGGCTTCGCTGCTTCTGCGGCTCCAGGAGGAACACGGCAACACGATTGAAGGCTATACCCATCAAGACCTGGCCGAGATGATCGGGACGTACCGGGAGACCACCACGCAGACGCTCAACGAGTTCAAGCGTGACGGGCTGCTTGGGATCGGGCGCAAGCGGCTCGAGCTGTACGATCTGGAAGGACTGCAGGCCATCGCGGAACAATAGTTGCTGAGGTTGTGAGATGTCTGTTCGTGATGCGATCCGCCGCGTGGAGCGGCTTCGGGAGTCAGACCGGCGTCGGGCCAGAGGTCAGGGAACGGGCCGGCTGCCCCCTGGACAGGTGCTCACGCAGAAGTTTCCTGTCCTTCACTACGGCGCTGTTCCCGAGATCGATCTGGCAAATTGGACGTTCGAAGTATGGGGCCTGGTCGAACAACCCATCACTCTCGACTGGGCAGCCTTCAATGCACTGCCGCAGACGACAGTCACAGCCGACATTCACTGCGTGACCCGCTGGAGCAAGTTCGACACTGCGTGGACGGGCGTGGCTGGTCGGGATATCCTCAAACTAATCGACATCAAGCCCGAAGCATCCCACGTGATGGTGCACGCCTACGGCGGCTACACAACCAACCTGCCCCTGGAAGCCTTGCAGGATGAAGATGTCATCTTCGCCACTCTCTATGAAGGGGCCCCCCTCCCACGCGAACATGGTTGGCCGATGCGCCTGGTTGTACCGCAACGTTACTTCTGGAAGAGCGCCAAATGGTGTCGCGGGCTCGAGTTCATGCCCCGCGATAAACATGGGTTCTGGGAGATGTATGGTTACCACAATGATGGTGATCCATGGAAAGAAGAACGCTTCGGCTAGACAGTGCGCCGGCAAGCGTATTCCACGACAAGGCTGCCTCAAACTGCAGGCAGCTTTTTCGTGTCCCTGATCCCCAATCGTAAGTCCCGAGGTCGATCGTGAAACCCACATTCGGGGTCGATGCCGAGGGCCGTGCCCACGCACGCACATTCTTTAGCCTGGACAGCTCTCTCTGGGCGTGTCTGATTGCAAGCCTGATCCTGCGTGGGGCTGCTTCAGCCATGGGGGTCATGGTCGGGTTCTATCTGCGCTACCTGCACGACGCCGGCCTTCAGCATGCAACTCCCCTGACCGTCGCTTTGTTCGCTGTCGCCTTCTTCGCAACGGAGCTCGTCGGCGCACCGATCTTTGGTGCCTGGAGTGATCGCTACGGGCGGAAGTCGTTCATGATCCTCGGCCCCCTCTTCGGCGCGGCCGCGGTGCAGATGACCGCCATGACAGCCGCGCTCCCTGTGCTACTCTTCACCCGACTCCTGGAAGGGCTGTCAACCGCCAGCTCCTTGCCGGCCACCCTCAGCTACATCTCCAATGCCACCAGCCACAGCGCGGTAGCCCGTGGGCGCGCCGTGAGCCTGTGGGAAATCACCACCATCGGCGGACTGGCCCTTGGCTTCCGCGTTGCCGGCACCCTGTGGGACGATTTTGGCCGAAATGGCTTCAGCGTTGTGGCCGTGGTTTACCTGATGAGCGCCGCAGTCTTCTATTGGGGCATGCGTCACCAGCCCCGAGCCACACCGAGTGAGCCGTCGGAAAGCCGGCGGCTGATTCAGATTCTACGCCAGGATGATATTCTGCGCTTCGCACCGGCCTGGGTGGCTTTCAGTGCCATCGTCGGCCTGTGGCTGAACCATCTGCCTTACCAGCTCAGCGGTGCGGTTCGAAACCCCGGCCAGAACCTGATGGGCGGGTTCTCCGGCGAAGTGGTTGGCACCATGCTGGCCGGCTACGCGCTGCTGTTCTCCGTTGGCGTGTTCCTGTGGGGCCTGACCTTCGCCCGCCTGCGTCGGGTGATCATCATGCTGATCGCCGACGTCGGCGTGTTCATCGCCACCTTTGCCTCGTATGGCATCAATCACGTTCCGCTGGATGCACGTGGTGTCGTGATCGTCCTGGCAACCGTGTTCGTGGCCGGCGTCATGCTGGAAAGCGGCTTCACGCCGGCCGCTCTGGGCTACCTGGCTGACATCTCCGAGGGCTATCTCGAGGACCGGGGTGCCATTATGGGACTGTATTCGGTTCTGCTGGGGATCGGGCAACTGATAGGCGGCGGAGTTGGGGGGCCGTTTGCCCAGCGCTGGGGCATGGACGGTGTCATTCTGCTCACGGCGCTCTTCGCCCTGGTCGCCCTGGCAACTGTGCTGCGCCTGTATCAGATCGAGAAGAACCTCGGTGCCAGCGATCA
>CAZHMV010000245.1:0-6394 GCA_964532665.1 uncultured Anaerolineales bacterium
AGGGGGAGGGGGGTGCCCTTTAGGGCGGGGGGAGGGGGGGAGGGCCACATCGCCCACGTCTGGGCCAACGAAGGCGGAGACAAGGTCTGGCGCAGCGAGTTGCGCGCCACCAACGACTCCAACTCGGTGGTCAACTCTGTGTGGGACGGTACGCAAATCTCGCTGTTCGGCGCACACAACGAAGTGGTGGGTTTCAACCTGGTGTTGGAAGCCCCCACCGCCAACGCCACGAACGTTGCGGTCAGCCTCACGTCGCTCGCCGGCCCCGCCGGCGCCAGCATCACCACCCGCCCCGCCAGCGGCGACGACCTGTTCAACTACGTGGACCGCAATATCGAGCTGTTCTACGTACGCTATCTCCAAATCAAGGGCCTCAGCATCGATCTGGCGTACAACGACTACGACGAGCGCCACATTCCGGAGCGGTGTCGCCGGCCTTACGACGAAAACGGCCAGGGCACGGGCACCTGGCAGGACCGGCCATGCCACGACAAGTTCTACCCCGACATCGCTGTGCCCCTGGAACTCCACGCCCCCTTCACCATCACCGCCGGCACGAACCAATCCATCTGGGGCGACATCTACATCCCGAAGACGGTGCCGGCCGGCGTCTACAGCGGCACCATCACAATCACCGAGAATGGCGTGCTTACCTGGCAGGTCCCCATCACCCTGCGCGTGCGCGATTTCACGCTGCCGGACCTCCCCAGCGCCCGCACCATGGTCTACTACACCTTCGAAGACATCAACGACCGATATCTGGGTCAGGCGTACCCCGATGCCGGCACGGCTGTTTACACCGAGTCGCTGAAGATCATCGACCGCCACTTTCAGCTCGCCCATCGCCACAAGCTCTCCCTCATCGACGGCAGCCTCGACACGCCGGCTGACGTGGACGATGCCTGGATCGACCGTCTGAGCGGCGCGCTGTTCACCCCTACCAGAGGCTACGACGGCCCTGGCGTGGGCGTGGGCAACAACGTCGTCTCCATCGGCACCTACGGCAGTTGGTCGTGGCAGAGCGGCAGCCAGGCCGACATGTGGGCCAACACGGATGCCTGGGTCAACTGGTTCGACACCCACCCCTTCGCCACACCGACCGACTACTTCCTCTATCTGATCGACGAATCCGATAACTACCCCCAGATCGAGCAGTGGGCCCAGTGGATGGACAACAACCCCGGACCGGGCCGGCGTCTCATGTCCATGGCAACAATTCCCCTGCCCCAAGCCATGGCCAACGTGCCCAGCCTGGACATCCCGACCAGCGGCGCCGGCTTCGGCATCACCTCCGACTGGGAGAACGCGCTGGCTGCGCTGCGGGCCGATCCGACCAAACGTTTCTTCCTGTACAACGGTAGCCGGCCCGGCTCCGGCTCCTTCGCCAGCGAGGATGATGGCGTGGCTCTGCGGGAACTGGCGTGGAGCCACTACAAGGCTGGGGCCGACCGCTGGTTCTACTGGGAGTCTACCTACTACACCAACTTCCAGTGCTACGGCTACAACGATCCGGCGGCCTATACCAACCTGTTCCAGCAGGCGCAAACCTTCGGCTGTTACAGCTACGACAGCGATACGCGAGGGCAGGCCGGCTGGAACTACTTCAACGGGGATGGTGTGCTGTTCTATCCCGGCACCGATACGCGCCACCCCAACGAAAGCTATGGTCTGGCTGGACCTTTCGCCTCGTTGCGCCTGAAGTTGTGGCGGCGCGGCATCCAGGACGTGGACTACCTCACCCTGGCGGCGGCCGTCAACCCGACGCGCACGTCTGAAATCGTCAACGAGATGATCCCTACCGTCCTGTGGGAGTACGGCGTTGCTGATCCAGGCGATCCAACCTGGGTGCTCACCGACATCAGTTGGTCCACCAACCCTGATGACTGGGAGGCTGCGCGAGCAGAGCTGGCGGACATCATCGAGGGTGTGGCTCCACCCTCGGGCACGCCGACGCCCACGCTGACGCCGACTGCCACGGCCACTGCGAGCATCACGCCAACCAGCACCCCCACACCGACGGCGACGTCACCTCAATCGCAGGGGGGACCTCAGGTGGCCGGCTGCCCCTTGTTCCCGGCCGACAACATCTGGAACGTGCCAGTGGACACGCTGCCCGTAGACCCCAACTCGGCGGCCTACATCAACACCATCGGAGCGAGCGCCGGCCTGCATCCCGACTTCGGCGCCGGCGACTGGCCGCCCGGCTCCGGCAGCCCCATCGGCATCCCGTACACGGACGTGCCCGGCACCCAGCCCAAGGTGACCGTCACCTTCGACTACGCCGACGAAAGCGACGCCGGCCCCTACCCCATCCCACCCAACCCGCCCATCGAGGGCGGCCCGAACAGCGACGGCGACCGCCACGTGCTGATTGTGGACCGCGACAACTGCGTGTTGTACGAGTTGTTCTACGCCTGGCCCCAGCCCGACGGGAGCTGGCAGGCCGGCTCCGGCGCCATCTTCGACCTGAACTCCAACGCCCTGCGGACCGCCGGCTGGACCTCGGCCGACGCCGCCGGCCTGCCCATATTGGCGGGACTGGTGCGCTACGACGAGGTAGCTGCGGGCGAAATCCGGCACGCGATTCGCGTCACCGCGCCGCAGACGCGCCAGGAGTACATCTGGCCGGCGCGCCACTTCGCGTCGAACCTCACCGGTTCTCAGTACCCGCCCATGGGCCAGCGCTTCCGCCTGCGCGCCGACTTCGACATCTCGGGCTTCTCACCGGAGGTGCAGGTGATCTTGCAGGCGCTCAAGAAATACGGCATGATCCTGGCCGACAACGGCGCGTCGTGGTTCATCTCCGGCGTGCCCGACGAGCGTTGGAATAACGACATCCTGGTGCCGGAGTTGCGCCAGGTCAAGGGGTCCGATTTTGAGGCGGTAGACGTGTCGTCGCTGATGGTGGACGCCGATTCGGCGCAGGTGGGGTGGCCGGCGTCACAGTGCGTGGGTGACGCTAACAGCAACGGCATCGGCGACGTAGCGGATATTATGGCGACCATTGCCAAACCAGGGTGCCTGGTTCGCCTGCCCCTGGTCATCGCCAAATGGCGCCAGCCGTGGTAGACCGGTGCCCCAGCGTCGATGAGCAGCACGCCGCTTGACCTCTCGATTACGCAAGTATATAATAGGCTGTGTCTAAGACATAGCCTATTATAAACTGGGAGGACAGGTATGACACACTTTGTTGGACGGCGGCAGGAATTAGCTGAGCTGCATCGCCTGGCAGCCGAACCTGGGCCACAGTTTCTCATCCTGTACGGGCGCCGGCGGGTGGGAAAGACAACCTTGTTGCTTCACTGGGCTCAGACGAGTGGGGTGCCCTTCGTCTACTGGGTTGCCAACCGACTATCGCCAACGCTCCAGTTGCGATCGTTTTCCCAGGCCATCTACAACGCAGTTCATCCCGATACACCGGCCGACGCCGAGTTCACGTACCCCACCTGGGAAATGGCCCTGACCCAGGCGGCTCAACTCGCAGCAGACCGACAACTCATTCTCATCCTGGACGAATTCCCCTACGTTGCTGAAGCCGAACCCGGCCTGGCTTCGGTTCTCCAGAACGCCTGGGACCATCACTTCAAGCAGACCAGGATATTCCTGGTGTTGGCCGGCAGCCATATCGGCATGATGACCCGGTTGCTCCAGTATCATGCTCCGCTTTACGGGCGGTTCTCCGCTCGCCTGCACCTGAAACCCCTACCTTTCGCCACTGTTGCTGAGTTCCTGCCCCGCTACACGGTTGCCGAGCGAGTGGCAGTCTACGCGATCCTGGGTGGCGTCCCAGCCTACCTGGAGCGCTTCGACGACAGGGTGAGTTTGGCTGAAAATATCACCCGGCGCATCTTCCATCCCACAGGGATCTTTCGCGTCGATCCTCTCTTTTTGCTCCAGGATCAGGTACGGGAGCCGCGCAATTACCTGAGTATCCTACATGCCATTGGGGAGGGCCGGCACACTCTGGATGAGATCGCAATGGCGTCCGGCCTGCCCAAGCAGAACGCGAGTACATATCTGGGACGGCTGGCCGATCTGTACATGGTTGAGCGCCGCACGCCGGTGACGCTGCCCCCGGAGCGACGCGAGCGGAGCCGGCAGGGGCGTTGGCATTTGCTCGATCCCTATCTGCGTTTTTACTTCCGCTTCGTCGCTCCGAACCAGCGGGCACTTGAGCTAGAGTTGATGGACGCAGTATGGAGCGACGTAAAGGCACAATTACGGGCTTTCGTTGGGATGACGGCCTTCGAGGAGTTGAGCCGGGAGTGGGTATTGGTGCAGGCCCGCAACGGTCGGCTTCCCTTCAGCCCGGAAGATGTGGGGTCCCACTGGGCAGCAAACGCTCAGGTGGACGTGGCGGCTATCAACTGGCGCGAGAGGGCTGTACTGTTGGGCGAGTGCAAGTGGGGGACTCGGCGCGTGGGTCGCGCGTCTCTGCGGGAACTCGTTGAGGACAAGATGCCGAAAGTGGTGGCGAATTTGCCGAACCAGGGAGCAGCGTGGAAAGTCCATTATGCCTTCTTTGGTCGCGCCGGCTTTACCGAAGCCGCCCAGGCCACAGCCAGAGAGCATGAATTCAGTCTTGTCACGTTGGAGCAGTTGGATCGAACGTTACGAACAGCCGGCGACTGATAGATTGTAGGGGCGAGGCAGATCGGATTGATGATCTTCAGAAAAACCTTCGGAGTTCGCAGTAACGATACGTGGCTATTCGGCAGCCATCTGTGCCAGTGCCTGCCGCACGGGGATAAAGCGTTCCTCGGGCCACAGCCAGGCCACGTCAATCCAGAAGCCGGGCACGGCTACGGAGCGGAGAATGCCCTTCTCGTCGGGCATGACGGGGATGAAGCGATTGCCTTGCAGTTGGTAGAACTCAGTGCCGGCCGGCCCGTAGGGGTCAATGAGCCACAGCTCGCGCACGCCGGCCCGTTCGTACGCGCGGAACTTGGGGCCACGGTCGTATGTCACCGTGCCGGCTGAGAGAATCTCGATGACCAGATCGGGGGCGCCGAAGACACCTTTACGCTGGATGATATCCAGCCGCTCCTTGGCCACGAAGAGGATGTCGGGCTCGGGGGCGTGGTCGACATCCAGTTCCACCGGGGTGCGAGACCCACGTATTTCTCCCAGGTCATGCTCTTCAACGTAGATGGTCAGGAGGGAAAACAGAAATCCAAAGAGTCTTTCGTGAATGTCAAGTGGGGGAGAATGCACGATCATCACTCCGTCAATGAGTTCAGCTTTTTGGTCTTCGGGTGCGTAGCGGAAGAACTCCTCGGAGGTCATCCGTTCGGCCACCTCAACACGGGTAAGCACAGTCATTATTAGAGCACCTCAGCAGGCACTAGTCAGAACTGCCGGATCGAGAACACGCAATTCCTTTGCCAGTCCGTCTGGCGTGGTCGGTGTGATGGTTGCGATTGCTTCCTTCTGATCGAAGGGAAATCGGTGGCGGTTGAACTCATTATACCCGACGCCAGGGCGCGTGTCAAAAGAGCGAGGTAAGCTCCCAGCGGACAAAAGTCAGCGTCCTGAACCGACTGAGGGTCGCTGAAATTCCTGGTGAGCAGTTTACAAGAGGCGAGTAAAACCATGCGACGAGACCAGCGAAACTACAGGTGGCCCATGCTCATGATTGCGGTGGCCGGCCTGCTGATCACATTGGGCTCGCGTGCCGGCCCTTCCGGCAAGACACTGGCACTTGCAAATCCGCGTCCCTCAACCCTGGCCGCCGACCTGGCCCTCCCCCGCGATTTCGCGCTCCCCATCCCGCTGTTCGCTCCAAACAGCGTCTGGAACCAGACCGCCACCGGTGCGGCGGTCTTGCCCGAAAGCGACCAGCAAGTCCTCGTCACCTACCGCGTGCTGCACGGCGACACCACGTCACTCTATCCACCTGGGCCGGCGGACTGGTTCCCGGTTTTATGGGTCAACTTCGACGAGTACGCCATGCCCATCTTCCGCGTCGGCCAGGGCCAGCAAAACGTGCTGATCTGTGACTACGAGGGCAACCTGGAGTGGCCCAGTCCCAAATTCGGAATCGACCAGTTGGGCGGGCCGGTGCCCGTGCCCGCACCCGCCGGCACGGTGCGCCCCGCCAACCCACGAGGCACCGAGTCCGACGGACATCTGGTGCTCTACCAGCCTGACACATTCAGATCGTACGATTTCTGGCAGGCGACGACCCGGCGCGACGCCCAGTGCGCGAATTGGGGGGCCGGCTTACGGGTCAGTCAATTCTCGAAGCGGGGGCGGTGGAGTTCTTCGACGTGCGGGGGCCTGGGACTAATCTCGACACATACTCCAGCGCTCGTGCAGTGGGGACACCGCTGCTGGCCGGCCTGATCCTGCCCGAAGACGTCGAGAGTGGGGCGATCTCCCACGCCCTGGCGTT
>CAZHMV010000246.1:0-6383 GCA_964532665.1 uncultured Anaerolineales bacterium
GCCAGGTGTTTAACTTTTAGTGACACGATTGCTTCAAAAGATGGGATTTACCTTGCCCCTCTGCTTGCCTGGCCTGGGTTTCCCTGTTATACTTCTCCCGGCAAAGGATAGATAGAAGAGCCACCGTTACAATGCCAAAACCTGGAAGGAGACAAGATGGAACAGACTAAAGAGCATTTGCTTGATCGGCTCCTTGAGATCGCCTAGCAGCTTCCCGAGGACAAGCTCATCGCAGTGGTGGATTTCGCAGGGTACCTGCAAAGCCAGTATAGCCGGCGCCAATCTGAACGCGGGTCGCCGGAGGCAATCCTGAAACATGTGGGGAAGTTTCATTTCGAGCCGGGTGAGTTAGACCAGCTATTGGCGGAAGTCGAGCAAATGAGCTGTTCGAGTCAGATAACCAAATTCGGGGTTGCAATGAGATGCCCACCGTCAAGTGGATAGGACCTTACCGCTTTTTCTTCTACGCAGGTGATCGTTCGGAGCCGCCACATGTACATGTGGAACGGGAGAACAAAGTGGCCAAGTTTTGGCTCAATCCCGTGCGCCTTCAATCGAGTGGAAGGTTTCGTGCGCGGGAGGTCCGGCGCATCCAGCACATCGTAGAGGAGCACGAGGAGGCGTTTCTGGAGGCATGGCATGAGTACTTTGGTGATTGAACGCCAGGGACAGGCGCAACAGGTGAAAGTGACTGAAGACGAGCTCGTTGTGGAGCTGAGTGACGGTCGGTCCATCGCAGTGCCCTTACCATGGTTTCCACGGCTGTTGCATGGAACACCTGAAGAGCGAGAGAATTGGCGGCTTATTGGTGATGGGGAAGGGATCCACTGGCCCGATCTAGACGAGGACATAGAGGTCGTGCATTTGCTGGCCGGAATTCCTTCTCAGGAAAGCCAACGCTCTTTGCAGAAGTGGCTTCAAGATCGTAAGCTCCCACGGACAGATACCACAGAAGGAGAGAATCCCATCTAACCTGCGCGGAGTAAACAGGATCAGGCTGTCGCCCAAGCCGCCGTCAGGTTAGACCGCACGCCCTGCGCCATAAAGTGAATTAGGAGATCATGCTGGTTATTGGCCTGCGATCCCCACAATCGCAAACTTTTTTTGGTGGCGCCGGCCCCAGCCTGCCGGCCCCCTGGGCTCAGCCCTTATCGCGAACCTGCTGGTCTTGTGTGAGATCCGATGTGGATACGCCGGCGATGCGCTCGTAGAACAAATACAGGAGCACGAACATGGTGAGGATTTCCTCCAGGAAGGTGATGGGAAAGAAGACCCCCATCCCCAGCAACACAGCCGGCCAGTTGATCTTCACCCTCCAACCTCCCGGGTTTGCCACCGCAGCCACCCCCAGATCAACAGTGCCACCACCGCCAGTGGCCCCAGACTGATCACCGCCTCTCGTGGGGTGATGATGTCACTGGTGCAGGTCGCCCGCTCTCGCACTGTCCCGTCAGGCTGCCTCCCACCCACAAGCTGTCCCCCTGGTGCAGGCGTTATCGCATGCCAGGCGGTCTGCCCGGCAGGCATGTGATCCAGGGCCCAGCAACGAGGATCGGGATGGGCGATCAGGAGCGCAAAGGCGGCGATCAGCAGGCCGGCCAGCACCAGGCCGAACGCCAGCCAGCTCAGAACACTCCTTAACGGGAGCCGGGCTGTGCGCAGCGTCCGCGCTGTAGCGACCGCCAGCGCCAACACCGCCGGCAGGAAGAGCAGCCCCGCTATCGAGACAGGTCCCAGCACGCCGACTGCCAAACCACCCAGCGCGGCGGCCAGAAGCAAAGAAACCCGCGTGTCTGCCTGGGGTTGAAGGGCAGCGATCATAGCCAGGGCGAAGGGAGCCAGCCAGACCAGCATCAGCGCCAGGATGTCCGGCAGTTCAGCCCACCGCTGGAGCGGCACGTCGGCGTTGAACCAGCGCAGGACGCCCAGACCCAGGGCGACCAGCGCGCCCCACGCCGCGCCGGCCAGGATCATTCGATCTCCGGAGCGGTCTTCGTACACCATCGTTGCGAGGCTCCTGCTCATGGCGAACCGTCTTGTGGTGGCTGAATGTGTACCGGTTTGTCGAAGTCGCTGAAACGCATGGTCATCGTCACCGCGTAGGGGGACACGCGATGCGGCTTGCCACTCGATAGTCTCACTGTCATGGGGGAATTGACAACGTAATGCATCTGAATCTGCCGCACCAGATGGTCTTGCTTCTCAACCCAGTACTCCATACGCATTGCAGGTTCTTGCCCCATCCTGTCCAGCGTCTCCAGCCAGGCTTTGACCTCCGGATCCTCCCGGTCCAGGCGCCGACGCACTTGCTCCAGGACGCGCCCGAACTCTACCTGCAGGCGATAGCGGGAGCACAGGGCACCATCAATCGTCTCGTCGGGGAGCTGCTCCACATTCCCCAGACTCCTCATCTGGTCCAGCACGGATTTGACATCGGCGACGGGCGCACCTGCGGAGCCGGCGGGCATCACAAAAGGCGGCAACTCCTGCGTCTCCCAGGTGGCCTGGCCAGACGGCCGGATGTAGGATTTGCGGCCGATGGTCACCACTTCCCCGGTCTCGCCGTTGTACCTGGCGGTCAGGTGCATCCGATCCGGGAATTGAATGTCCCCTTCCATCACCTGGGTCACTGGGGCACCATCGGGCAGGGGGTGCATCGTGATTCCCATGACCACGTGCGCGGAGTGCAGCCCGGTGGTTGTGGTGTAGGCACTGGCCAGGGCTGCCCGAGGGCTTAACGGGGTCGTCAGCCCGTACCACAGGAAAAGAGTGGCCAGTGCCAGGCAAAGGGCCAAAGCGAAAAACAACGAACGTTTAGGTGTCATGATCGCACCATCGTTTCCCTGGCAGTCAACATGCCCCTACGGGACTCCATGAAGCATGAAAATGGCTGAATGGCTGGCTAGATGGCTGGATGGCTCGTTGGCTAGATGGCTGGATGGTTGCATGGTCCGCCCAGCCATCTAGCCAACGAGCCATCCAGCCATCTATTTACCCTACAACTCGATCTCCTCCACGCCTCGAACTGCCAGATGCAGTGCCTTCCACACCACGCCGGCCGTCAGCCCCACCACCGCTGCCAGCCGGCAGAAGCTCACCAGCAGCCCCCAGGTGGCACCGCGCCCTTCCAGGCCGATGGGTACGGCCAGGGTGACCACCATGATCAGGGCGTAGACGCCGCCGGCGATAAACCCCATGCAGCCGGCCTCCTGGGAGTAGGCCTGACGGGGATTGTCCCAGGTCAGATTGGGCGATCGAGCCCCAAGGGCCAGACTGATGGCCGTCAGCCCGATGCCCATGAGCATCGCCAGGCCCAGGCTGCGGCTGAAGCCTACCAGGCCGGTTCCCTGGAGCCAGGCTGTGCCCAGGCTGAAGGCCAGGCCCAGGCCCAGGAAGATCAGATAACTGCTCCAGAACTTGGCAGCAATCAGCTCCCAGGTCGAGAGAGGCGCGCTGCGCAGCACCCAGAAACTGCGTCCCTCGCGGCTGATGGCGGTAATGGCCAGGTAGGTGACCACCATCACGCAAAGCCACGCCACGCTCAGCCCGGTCCACCAGATCATCGGATCGCCGGGGATGGAGACGGGCGGTATGATATCCAGCCGGCCCTGCATCAGCCAGACGAGGGTGAAGGCCAGCGGCCAGGCCAGTTGCAGCAGCGCCTGCAGATCGCGCCGCAGCATCCGCCAGTCCTTGAGCATCACCGCCCGGAAGCCGGGGGACAGCCAGCGGACGCTGCGCGGGATTGCAGCGGCAGTTTCCACCCGCTGCCGGCGCCGCTGGACCACGCCCGCATTCGCCCAGCCGGAGAGGTAGAGCCGTTCCGCTGCCAGCAGGCACAGGCCGAAGGCGCCCAGCGAGATCAGGGCATAGGGCCCCAAAGCCGGCAAGGCCGGCCCAACCCGGCCCAGGCCGGCCGCGACCAGGGACCAGGCCGCCCAGTTGCCGGGCAGCAGTCCCGGGTCCAGCGCCAGAAACTCTGGACGTGAGCCGCCGGAGAATAGGCTCAGGAGTATCGGGAGGAGATGTTCCTGGAAGTTGGCGAAGAGCGCCTGTTGCGTCAGGTAGAAGATCAGCCACAGCAGACCGCCGGCCACGGCCAGGATTTCCCGCAGTCGCCAGGCCGGCAGGTAACGCACCAGCGCCATGGTCAGTAACGTGCCCAGCGCCTCCGGGATCAGGGGCAGGAAGAGGACCACCGGCACGGCAAACAGGTGGTAGGCCGGCCCCATCCCGAGGCCCAGCCCCAGCCCCCAGAGGCCGGCCAGCAGCAGGCAGAGGATGAACAGGCCGGGCAAGGCCAGCACTTCTACCAGACGGGCGGCGAAGACGGAACGTGCCTGCAATGGAGCCGCCAGGAGCAATTCCAGGTCGCTGTCCAGGTAGAGCGTCGCTACCACCCGCGCCATGCTGGTGCCCAGGATCACCGATTGGATCACGAGCAGAATCACGGCCAGGATCATCCACTGGAACCCGGGTCCTATCGAGCGCAAGCCCTGGCCGATTTTGAAAGCCAGAAGCAGGACCAGCAGGCTGCCCACCGTGGCGACCAGATACAACGCCGGCTCGAGCCAGATATGAGTCCGACGTAAGACCTGCCAGCGCCAACGCAACAGAGATCGAACCTCGTGTCGCATCCTCACTCTTCCAGGTTTCCCCGCCGCTGGGGCCGGTCCCTGGACCGCGCCCCCTGCGGTAAACTCTTTACCCCTCCAGGTAACGCACCAGTTCTTCCACTTCCACACCCCCGGTCAGTTGCAGAAACAGGTCTTCCAGCGTCGAGCCGGGGCTGCGGCTCAGGGCGCGCAGTTCGTCCATCGTGCCGCAGGCCAGGAATTGTCCCTGATGGATGATGCCAATGCGGTGGCAGAGGCGTTCGGCGACCTCCAGAATGTGCGTGGACATCAGGACGGTGGCCCCGCGCTGACAAAGCTCACGCAGCAAATCTTTCATCAGTCGGGCGCTTTTGGGGTCCAGGCCTGATGTCGGCTCGTCGAGGATGAGGACCTGGGGTTCGTGGATGAGGGTGCCGGCCAGGGCCAGCTTCTGGCGCATGCCGTGGGAATAGCCCTGAATCAGATCGTCGGCCGCGCCGTGCAGATCGAAGAGGTGCAGGAGGTCCTGAGTCCGCTGATGGGCGCGTTCCGGCGAGACATGATACAGGTCGGCCACGAAGCTCAGGAATTCCCGCCCGGTCAGCTTTTCGTAGAGAAACGGCGACTCGGGGAGATAACCCGTGATGGCCCTGGCCGGCAGGCCGTCTCGAACCACGTCGTAGCCACCGATGTGTGCCACGCCTGCCGTCGGGCGCAGCAGGCCGGCCAGGATTTTCATCACTGTGGATTTCCCGGCCCCGTTGGGTCCCAGCAGGCCGAGCAGTTCACCGGGATGCACCGTCAGCGATAGATCCTGAACGGCGACCAACGTACCATATTGCTTGGTGAGCCCCTCGATTTCAATCATCCTTGTTGAAGAAAGCTACCGTACCCGTCCGCGGGCGCCGGGAATCAGTCTGTGGACGGGCCTCAGAGTGGAAATCGTTGAACTGGACGATGGTGAAGCTGTCTAACGCTTCCGGTCAGTCGGGCAGCGGGATGTCCGGCCGGGTCACTTCGATCCAACGCGGCTTCACCTGCGTGGCGTAGACCGGCCCCAGGAGGCCTGCCGATACTCTGCTCAATACAGCGCCGCATCCCAGCCGCAGAAAGCGCCGCCGGGACCAACTCTCTCAGAAATTGTGTTGCAAGCCGGAGCTACCGCCTCTCATCGTCTCATCGGGCACGCGCTTGCCGGCCCCATCGAGGCCTGACGATGCTCGCGATGCCCAGCAGCAGGATGAGGATGGGGACTCCCAAAAGCCACCGGCTAGACCACGTGAGGGCGATCGGAGCCGGCGGGACGACGAGGACCTCGATACGGCTGAGGCGCTTCGCCGGCACTGCCAGGCTCCTCAGCAAATCGATGATGGAGCCCCCGGTTTCCTGGCGGACGCGGAGACGGGCGCCGGCCTTCGTCTCGACTGTGGCTTCGTTCCCGCGAACGACGATCCGTTCGACCGCACCCCGTTCCACAGCCTGGGCAACCTGGTCGATAGTCCAGAGCTCGCGCGGTTGCCCAAAGCGGTCGATAGCCCACGGGATACTTGCTATCACACCCCCAATCAGCAACAAAAGCGCCAAGAGCAGCCCCAGTTGCTTTTTCCAACCGGGCGGCCAAATGATCACCAGCATTCCCATCATGCGCCTCCTTCGAATCCGACCAGATGGAAGTAATTATATACTTAAGTACAATACCTTTCAAATAAGACTTCGGAAGTCTGCGAATGTGGCTTTCGAAGCGGAGTCGGCCTGAAAGCGGCTGAAACCTTGCCAGTTCAAGGCGCT
>CAZHMV010000247.1:0-6244 GCA_964532665.1 uncultured Anaerolineales bacterium
AGGCTCCGCCCTTCCGGCATAGGTCGGCCTGGAATGCGCCTTGCCAGAATCGATTTTCTTCAAACGGAACTACTCAGGTAAGGCCCGTGCTGGATTGAAATCGGCACTGGTAGCAAGGCCAAGTCGCTGCAAGCGACTGAATTTCCACCAGGCAGTCGCTTATGAAGCCCCCGCCTCGGGCTGAAGCCCCAGGCTATGGGAAGATCAAGGGCCGCTGAAAGCGCCCTGGCCGGTTCTGCCGGCCACGGGAACCCGCTTCTAGCGGGTTTTGCCTTCTCTATAGCCCTGAGCTTCAGCTCGGGGCGAACAGGTGGCCACGTAGCCTCTGTACCCTGAATAATTTCTTAATCTTCATGAGCCGTCACTGGGCCTAGGGCAAAGTCGCTCAAGCGACTGCCCGACGGACGGGGAACCACCTCCGGTAGGGGCGCAATTCAATTGCGCCCCTACCGGACTCCCGATGGGGGGGCAAAGGATTTACCTCCCCCCTCTATTCCCCGATGATTTTGTAAAACTCTATCAGCGACTTTCCCACTTCAGCCCGGCGACTGTAAGTCACGGCCACGTCTGCAAAGTCGCCCCTCGGCGACTGGCCTCTAACTTGCGCAGGCAGGTTTTGTAATCGTAGCTGCGATTTTCAATCGCCGGACAGGGCTCTCTACTCTCCACCCCCGTCAAGAGCGAGTGCACCGCACTTGCCCCATACCCATCGTCGTCTTGTACCCCACGCCGGCGTAGAAAGCGAATTCAGCCAACAGGTTCCACGTGCGCAGATGGTTTGGGTCATTATCCAGCGCCTCGAAGACGATGTCGCCGCTGCCCCCAACCTGTGCGCTGTTTCGAAAGCGGAAGATGCGCGTGCGCCAGTTCCGCACCTGGCGTACCATCACGTAATCGCGGACCCATACCTCGAAGCTAGAGGGTATCTCGAAACCCGCAACCTGTCTCCAACTGCGGCGCAGGCTGCCCCAGACCAGTTCGGGCAGCGGCAAGACGGCCATACGCCGCTTTGCCCGCCCCAATGCGCCCAGGCTGAAGGCAGTTGGGCTGGCGAAGACCAGGCGAAGGCGCGAATCTGTGCGCTTCTGCTCAAGGAGCGTGTCCACCCGGGTGTAACCGGCCCAGGGATGACTGCCTGGCGTGGTCAGTACCTGGTCGATCTGGAAGCCGGCTTCTCCCAATTGGATGGTCGTCCGGGGAGCAGTCAGCAGCCGCTCCATGAACGCTCCGAACAGCTCCTGGCTTAGCAGCGTAACCCGTAGCCAACAGGTGGAACCGGCCCGGAGGGAGCACATACCATCCTTGGCACGCGGCAGCCCCTGCAAGGGTGAGACGGTGAACGGTTTGCGTCCGGGCATATCGTGGAGGACCTGAGACAACTCCGGCTGCACGGCGCCGATCATAGCCAGGAAGGCGGCATGGCCCAGGTGGCCGTGAGTCGCAGGCAACGCAGAATCTTCCAGACTGTGCAGAATGCACACGGCGGAAAACAACATCCCCTGTTCGGTATTCATGGTATTCCTCCGATGTTGGTAGACGGCTGTCAGTAGACGGTCATCAGAAGCCGGGCGCTGATCAGCAGGGGGCATATGACCGGCTTTTTCCCAACCCTTCTCTGGCTGTCATGATGTTCCGTAGCACGCTCTTAAATGACGATTGCCTCCTTCTTCATTCGGTCTTTGAGCAGGAAATGGGTTTGAAGCTCTGCGTGAGCCAGGAAGGCTGCTGTGCCCAGCAATGCCCGATATCTGTCATCTTCAGTGCCGTCAGGGAAGCGCACGGTCAGCCGGCGGCTCCAGAGATCCGTTCCTCGTAGTCGGGCGATCATAGCCCCCACGTCCTCCGGGGGGATGATCAGCAGTAGCAGGGGACGCGTGGTTAGTGATTCGACAATCTGCTTGTCCAGCACACCTGCCACTACATCGCCGCCCCATTCCCGAGCCACCAGTCGCATGCCGCGCAAGGCCACCGGTGCTCTACACCATTTCTGCTCAAAGACCTTTCGCTCGTCCTCACTCTCGTAGACCAACTCCAGGCTTAGTTTTGGCTCTCGTCGATCCCATAGTCGCACATAGAAGTCGCCTCGCAGATCCGTCTCCGTACACTCGCGCAGGAATTGTGACCGACCTGTAAGCAGGGTCAGCCGATAGTAGCTGACCAGGTGAAAGAGGTCGTAGGTGTTAACCATCTGGCTGGAAAGCAGGTGTCGGGGGTCATAAACCACGGCGGTGGGCCCCTGGAAGGAATCCCGAAACGCGAACAGGGCACGGGTGACGATTGCCTGACTCTCCACGAACTCGCGCAGTGCCTGTCGCTGGGCGTCGTCGTCCAGCAACTGGGACAAGAGGGGTTGCAGGTCAGAGGGGTCATAGCGACCCATCTCCGGATCGAGCCATTCCAGCCAGTCGGCCACTTGTTGGGCGGTGTACCTGTTGTAGGGAACATAGCCTTTCCGAGTCTCGTGCAGCCATCGCTCTCGGCCCTCGTACCTGCGGAAGAAGCCCTTGAGCCCACCTGCCATGCGCCGGCTGTGGGGTGCGAAGACATCTTTCATCCGCTCGTAGAGTGCGTCTAGCTCATCCTGCAGGTCCGGCGGCATGGCCTTTCCCATCCGCCAGATGGGCCAGAAGCACTCGGTAATGGCGTGGGAGCGGACGTAGGCGTACAGCGAGTGGCGCGGGGGCAGCTGGCCGCAGTCGGCGATAGACCCGGCGAATTCGGTCCGAGTGAGAGCCTGGCCATCCAAAGGGCTCAGAGCACCGGCTGCGTCGGGGGGCAACAGGGTCACAGCCTGGCTAGGCTGACCGTACTCCGGCTTACCCAGCACGCGACCGGCCCGACCAATGCGCTGAATCAACTCATCGCCGAAGCGCGCGTCGCAGATCACGAAATCTACGTTCTGCCGCTGCTTGTCCAGCTTGACGAAGTTATAGCCGATGTCCACGGTGGGCGTGGCCAGGATCAAGTCACGGGCAGTGGCCTGGGCGCGCGCCTCCGGCGGCTCTGGCCCGGTGATGCGCCCTAATCGCTCTTCGGGCAGAGCACGGCGCAGGGCATCGTAGGCCTCGTTGATACGCCACAGGCTGCTGCTGATGACCGCGCCGTCCAGGTTGTCCTGGCCGACCCACGCGACCAGGTCGTCACGATGCGCGGCAACCCACTCCTGGATCTCCCCTTCGATGATGGTCAGCTCCAACGGGGTCAGGGTAGGCGTGGTGGGATAATTGGCGCTCTCAGGCGGCTCGTTGTCCGGGCTGATCAACACCCAGCGGGACCCGAACAGCCGGTCCAGGTAGGCGATGACCTGGGGGGCCGGCGTGGCCGAGAGCAGGCAGACTTTGCGGCCACGGACCTCGAAGTAGCCGAACTGGTCGAAGAGGGCAAAGGCAAAGAGGAAGTTGGCCAGTTGCTTCGAGTTGTAGTAGTGGAACTCGTCCACCACGATGTAGTCGAAGGCGGTCAGGAAGCGCTCGAAGACATTGAGCCGGTCGTGGGCGCAGTAGCGGAAGAACAGGGCGTAGTAGAAGATGTCGGGGTTGACGACCAGGATGATGGGCTGACGACGCCTTGTCCCTGGTTCAAACTCCAGGTAGTTGCGGATGAGGCGTTGCAGGGTTTCGCCAGGGCGCAGGCCGCTTTCCAGGGCGCGCACCTCTGCGGCAGTGACGCGCCACACCTTGAAGTCCAGGTCGTTCTCGGTTACGAAGCGCTCGATGTCCTCGGCGTGTTGAGCCAGCAGGGCGTTGGTGGGGGCGATGAAGAGCACGTTCTTACCCGTGCCGTGCAGATCAAAGAGATGCAACAGGCTGGCCACCGTCTTGCCGGTGCCGGTGTTGTAGGTATTCACCACCAGGTCGTGCTCTCGCAGCGCCTCGTACGTGCGGAGCTGGTGATACAGCGGCGGGTATGTAAGGTCCCAGGGGTTCGCGGGAGCCAGTTTTTCGGATTGGGGGAGCAAGTGAACCGTCGTCACAGGGCAGCAGCCTCCCAGATGCCGTAGTTGCTAATGTGCAGCTTCTGAGTCCCTTGTACTCGACAGCCCGGCTCCCAACAGATGGCAGTCAGTTTCACGTCTTGGCCATGGGCGTTGGCGGCGTTGGTTTCCCGCCCTACTAGGGGAACGACGCGGCCGCGGGCCAGGATGGCGCGACCGGCATGGGCCAGGGCGTGGGCCAGCAGCCGGGCATCGTTTGGCAACGAAACGAGGGGGCGCGCAGCAGACAGATCCGGTTCGTAGCCGAAAAGTTCTTGCGTGGGCTGTGGTTCGCCCAGGCACCTTACGCGACCCCAGCCGTAAGTGCGCTCGCCGCCCACCTGCAATCGCTTCAGCACCTCCCGCCAGGGCAAATCGGAATCCTCCCGTTCGAAGATGTAGCCCACCAGGTTGACAGGCTTACCTTCCCGGGTATAGGGCGTGATGAATTCGGTCTCGTGCAGGCTGCCCTCCGCGGCGCTGTTCTGGCTGTAGTCCAGTGCGGTACTGGCGTAGGAGCCGAGGAAGTGCCAGGCGAAGCGCTCCAGGTCGTCCCAGGGCCAGAGTTGCACCTCGTTGCTTGTCGTCGGATAAAAGTAACTGAAAGCCAGTCGTTCGTTCACGCGCTGTCCCACAGTCTCGTAGTCGTTGTGGTAGGAAGGCTCGTCTCTGGTGATGCGGGCGGTGAGCGCACCCCACAGGGCTTTGCCATGCACGTAAGGCCGGGTGATTTGCAGGTTGCCTAACTTGGCCTGTCCGATGTGCATGGGCGTTTGCAGGCGTAGCACGATCTTGTAAGCAGTCCAGCTCATGGCTCACCCCCTTGCCTTCGCACCGTAGCGAGTGTAGATCAGGGTCTGCTCCCATACTTGTTTGACCAGCAGCAAGGTGTCCAGATCGCTCGAAATGTGATCTGTGACGAATTTCAGGGCATCTTCGGCCTTGTCGTCTGGCAGCGGCTGCTGCACGATTTTATCGGCTGCCAGATCGAGTAAAGCCTTGCAGACGTGCGGCGCGATTTTCTCGTCCGGCCCACTGCGCGAATAGAGGAAGAGTACAGCGGCATAGACGCCGTTTTCCTGCAGCACGCCCAGAGCTTTGGTGGCCAGGTTGTCCACCTGAGTTTTGCCAAAGCCGTTTGTGTCTTTCACGATGGCTTGGGCCGTTTGCGCGGCTAGTTGATCCAGATTACGCATGATTCACCTCCCAGTCAGCCATCAATTTGATGCGGCCAAAGCCGCGTGTGCCCATGCCGCCAACGCCCAGGTATTGGGCCAACTCCAGACCGGCCCTGACCACGTCCAAAGGTTGTTTCCAGACGTTTCCAAGCGAATCGCCCTGATTGTCATGGTAGATGATATGCTTTTTGCCATCATCGTCCTGCTTTTCCTCTGCTTTTGCCTTATTCTCGGTAACCGGAAACTTGCTCTTCTTACTCACCGGATCACGGCGGTAGTCGTCCTCCACCACGTCGCACCACAACAGGCTGGCCCGGGGAATGGCCTCATAAGTGAAGAGCGCGCCATCTTTGGCTGCGCCGGTCTCCGGATTGATGGCCACCGAGGTGCGCACTTCCAGGTTGCTATTGACGATCTGGGAGAACATGCCCTCCTCTACCAACACCAGTCGCTTGGCCGGTTCGTCCCAGCTACTCAGGCTTACACCGTTGGGCGGGGTAACGGTCACGTCTCCGGCCTGGTGGTCCAGCAGCAGCCAGCCCAGGTTCAGGGGCTTGCTCCAGTTCGGCAAGGTAGTGGCGAACTGCTCGCGGCCCACGTCTGGCGCTTCCACCGTAAAGCCCGCCACAGTCAGGCGGCTTTGGGTGCTTACCCACACGGGGCCGGTCATGGAGTAGACGGGGAAGAGGAGCAGGTGGGCATCGGCCAGGCTGACGGTGCCAGCGTTGCCGCCCTCAGCCCCTCGAGTGTTGCCGAACGTGTAGCAGATGGGGCAGGTAGGCCGGCCACAGTGTTTGTCGCCCTGTCCGGCACAGCCGGGCTTTTCGTAGCGCATGGCTGCGTAGGAGCGGGCCGCGCCGGCCAGCGACGTGCCCGGGATTTTGGGCAGGTTGGTGCCCGGTTCCCGAGCGATGCTGTTGTCCACCCGGCCCAGGCGATAGCCGCCCGTGCCGATGTGAACGGGATCCAGAGTCATGAGAACAAGACGTTGCAGCGTGTACATTTACACATCCTCCTTCCGTGATTTGTCTTTGCGAATCGTCAAATGGATTTCCAGGGTGTCGGCCAGCATGCCGGTGAGAGCAGCGTGCAG
>CAZHMV010000248.1:0-6063 GCA_964532665.1 uncultured Anaerolineales bacterium
TAGCCAACTATTTTCGGAGCAGGGGTGAGATTCAGTGCAATAGCTCACCCCTGCTCCCTTGCTCCTCCGCACCCTTGCTCAACTACGAGAGGCTGGCTTTCGCGCGCCGTCACCCGCAACGGATGCTATAAAGTTGCTGATCGTGTCGATCGGCAGCGGGAAGACGACGGTGGTATTCTGCTCGACGCCGATCTCGGTGAGGGTCTGGAGATAGCGGAGCTGGATCGCTGCCGGTTCTATGGCCAGCAGGGCCGCCGCATCCTGAAGCCTCTGCGCGGCCTGATATTCACCCTCGGCGTGGATGATCTTGGCCCGCTTTTCGCGCTCGGCTTCGGCCTGGCGGGCCATGGCACGTTGCATGGTCGGCGGTAGCTCGACGTCTTTGACCTCTACCAGGCTCACCTTGATCCCCCACGGCTCCGTCTGCTCATCGATGATCTGCTGGAGCTTGCTGTTCACCCGTTCACGGTGGGCCAGGAGCTCGTCCAACTCGCTCTGCCCGATCACGTTGCGCAGGCTGGTCTGTGCCAACTGCCACGTGGCACGCCGGGCGTCCTCGACGTTCACAATGGAAGCCGACGGGTCTACAACACGGAAGTACACAACGGCGTTGACTTTGACTGTCACGTTGTCCCGCGTGATCGCTTCCTGGCTTGGCACGTCCAGTGTGATAACCCGCAGATCAGCTTTTACCATCCGATCGACGATGGGGATGATGAAGAACAGCCCAGGGCCTTTGGCGCCCATCAGCCGGCCCAGCCGGAAGATGACGCCCCGTTCGTATTCTTGAACAATCTTAACAGCGGCGCCGGCGAAAATCAACGCCGCCAGAATCACTACAGCGATAAATGTCAGTCCACCAATCATTTACCTACCTCCTTGAGATCATGCCATTTGAGCAGCCTGGCTGCTAACCTCTTGAATGCTCTCGGCTTCGGGTGGTTCTGCCCGTGCCACAATCAACTGGAAGCCATCTATTGCCAGAACCCGAACGGGTTCACCCTTCCTTATTGGTGCGTCCTCCGTCCGGGCTTTCCAGCGCTCGCCCTGGAGGAAGACCATTCCCTCGGGGTCCAAATCACTGCGCACCTCGGCCATGGCCCCGATGAGGCCCTCCAGTCCGGTGGTCGGCTTTCGGCGTTGAGCGCGCACGGCGGCCCCGAGGGCAAAGGCGAAGAACCCGGCGGTGACGAGCGCCACACTGGCAATCAAGCCTCGCGATACGGAATAGAAGGGTGTGTTGAACAAGATTAGTGAACCCAGAACGAAAGAGATGATGCCGCCTACGGTGAGCACACCATGTGTCGGGGCTTTGATGTCTACGACGAATAACACAAACGCCAGCGCAATCAGGGCCAGGCCGGCATAGTTGACACCGAGAACGCCCAGGGCATAGAACCCCATCACCAGGCAGATGGCGCCAATCACACCAGCCAGGAATCCAGTGGGGTTGGCGAGCTCGAACAACAGGCCGTTGATGCCGAGGATCAACAAGATGTAGGCAATATTCGGGTCGGTGAGGGTGTGTAGGAACTGTTCGATCAGCGTCATCGGAAGATCGACCGTGTCGGCGCCGGCTGTCTGAAGAACGACGGTTCGCGTCTGCAACTTGACTTCCTCGCCGTCAACTTCAGTGAGCAGCGCGTCCACGCTGGGAACGATCATATCGACGACACCGACGTCCAACGCCTCTTGTGCTGTGGCCGCTTCAGCGGAACGTACCGCCTTCTCGGCCCATGCCACCGCGCGCTCTCCTCGTCGGTCCGCCAGGCCCTTGATCTGTGCAACCAGGACATTCGTCGCCTTCTTCATCTCCGTTTCGGGCAAGTCCCCGCCCTGACTGCCGACGGGGGAGGCGGCTCCAATTCTTGTGTTGGGGGCCATGGCAGCAATGTGGCCGGCCAGGACCAGGAACGTGCCGGCTGAGACTGCCTGTGATCCATCCGGTGCCACGTAGACGGCAATGGGCACGTTAGCGGCAATCATCGCCTGGACGATTTCCTGCATCACGCTCACGGAGCCGCCTGGCGTATTCAGGCGAATCACCAGGAGTTCTGCACCATTGAACTCGGCCTCCCGAATTCCTCGCTCGATGTAGCGCGCAACAACAGGCGTGACAGCTCCCTTGACGGTCAGCACATCGACTGTTGCGCGATCCTGGGCATGGGCCGGCGGCATGAGGAGCGAGAGGAGGGCAAAAACGATCAGGAATAGATTGAAGACACGAAATGCAGCAAGCTTACGCATAGTTTATCCTTCGAGTAACCTACTCAGCCACCCTCCCGCAGGTTGCGATGAACGATGCTGCTGCCCTTGAGACAAGGTCTCTAGCCGCAATCTTCGGCGAAAGAAGATTCAAGCCTGCGGGAGGATGAGTAGTCACCCCTTCGACAGACTTTCAATCGTACACATCTGGTTCAATTATACTTGATTTTTTCGCCGGCTGCAATGCAAAGTCGTCCAACCTCCACTTTGGCCATTTTGAGGAGTGAGCACGCCAGAGCCCGTCCTGAGCCTGTCGAAGGATGCGAACGGGTCACAAGATACGGCACGTGGGCGTGCCTTACTCCTCAATATACTGTGGTATCAGCAAAATGGCCAAAGTGGAGTCAACATCAGGACTTTCCCAATCTAGATGTACAAGGTGCCGGTCACTTCCTGGCAAGTGACCGGCACCTGACAAAGCGTACAGCCGCAGGACAATAAAGAAACGGTCCCGCCGATGGCAGGCAGGACCGTTTCAGACTGTTTGCGATGACGTGCCGGCTTAGTACTCCGGCATGGGCGGTGCCGCCGGCTTCTCTTCTTCGGGGATCTCTGTGATCAGGGCCTCGGTGGTCAGGATCATGGCCGCGATGCTGGAAGCGTTCTCAACAGCACTGCGGGTTACCTTGGCCGGGTCGATGATGCCGGCCTGGAACATGTTCACAAACTCTTCCCCGATGACGTCATAGCCGACAGCCGTGTCGTTCTGTGCTTCCTGTTGCTGCAGAACCTGCTGGACGACCACAGCGCCGTCCAGGCCGGCGTTCTCGGCCAACTGGCGCATGGGCTCCTCCAGGGCGCGCCGAACGATGCGTACCCCGGTTGCCTCATCACTCTGGGTGGGGAAGGGGAAGTCGTCCAGGACGTGAATGGCGTTGATCAGGGTCACGCCACCGCCGGCCACGATGCCTTCGTCTACCGCTGCCTGGGTAGCGCTCAATGCGTCTTCAACGCGATGTTTCTTCTCTTTCAGTTCGACCTCGGTGGCAGCACCGACGCGAATCACGGCTACGCCGCCGGCGAGCTTGGCCAGCCGCTCCTGGAGTTTCTCGCGGTCGTAGTCGCTGGTGGTCTCATCGATCTGGACGCGGATCTGCTGGATCCGGCCTTTGATGGCGGAGTCGTCGCCGTGCCCACCGACCACGGTCGTGTCGTCCTTGGTAGCAACGACTTTGTCAGCCCGGCCCAGCTCACTGAGCTGCACGGTCTCCAACTTGCGGCCCAATTCCTCGGAGATGACGGTTGCGCCTGTCAGGACGGCGATGTCCTGGAGCATGGCCTTGCGGCGATCTCCGAAGCCGGGCGCTTTGACGGCCAGCGCGTTCATCGTGCCGCGCAGCTTGTTCAGCACCAGCGTCGCCAGGGCTTCGCCTTCGACGTTCTCGGCGATGACAACCAGGTCACGCTCGCCGGCCTGGATCATCTTCTCCATCACCGGCACAATATCGGAAGCCGCCGTGATCTTCTTGTCGTAGATCAGGATGTAGGGCTCTTCCAGAACGGCCTCCATGCGCTCGGCGTCGGTGATGAAGTAGGGGCTGATGTAGCCGCGATCGAACTGCATGCCCTCGACGTACTCGGTCTCGAAGGCCAGGCCGGTCTTGGATTCCTCGACGGTGATGACGCCGTCCTTGCCAACCTTGTCCATCACATCGGCGATGAGCTCACCGATCTCGTGGTCGTTGGCCGAGATGGACGCCACGTGAGCAATGTCTTCCTTGTCCTTCAGGTCCTTGGATTGCCCTTTGATGTACTCCACGACTTGCTCGGCGGCCCATTCGATACCGTGTTTCACCAGCATCGGGTTGGCGCCGGCGGCGACGTTCTTGAGGCCCTCGTTCACAATGGTCTGGGCCAGAACGGTGGCGGTGGTGGTCCCGTCGCCGGCCACGTCATTCGTGCGGGTGGCGGCCTCCTTCAGGAGCTGGGCCCCCATGTTCTCGTATGGCTCTTCCAGCTCGATCTCCTTGGCCACGGTGACACCGTCGTGGGTGATGGTCGGGGCACCCCACTTCTTGTCCAGAGCCACGTTGCGCCCCTTGGGGCCGAGGGTCGTCTTGACAGCGTTGGCCAGGGTATCGACACCGAGCTTGAGGTGGCGTCGTGCTTCTTCTGAGAATACCAGTTGCTTCGCAGGCATTGTCTTCTACCTCCCAAAAGTACAATCAACCTTCCACAATCGCCAGAATGTCTTTCTCACCCAGGATGAGATACCGCTTGTCGCCGTTCATCTTGAATTCGGTGCCGGCGTACTTGGCGAAAAGCACCCGGTCGCCCTCATGTACCTCTATCGGGGCGCGATCGCCGCTGTCCAGCAGCCGGCCCGGCCCGACGGCCAGCACAGTTCCCTCCTGTGGCTTTTCCTTGGCCGTTTCCGGGACGTAGATGCCGGCGGCCGTCATCTCTTCCTGTTCCAGGGGTTCCACGATCACGCGATCGTTGAGAGGTTTGAAGTTGATAGCCATTTCTCTACCTCCTCTATCCATTGTCCATCCCCTCGCGGGGGCATGGCGTCTCAACGCACGATGATTTGTTGTCTCTGTACGCAAAATGGTAACGCGAAAATGTTAGAACAACGCTAGAGGAAGTGTAGATATATGTTAGAATTCGTGGTTTCAGTCGCCGACCGATTCCGGCTCGATGGTGGGCAGCGGTAGCGCATGGCCGGGGTTCGATCTATGTTGGGCAAGCTGATTGTTGACCAGGAGCACGCCGGCCACGATCAGCAAGAAGCCGAGGATGACGGCCAGGCTCAAGGGTTCATCCAGAAAAACGAAGCCCAGGAAGAGGCCGACGGCCGGGATTACGTACGTGACGAGGGTGGTTCGGGTGGCGCCCACCTGGCTCAGCAGAGAGAAGAAGATCATGTAGGCGATACCTGTGTTGACCACGCCCAGCGTCACGACGGCCAGCAGGGGGGCCGCAGTGGAGGTGTGCAGGGTGGGAGGCCACCCCCAGAGGAACAGGGCGGCCGATATGAACAGGGTGGCGGCTGTCAACTGGGTCGCGGCCAGGACGAAAGCATGCACGTTCTGCAAGTATCGGCGGGCAAACACGGCGGCGGCGGCGTAGCTGGCCGAGGCCAGGACGACGGCCAGTTGCCCGCTCAACGCGCCACTGCGCAATGTGGCGAGGCTCAACTCCGCAGTGCCCCCGTGGATCACCATGATGACGCCGGCGAATCCCACCAGCAGGCCGATGACCTTCGGCAGGGTGATGCGCTCGTCACGCAGCCACAGATGAGCGATGACGATGGTAAATAGCGGCACGGTGCCGTTCAGGACGGCCGCCAGACTGCTGTCGATGGTTGTCTCACCCCAGGTGATCAGGGTGAAAGGGATAGCATTGTTGAACAGCCCCATCAACACCAGAGCCCCGAGAGTGGCGCCGGCCCTTGGCAGCGGCAGCCGGCGCCACAGCACGACCATCCACAGTGCCAGAGCACCCAGGGCGATGCGAAACGTCACCAGCGTGAGCGTCCCCATCCCTTGCAGGCCGATTTTGATGAGCATGAAGGAAGCGCCCCAGATGAGGCTGAGCAGCCAGAAGGCGCTCCATTGTCGTAGGTTCACGGATTCACTCCAATTCGGTTACGCCAGGCATGATCTGCGGAGTCCGCAAGTATACTCCCGACTGCGCGCATGAGCAAGGAGAACCGCGGATCGGCAGGAAGGCACGGATTGGGGTAGGGGTGGTACGCGATTTCTGTTAATCCGCGGGGTTGCTTGCGGGCCGGCGAGAGCCACGGATGAGGGTAGGGGGTGATCCGCGGGTTTCTGTTGATCCGCGGGTTTGCTT
>CAZHMV010000249.1:0-1097 GCA_964532665.1 uncultured Anaerolineales bacterium
TGCGTATCTTCAAGGCCGAATTCCGCCGGCCCATCACCCGGGGCTCGGAGCTGATGACCAGCTTCTCCCTGATTGTGGCCGGTATGTACCCGCTCATCCACCTGGGCCGCACCTGGCGCTTCTACTGGATGCTGCCCTATCCCAACCAACGGCAGCTCTGGCCCAACTTCCATTCGCCGCTCATGTGGGACATGATGGCTATCTTCACCTATTTCATCGGCAGCACACTGTACCTCTATCTGCCGTTAATTCCGGACCTGGCCATGGCGCGTGATCACACCTCCGGCTGGCGCAAGAGGTTGTATCGCATCTTCGCCCTGGGCTGGCGCGGCACCGAGGCCGAGTGGCACCACCTGAAGCTGGCCATCACCATTTTCGCCTTCGCCATTGTCCCGGTCATGTTCTCGGTCCACACCATCGTGTCATGGGACTTCGGCATGACCATGGTGCCAGGCTGGCATAGCACCATCTACGGTCCCTACTTTGTCACCGGCGCTATCTTCTCCGGCGTGTCAGCCGTGATCACTGTGCTGCTTCTGGTGCGTAAGGCAATGAAGCTGGACTACTTCCTGCGTGCGGAGCACTTCGATGCGCTGGGCAAGCTCATCCTGGTCTTCTCTTTCGCCTGGACCTACTTCTTCTTTGCCGACTACCTGACGGAGTGGTACGGGGGTGAGCATGTTGGGCAGCAGTTGCTCACTTTGCAGGCCCGCGGCCCGGTAGCCTATCTGTGGTACATCATGCTGACCACCAACATTCTGATCCCGTGGCTCACCCTGTGGAACAAACGCATCCGCCGATCGCCGGTTTTGCTGTTCCTCATCACTCTGGGGGTCAACGTGGGCATGTACATCGAGCGCTACATCATTGTCACCGGGTTCCTGCGACGCAACCGGATGCCCTTTGACTGGGGTGCCTACAACCCGTCACCGGTGGAGATTCTGATCTCGATTGGGTCATTGTCCACCTTTATCCTGCTGTATGTTCTTGCTTCCCGCGTGATCCCACTCATCCCTGTATGGGAGGTACGGGAAGGACAGGTCGCGCACACGCTGCGGCGCATCGGGCGGGCCTGGATACCCACAATCGCCGAATTG
>CAZHMV010000249.1:1197-6058 GCA_964532665.1 uncultured Anaerolineales bacterium
CGCGCACACGCTGCGGCGCATCGGGCGGGCCTGGATACCCACAATCGCCGAATTGAAGTAAGAGCCTATCCGAAAACCTGGTTTCGATACGGGCTTTGCCCACTCAACCGACGGTTTTCGGATAGGCTCTAAGTAGGAGAAGACCTTAGGAGCGAACTATGAGTGACTCGATCGTCTTGATGGGACTCTTCCGCGACCCCGATCCTACGGCGGAGACACTGGACAAACTGCGGGAACAGGGTATTAGCGATCATGACATGGTTGTCGTGTCGGGCGTACCCTATCCGGCCCGGGTGTTGGGCCGTCCAATGGTCTGGGAGCGGCTGCCGTGGATCAGCATATCGGGGGCTTTTGTGGGCTTTCTGGTTGGCATCTTTCTGAACGCTGGCACGCCGCTGCTCTACACTATTCGGGTGGGCGGGCAGTCCATTATCCCAATTCCACCCTCGGCGGTGATCACCTACGAGTTCACGATGATGGGGCTGATCGTCAGCACCTTCCTCGGTGTGCTGTGGGAGAGTGTCTTTCCCTCTTACGGGCCGAAATATCACCATCGTCTGATCACCCACGGGCGCATCGGCATCCTCTTCCGCTGTCCTGCGGAAAAGGAAGAGGCAACTCGGGCCATTTTGAAGGCTCAGGGCGCCGAACGAGTTTTTCGACCGGAGCGGAGACCACTATAATGCAACGTATACACCTAGGCAGACGAATCATCATCACGCTGTTGATTCTGGCCACACCCTTCATTGTGGGGCTGCTGGCTACCTACGAGAAGGTCAGGGTGGACTTCCCCAGCTTTATGGAGGACCAATCCTCCATCAAGGCCCAGGAGGGACCTCGTCGCCTGCCGCCGGATGGGACCGTACCCTTCTACGGTGCCGTGGCGGTGGGAGATCAGGCCCCCCTGAATCCGGTGCCGGCGGACCCGGTGTCGCTGCAGCGCGGGGAGGTGCTTTTCAGTCTGCACTGTGTGCAATGCCACGGCGAAGCTGGCAAGGGTGATGGCCCCATCGTCGAGTTCTGGCGTGGGGACGCCAAGCAGCCGGCCGATCTGACCGACCCGCGTTTCGCCACCCAGCCGGACGGCGCGCTGTACCTGACGATCACCCAGGGCTTTGGCAGTATGCCGGCCCTGGCAGAGAACCTGACACCGCGCCAGCGCTGGGATGTTATCAACTACGTGCGCACCCTGCAAGCCGGGGGTGCTGAACAAGCTCTAGGAGAGGGACAATGAAAGGACGCCCGACATGGTTGCTTATCACACTCTTGGTGTTCCTGATCACACTCACGAGCTGCGCTAACCCCCAACCGTTACCCGTAGCTCCGACATCCATTCCAACGCTGGTCCCGGCTACCCTGCCACCCGCGCCCACGGCTACCCTGCGGCCGGCTGCTCTTGGGGTAACTTTCCCCTCACGCCGGCCATCGGCAGGGGCAGCCAGTGCGCTCTACCAGCAAAACTGTGCCAATTGCCACGGTGTTGATGGCAAGGGCCTCGTACCCGATGCCCGCAACTTCTCCGACGCCGACTATCTGCGAGGCGAATCCCCGCTCCGCTTCTACCAGATCATCAGCGATGGCCGGGGGTCCATGCCAGGTTGGCAGGACAAACTTTCGGTGGATGAGCGGTGGGACCTGGCGTTCTACATCTGGAACTTCGCCATACCTTTGGAGATGCTGAACCAGGGCAAGACTATTTTCGAGCAGAACTGCGTCGCCTGCCACGGCCCCGACGGCAAGGGCGTCGTACCCGGCGCACCGGACTTCACGAACGTCGAGTGGATGGCCAGTCGGGCGCCGAGTGAGTTCTTCCAGGTTGTGACTGAGGGTCGCGGTACGATGCCATCCTGGCAGGGCCGGCTGAGCCCCGATGAACGATGGGCGGCCATCGAGTACATCCGCAGCTTCGCCTACGAACCGGTATCGAGCGCCGCCACGACAACTTCCAGCCAGGCCCCCCCGGCCGCGAGCCCAACAGAAGAGCCGCCGCCGGCCGCCATTCCGGCCCTATATGCGGAGAAAGGCTGTGTCGCGTGCCACGGGGACAAAGCCCAAGGCCTGATTGGACCGATCCTGGCCGGCGTGTCGGTACGGCACATCAAGGCCGTCGTTCGCTCAGGTGCGCCTGACGAGGGCATGCCTCCCTTCGACCAGAAGGCCATTAGCGACGATGACCTGGAGACGCTGGCACAGGCCCTGAACTCCCTTACCCTTCAGGATACCGGCGTGCAACTTTCCGAAGCTGTTCTGGATCACCTGAACCAGGCCTGGGATGCGCTGCAGGCCGGCGACAAGAAGGCAGTGGAGACGCACCTGAAGAAGGCACAAGAGGTGGCCGTTGATGCTCCCCAGGGCGTCCAGGTCACCCTGGGTCATATAGTCGAGCACCTGGGGGAGGATAACTGGGCCGAATATACCCGCATGCGACTGACCACTCTACTCGCAAAGTAACCAAAGGGGGTGATGCCGCAACCCGACACCTTCCAAAGACTGCCGGGAATGAGACAGTTCGCCCATCTTTCCTGATTCATCGGGAGACGCAAGGACTCAAAGCGTAACGACAAAACGCATTGAGGCAAAAGCCGCACGTGGAGCAGCCTTTCCAGGCTGCTGGCAGGCTAGAAAGCCTGCCCCACGTGTCACTTTTGCCCTAATGCGACAAAACAATGAGCAAGAAGGAGGATCGATCCATCATGAAGCGCACTACCGCTCTGGCACTGGCCCTGGTTGTCATGGGCACTCTGTTACTGGTTGGTGTGGTCACCGCCAAGGGTGGCAATGTCAGTCGGGGTGCTCGCCTCTACGACAAGTGGTGGGAGGAGCTTGGCGTTGATGTGCCCACCGGCGACCAGCCGCTGTGGGCCACCCAGTCCAGCAACACCCGCTCCGGCAAGGATACCTGGCGCTGCAAGGAGTGCCACGGCTGGGACTACATGGGCGTGGACGGTGCCTATGGCTCCGGCTCCCATAAGACCGGCTTCCCCGGCGTCTACAAGGCTGCCCAGTCCAAGTCCGTCGATGACCTGGTCGCGGCCCTCAAGGGCGCTACCAACCCGGACCACGACTTCTCGTCCTACATGGACGATGCGGCCCTCACCGACCTGGCCACCTTCTTGAAAGAGGGGCCGGTGGACGACCACGACTACATCGACTACGCAGCGAAGGCGCCCAAGAATGCCGACAAGGACCACGGCAAGCAACTGTTCGATGGCCTGTGTGCCGCCTGCCATGGTCCTGATGGCACCAAGATCAACTTCCACACGCCGGAGAGCCCCGAGTATGTAGGCACGGTTGCCAGTGACAACCCGTGGGAGTTCTTCCACAAGGCGCGGTTCGGCTCCGCCGGTTCGGACCCGCAGATGCCGGCCACGAGTGATCTGGGCTGGAGCCTGCAAGACGTGGTAGACGTGATGGCGTACGCCCAGACGTTGCCGACCGGGGAAGAAGCTCCCGCTGCTCTGCCGACGACCGGCGCGGCTCAGCCGGCCTGGGCCTACCCGGCCCTCCTGGCCGGCCTGCTGGCCCTGGCGCTGGGTCTGGCCTTGCTGGTCCCCCAGATGCTGCGGCGCGCCCGCCCGTAGCCGTTTCCGTGCCGTCTCGTGATGGCACGACCATCAGAACAAATGAGCATCATGCCCTTCGAAGCCTGGCCTTACGGCCAGGCTTCGGCAATTAGCCGCTTGACTAAACCCCGGTCAACGGGTAAAATCCTCATATCTTCTCGAAATGTAGGGGCGAACCCTTGCGGTCGCCCTGCTGGGCAGGCGCAAGGCCCGCCCCTACCCCGGGGCATTGAGAAGATGCAAATCCTCCCTGGGACGGAGCTAAGGAGTTGACGCATGAGCGTTGCACCACGGGTAGACCCCGCGATCCCTACCAACCGGGACAGCGCATCCTCAGAGGGCATTGAACCATCACCGGGTGGACAAGACCGCCAACCGGCCCGGCGTTTCCTGCCCCTGCGCTGGCTTCAGGTCCACGGTCGTAGCATTGAGCGGGAGATCCTCATCGTGCAGTGGGCACTGCCCCTGGTGCTCGTTGGTATCGTCCTGGTGTATGAGGTGGCCGAACATTTCGTTGAGAGACGAGAAGGTTTCCCTTCGGCTGACTTCCTCGGCGAGGTCTTCTTTTTTGGTATTCTGGGACCAATCGCTGTGTGGTTGGTGCTGCGGTGGATCAGGCAAGAATGGCAACAACGAGAACGTGACAAACGCATGTTGCGACAGATGTACAGTGAGCTGGCTGAAGCCCAGGAACACCTCAACACCCTTCACGCTCAGCGGGGTGAGCTATTGAATCGCCTGATGTCTATCCAGGAAGAAGAACGACGACGCCTGGCCCGCGAAATCCACGATGAACTGGGCCAATTACTCACCGGCCTCAGTCTCAATCTGAAACTGTGTCAGGAAGCAATTCCAGATGACGTTGTGAGCGCTCACGACCGGCTGGCCAGAGCTAACAGCCTGGTACGGCACACGATCGAGCAAGCCCACCATCTAATCGCCGACCTGCGCCCTACCGTCCTGGACGACTACGGTCTGATGCCGGCCTTACAAGAAGAGCTCTACCAGCGTCTGGGTCCTCTCAACATCGCTTTCCATCTGGACGCTGTTGGGGATGTAGAACAACTACCTCCAGATGTGGCTACGGCTGCGTTCCGCATCGTGCAGGAGGCAGTGACCAACATCATTCATCATGCAAACGCTCATCAGGTTTGCGTGCGACTACAAGAGACGAACGGCGGGCTGACAGTGACCGTGGAGGACGACGGTGTGGGGCTGCCGGCAACGTTCAACGGTGCTACACGCGACCAGGCGTTAGGCATTCTTGGCATGCAGGAACGGGCCAGAGCGCTGGGAGG
>CAZHMV010000250.1:0-6017 GCA_964532665.1 uncultured Anaerolineales bacterium
CTAGAATTCCCCGACACCGCCCATCCGAAATCTTTCAATCGCCAGAAACCCCACCGCCACCACCACCATCAACAGCGTGCTCATGGCCAGGGCCTGGCCGTAGTTGAGAGCACCCGGTTGGCCCAGAAACCGAAAGATGGCCACCGGCATCGTCGGTATCTGGGGTCGGGCGATGAAGACAGTGGCGCCGAACTCGCCCATGGAGATGGTGAAGGCGAAGACGGCTCCCACCAGCAGTGCTCGCCCCACGATGGGCAGGTCGATCTCGCGCCACACGCGCCACGGGCCGGCCCCCATCACCCTCGCCGCCTCCCGCAGACGCGGGTCGATGCCTCGCAGGGCCGGCAGCACACTCCGCACCACGAACGGGAACGCCACCAGCGTGTGCGCCAGCGGAATCAGCAGCGGCGACGTTCGCAGGTTCAGCGGCGGCTCGTCCAGCGCGATGATGAACCCGAAGCCCAACGTCACCGCCGACGTGCCCAGCGGCAGCATGAAGATCGGGTCCAGCACGGAGCTGATCAAACCACGCCGGCGTACCAGCAGATAGGCCCCGATCAGCCCCAGGCAAAGCGCCAGCAGCGTGGTGGCGCCGGCGAATCCCACCGAATTGCGCACCGCCTCCACCGGCGGCACAAACAAAATAGACCCCCGTCGATTGACGAACAGCTCCCGATAGAATTGCAGCGTCCAGCCGTCGCTGCCGGGCGAGAACGAGCGTGCGACAAGTGCCAGCAGCGGTGTCAGCAACAGTCCCAGCATCACGATGACGTTGCCCCACACCATCCACTTCTCCCGGGGCGAGGCCGGCGGTCGCTGGAGCTGCCGGCGGGCCCGCAGGTCCAGCGGGACCGCCGTGCGTGCCTGCAGCCGCGTGTAGACCCACATCAGGCTGAGCGTGAAGACGATCTGGGCCAGGGACAGGGCGGCCGCCACCGGCAGGTTGAACAGATTGACCGCCTGACGGTAGATTTCCACCTCCAGCGTGGCGTAGCGTGGCCCGCCCAGGATCAGAATCACGCCGAAGCTGGTAAAATCGAAGATGAACACCAACAGGCTGGCAGCAGTGATGGCCGGCCACAACAGCGGCAGCGTTACCTCGCGAAAGACTTGCCGGCGACCGGCACCGAGCATGGCGGCCGCCTCTTCCAGTCGGGGTGACAGGTTGGCCCAGAACCCGCCTACAATCCGCAGCACCACCGTGTAGTTGTAGAAGACGTGGGCCAGCAGGATCATCCAGATGGTAAATTGGAGGTTGATCGGCGGACGGTCGAGGCCAAACAGGCCCATCAGCGCCGTGTTGACCCAGCCACGCGGCCCCAGGAGGGCCGTAAACGCCGCCGCCACCACAATGCTCGGCAGTACGAATGGGATGGTGGTCAGCGCCTGGATCAGCGATTTGCCGGGGAACCGGTAGCGAGCGAACACGTACGCTCCGGGCATCGCCAGCAAAACGGTTAGCAGCGTCGATACCGTGGCCTGCCAGATCGTGAACCACAGCGTTTTCAGATAGTACGAACTGCTGACCAGTTTCTGCAGAGAACCGAAGCTGAGCTGACCCTCAGGTGCGAAGCTGAGCTTGAAGATCTCGAAGAGAGGGTAGAAAAAGAAGACAGCCAGGAAGGCGATTGGCAGCGCGTACAGCAGAAGCGGCGCGCGGCGAATCAGCACACGTGAAACGTGAAACGTGAAACGTGAAACGTGCTTTTGCTCACGCATCACGCATCACGCCGGTCGCCGATGACAGCAACGCACAGTGCCTTCTTGTGATCTGAACCACGTCGCTCTACCGTAGCACCGTCTCAGTCCACCGCTCAATCCACTGTTCGCGATTCTGGGCAATCGCGTCGGGGCTGACCTCCGCCGGCCTCTCGGGAATGATGGCGAATTTGGCGAAGACGTCGGGCAGCTCCGCATTCTGGTTGACCGGGAAGACGAACATCTGCAATGGGATGTCTTCCTGGAACGTCTTGCCGAGCATGAAGTCGATCAGCTTCTCGGCCAGTGCGCGCTTCTGGGTGCCCTTCAGGATGCCGATGAATTCGATCTGGCGGAAGCACGACCCATCGCCGGCGACGACGCCGGTGGGAGCCTCCTCCAGCGGCTCTTTGGCAAAGTAGACCTCCGCCGGCGGGCTCGACGCGTATGACACCACCAGCGGCTTGTCGCCCTCGCTGGCCGCCGTGAACTGGCCCCAGTAGGCTTCTTCCCAGCCATCGACGATGGTCACATCGTTGTCGCGCAGATCGGTCCAGTAGTCCAACCAGGTATAGCTACCCGATTCGCCGAAATGCCCCACCGTGGCCAGCATGAAGGCCAGCCCAGGCGATGACGTGGCCGGGTTCTCGGCGACCAGCAAGCCTTTGTAGGCCGGCTTTGTCAGGTCTTCCAGGTTCTGCGGCGGCTCCAGGCCCTGCTTCTCGAACCAGGCCTTGTCGTAGTTCAGGCAGACATCGCCGTAATCCACCGGGATCAGCCGATGCTCGGGATCGAGGATGAACGGGTCGGGGACGTTGTTCAGTGCCTCGGGGGTGTAGGGCTCGAAGATGCCGGCCTTGATGGCGCGGCTAAGAAAGGTGTTATCCACCCCGAAGAAGACATCGGCCAGGGGGTTCTCCTTGCTCAGAATCGCCTGGTTCAGCGCCGCGCCGGCATCCCCGGACGGCAGTAGTTTCAGGATGGCGTTATTCTCCTCCTCGAACTGCTTGATGACCTCCTCGCTGGCAGCAAAGCTGTCGTGGGTCATCAGGGTGATGGTCTGCGGCTGCTCGGTCGGGGCCGGCTGCGGTGCAGTGGTGGGTTGTTCCGGCTGCGTTGCCGGCGTTGGCGGTGGTGTTGGCACCGCACAGCCGGCAAGCAGTATCAGCATGGCGATGATCAGTGTCAAAAATCGATGCTCCATTGGGTTCCTCCTCAGCAAAGCCCGCGACGTGAAACGTAAAACGTGAAACGTGAAACGTGAGGACCTGGGTTTGAAGGGTGATCATTACGTTTTGCGTTTTGCGTTTCACGAGTGCGGTTTGAGAATCGCTCGTAACTGGTTAGTCTACCCCCACTTGTCCACCCAGAAAGTGGTTCAGCGGCCCATGACCGTGGCCGATCTGCAGGTCTACGGCGGCGCGCAGGGCGGCCGTCAGGTATTCCTTGGCATTTCGCACGGCTTCGGGTACGTCGTACCCCTTGGCCAGCTCAGCGGCGATGGCCGAGGCGAAGGTGCACCCGGTGCCGTGCGTGTTGGGCGTGTCGATGCGCGGCGCGCCGAACTGGGCGAACTCACGACCGTCGTACAGCACGTCCACGGCGTCGGAAGCCGCCGGGAGATGGCCGCCCTTCACAACCACATTGCGCGCTCCCATGTCGTGAATCGCGACGGCCGCATCCCGCATGTCATCGACCGTCGTGATCTCCAGGCCGGCCAGCACCTGGGCCTCATGGTGGTTGGGCGTGATCACGTAGGCCAGGGGGATCAACGCTTCGATCAACGCATCGCGGGCCTCTTCGCGCAGCAACGGATCGCCGCTCTTGGCCACCATGACCGGATCGACTACCAGCCGCTCGACCGCGTAGCGCCGCGCCCGATCCGCTACCACCTGGATGATCTCAGCATTCGACAGCATGCCCGTCTTCCAGGCGTCAGCGCCAATGTCGCTCATGACCGAATCGATCTGCTGGGCCACGAACTCCGCCGGCAGTTCAAACACGCCCTGCACGCCCACGGTATTCTGGGCCGTAATGGCCGTCAGCGCACTCATCCCGTAGATACCGCGCGCTGCAAACGCCTTCAAATCTGCCTGAATGCCGGCCCCACCCCCCGAATCCGAGCCGGCAATCGTCAATACCTTCCTCATCACATCACCTCCTCTACCGCACCAACCCAATAGCTCCCAACACCACTACCGCCCCCGCCATTACCCCCCAATCGACCGCCCGCAGCCGATACTCCCGCATGAAGGTGCGCCCTGGCCGGCTAAAGCCCCGCGCCTCCATGGCTTCGGCCAGCTCGTCGGCCAACTGGAAGGCCTGGATCAGCAGAGGAGCCAGCAGGGCCGGGTAGTGGCGCAAGGCCGCCAAACCTGGCTCCAGCGGGATACCGCGCGACCGTTGCGCGTCGAAGATGTTCTGGGCCTTGCGGCTGATCACCGGCACAAACTGCAAGGAAGTGCTGAGCACGAAGGCGAAGGCGTAGGGGAGGCCGGCCTTCACCAGCGCATTGCCCAGATCCTCCGGCGCCGTCGTGCGGAAGAACAGGAAAAAGGTGGACGTGAGTGCTACCAGCCGCAGGCTGGCCGTCAGCGCCGTGAACAGGTCAAAGGCCAGGAGGGAAATGGCGAACCATGCCGCCGTCATCACCGCTACGACGCGCAGCCAGCTCAGGTACTGCCTGCCTTCCCCTGCGATCAGGATGCCCAGCACCAGCAGACCCAGCTCGCTCAGCAACCATGCTGGCCGGCTGGAGGCGACAATCAGCGCTGCGTACACGACGGTCAGAGCCAGCTTTGTCCGTGGGTCGAGAGCAGGTGTCATCCCGGCATCTCCTCCAGCGCTTTCTGGAAGGGCATGGTCTCTCTGGCCAGGCGACTCAACTCGAAGGTCTGCGTTGGCACAAGGCCAGCCTGCTGCATAGCTATCGTATCGGCCATGACGTCCCACGGGACGCCATTGGCCAGCACCTGACCCTCACTCAACAAGACCCAGCGATCTGCGTGTTGCTCCGCGAATTCCAGATCGTGAGTGACCAGGACGACCGTCTGTCCACGAGCACGCAGTTCCTTCAGCAATTTCCCCAGAGCCTGGCGGAAAGGCCAGTCCTGGCCCGTGGTCGGCTCGTCCAGCACCAGAATTTCTGGTCGGGCTGCCAGAGCCGCCGCAAAGGCCACCCGCTTCTTCTCCCCCTCACTCAAACGATAGGGCGAGCGCTCCAGCAACGGCCCCAGGCGAAACAGGTGAACCAACTCCTGCAACCACGCCTCGTCGTAGCTTCCTAAAGCTCGTGCCCCAACCTCGATCTCGTCCCGCACACGGAACTTGAAGAATTGGTTGTTGGGGTTTTGAAAGGCCAACCCCACGTGGCGGGCCAGTTCCGATACTCTGGCCCACCGCGTATTCTGCCCTCGGACTACCACCTGTCCCGCAGCCGGCCGGTAGAGACCGTTGAAATGTTTGATCAACGTTGTCTTGCCGGAACCATTGGCCCCCACCACTGCCAGGCACTCCCCTTCGCTCAACTCGAGACACACGTCCTGCAGGACGGGCGTCCCACGGAAGGCGAAGGAGACGTTTTCCACGTGAAGCACGCGGTTGCCACCGGTCGGCATATCGACAGATTGGGCAGGGAACAGACTCGACGGCAACCACAGCCCGTTCACCGCTGCTGCCAGCTCCTCCACACTGAGTGGGACCGCCGGCAGGCCGAGTGCTCGCGCCACACGCACCACGGGCGGCAGATTCAGCCCGAACGGCGTGACGTCCTCTCGCAACACCTCCCGTGGCGGTCCATCCAGGACGATGTGGCCCTGGTGCAGCACCACCATGCGGTCTGCATCGGCTACCGCGTTGTGCAGCCGGTGTTCGGTCAGCACGATGGCCGTACCCTGCCGGCTGATCTCCCGCAGTGCCTGTCGTACCCCGTTCACGTTGGCCGGGTCCAGGCTGGCGTATGGCTCATCAAGGACGATGACCCGGGGGTGCAAAGCCAGCGCCGCGCCAATCGCCACCAACTGCTGCTCTCCGCCGGAGAGATTGTGTGGGTCCCGTTTCAGGAAGGCGGAGAGCCCCACGATCTCAGCACTCTCTGCAACCCGGCGGCGGATTTCGCCCCGCGACAGCCCCAGGCTCTCCAGACCAAAGGCCAGTTCGCGCTCTACCGTGCTATTGAAAAGCTCAGCCTCGGGGTTCTGGAAGACCATCGCTGCTGACGCGAAGAGTTCGCTGACCGGATGTGCCCGCGTATCCACGCCGGCGATCCACACACGGCCTTCCATGACACCGCTGTAGAAGTGTGGGATCAGTCCGTTGAA
>CAZHMV010000251.1:0-5997 GCA_964532665.1 uncultured Anaerolineales bacterium
TCACTGTGTTTCCAGCAGCCCATCGGCGCCCCATTCCTTCTGCTGGCGTTCGGCCTGGAACTGCTGGCTCAGGTCGCGCAGTACGCCCATCATATTCAACGCTTCTTGCAGAGCGTTGGGGGCGTCCGTGCCGGTAGCGTCGGCACCCCACTTGCGGGCGATGTCCTCGTTGATGGGTGCTCCGCCAATCATGATCTTAGCGTTGGGATTCTTCTCCCGAATTCTCTCAATCACGATGGGCATGCCAATCATCGTGGTGGTCATCATCGCACTCATGCATACGATGTCGGCATCGGTTTCCAGGTACTTGTCCACGAACTGCTCGAGAGGTACGTCGCGGCCCAGGTCGTGGACAGTGAAGCCGGCCACGTCAAACATCATCTTCACCAGGTTCTTGCCGATGTCATGGACGTCGCCTTCCACCGTACCGATGACGACTGTGCCCTTCACCTGTTGCGAAGGGTCGAGCTGGATGTGTGGCCGCAGGATGTCCAATCCGGCGTAGAGGGCGTCGGCACACATGAGCACCTCCGGTACGAAGTACTCGCCGCTGGCAAAGTATTGGCCCACCACGTCCATCCCCGCCGCCAGACCGTCCATGACGGCCTTGTAGGCATCCATGCCCACTTCCAAAGCCTCCTCGGCTGCCTCAATGACGGCATCTTCCTCGAACTCGATGACTCCGTTCTGTAGTCGTTCCAGAATGTCACGTTCCTGCTCAGGTGTCGCCATCGGAACCTCCTTTCTTCTTGTGTTATTGAGTTCCCATGAATTCCTCTGAGTTCCCACGAGTCCCTTTCATGCTCTGGCACGGGGAACTCAGGGGAACTCAGGGGAACTTATCTGGCCCCATACCGTCGCGTCGCCTGGATCATGGCCTCCATGTTTTCTGGCGGAACTGTGGGCCAGATATCGCAACCCGGCCAGATGCCATCGGCTCCGTTTTCGATGACTTCCTTGATCGTGCCATCTACCTCGTCGGGCGTACCGTTGCACAACATATCAAAGGGGTTGTAGTTGCCCAGCAGCACGATGTCGGGCAGCTTCTCACGGGTCTCGGCGAGATTGTTGAGCTGGTCCACACTCAGAGCGTTAGCGCCGGATTGAGCCATGAAGTGAATGATGGGATTGGTATTTCCGCAGATGTGTAGTACCTTCGGTGTTGAGATGCGGCCAAACAGGTCCTGCAGGTGCGGCAGTATCAGCTTCTCGAACAGGCGCGGACTGAGAATGCTGCTGGTGGCCCCCATCTCCCGCACGGTGATGTAGTCTGCGCCGGCGTCCACATAGAGCTCCACGACGTTGGACAGATACTCCACCATCGAGTCCAGGTGCTGGTGCACCAGGTCCTGTTTCTTGAAACTCATCTTCAGCAAGTTTTCCAGGTCCACCACCTGCCCTAACTCGGTGAAGGGGCCCAGCACCCAGGCGCCAACGGGCACCTGGTCTCCGATCTCCTGCTTGAGGATCCGGATGGCTTCCAGTACCACAGGAATCCGCCCCGCCTGCGCGAGGTCCTTGGGAATTCGGATCTCCAACTCGTCCACCGTCTCGGCCAGCTTCTTCGACATAGTGGGATAGATGACCTGATCGTCCCCTTTGTCGTAGTATTTGACCTCGGCGCCCAGTGCCTCGGCCTCTACCCCCATGTCGAAGGGAACGACGGCACTTTCGAAGCCGAAGTGGCGATAGGTGGAAGCCGCCGCCTCAGCCATCTTGCGCGGCTCGGCGTGGACCTCGTTGAAGCGATACCCGAGCTGTTGGAGCCCGTACAGGGTGATGCTACCCATGCCACTGAAATTGGGCACGTAGTCGATTTGTTCGCCTCGCAGCAGTTTCAGAATCTGGTCCCGTGAGTTACTGGTCATCAAGAGCCTCCTTATCAGAGATCAGAGATTGGAGATTAGAGATTGGAGATTTGGGTATTCTGCCAGCAGCGACTGGAGGTGCGATGCCGGGATCACCAGCACACGAGCGTTCAGGGTGTTGGAGCGGGCAGTGACGGGATAGCGGCCGCCGTTGATCAGCGTTTGCCCTCCCAGTATGGTTCCTTCGCCGGCCTGCTCTACCACTCGTTCCGTGCCATCTCGATGTGCCACCAGATTGACCTGGCCCTCCCGAACGATGTACAGGGCTTCGGGTTCACCACCCTGCTCAAAAATGACCCGGTTCTTGCGATAACGCCGCTCCTCCATGACCGTGGCCAATTTCCGCAGTGTTTCATCCGGCAGGCCATCCAGAGAGGCCAGGTTTCGGAGGAGGCGCAGGTTGCAGTCTCGGCGTGCCTTGAGCAGCAGCCGATCGAGATGAGGGAAGGGGTCGCGCATGTGGGGGAAGTGCATGGCGGTCGCGAACTGCTTCTCGAAATCTGGCTCGACTGTCAGCTCTATGTACTCCACCTGGCGAGCCACCTGGTTGGCCTCTGCCCGCTTGTCCACGTTCAGCAGGGCGATGCGGGCACCGTCGCCGGCAGCGTTGCCCACAGCGTAAACGTTGCGCAGCTCGCAATCAGGGAACAGCCCCATGGCCATGGCTTTGACCTTGTTGATGTAGCTGCCAAAAGCGCCGGCCAGCACCACCTTGTCCAGGCGCTCCACTCCCCAACGCCGCATCATGATCTTGGCCGCGGAGTACATGGCCGCCTTGGCCAGTTGCAGCGCCCGCACATCGTTCACATCGAAACTGATGTCCCGCCCGATGGCCGTCTCATGCGCCCAGGCGATGACGAACTCCCGCTGCTCGCCCTCTCCTCGCAATCGCGGATGATGAGTTTCCTTGCTGAGGCGACCGGATTGGTCGATCACGCCGGCCTTGAACAGCTCCCAACCCAGATCGATGATCCCGGAGCCGCAGATGCCACGCGCCTGGATCTCCTCCGGCGACAGCTCGTCGCTCCAGGCCTCCTGCCCGATGATCTTGTAGCGCACGTCCCACGTGACGGGGTCGATCTCCACCCGCTCGATAGCTCCGTCGGCGGCCCGCATACCGTAATTGATCTGCGCCCCCTCGAAGGCCGGTCCCGTGGGCACGGAGGCCGAGATCAGCTTCTCCCGGTTGCCCAGCACCATCTCTCCGTTGGTGCCGATGTCGATGAGAAGCATCATCTCGTCTTGCTTGTGGGGTTCCTCGGCGATAATGCAGGCCACGTTGTCGGCTCCAACGAAGCCGGCCTCGTTGGGCAGCACATGGACGTTGCCGGCCGGATGGATCTTCAGCCCAAAGTCCCGCGCCTTCAGGTCCACCGAGTGATGGATCGCCGGGCAGAAAGGGGCGATCCCCACGTATTTCGGGTGGATGTTCAGAAAGATGTGGTCCATGCAGGTGTTGCCTACCAACACGGCTTCTACAATTTCGGTGGGCTGGAAGCCGGCTGTCTCACACACCTGCCCCACAATCTGGTTCAGACCCTCGAGGATCGCCGTGTGGAGTTTCTGAAGGCCATCGGCCTGAGTCATGGCGTAGGTGATGCGGGCCATCACGTCGTCGCCGTAGGGCGTCTGGGGATTCATCATGGAGGCTGTGGCGAGCACCATGCCGTTGTTCAGGTCACACAGATAGCCGGCCACGGTGGTCGTTCCCACGTCCACCGCCAGGCCCAGGCTGTACTCGGTGAAGCCGGGGTCTACCTTGATCACTTCTGCGTCTTGCGTCTTGCGTCTTGCGTCTTGCGTAAGTTCCTCAAAGGGTGCGGGGTGCTGCCATACGTGCGCGGTCACCTTCCAGTCACCCTGGCGGATGCTTTCCTGCAACCCTACCAGGGTCTGGTAGTCGATGGTGAGGCCCTCCAGCCCATGCTCGGCTTTGAGGGCTGCCTGGAGGCGCTCCCAATCGCCCAGAGGATCGTGCAGGGTGGCAGGGGCCATCTCCACGTAGTAGCGGCGTATGGCCGGCTTGATGGGGATGTTGAGTTCCCGCGCCGACTTGCGTACCACCTGCCTGACAGCCCGGCTCTCTTCGGGTACGAAGACCACCAGAGGGCCGTGGATCTCGGCCTGGCAGGACTGTCGCCAGTTGGGCTCTGTGAGACCTTTGGAGACAAAGAATGCCTTTTCCTTCTCTAGCACCGGGTTCAAATGGCTCATGCCGGATTCGACCCCGAAGCGTTCGAAGAACCCCTCTTCGATGCGCACCCGGCACTTGGAGCACATCAGGCGTCCGCCACAAGTTGCCTCGATCTCCACCCCCAACTGGCGCGCCGCTTCCAGGAGCAGTGTGCCGTCCTCCACATAGCCCCGGCTGCCGGACGGCTGAAAAATCACCAGGTGCTTTGCCTTCTCTGTCATATTACGCGATTCCCTCCCCCGGCAAGGTGCCCTTCTGAGACAAGGGGACAAGGAGAAGGGGTGACAAGGAGACCCACAGCTTGCAGGCTTTCACTCATGTCGAAGGTCTCCTTGTCCCCTTATCTCCCTCTCTCCCTTGCTCCTCTGCTCAACTCTGGCTCCGTTCCGTTCTCGAAGATGTGGATGGTGACATCTCGTGCCAGGGCCACGCCCACTTCCACCTCGATGGCTTTGATAACCGCTGCCGGTACGGGGCAGCCTGGGTGGCGAATGTGGCAGCCGGCTGAGCGATAGATGGCCGACTCGGGAATTGGCCGGAAGACTTCGTGGCCTTTACCGCGCCACTTCACCGTGGCCAGGTCGTCGTTCATGGCCGTGAGCATCTCACAGGCGCTGCAGATAGTGATCTGAACAGTATCTTTGGATATCTGACGTGCCTCGATGACCGCGCTGTGACCACAATCCCCGGCATGGACGTTAGCCGTCGCCATGGTGTGCTCCCTGTTGAAAAGTAACGTGGCGCTCCACTTCGACAGGCCGGGTGAGCATGTCCAGAACGGGACAATGGGTGTCTACCGCCTGCACCAGTTGTTGGAGATGCTCTTCCGGTTCCGGGCTATCCAGGAAAACCTGGTATTCGACACGAGTCATCCCGGGTGGGACCTCTTCCGCCAGACCGAACAGTCCCTGAAGGTTCAGGTAGCCCTTGAGTTTCACCTCGACCCCGTTGAGCTGCAGTCCCATGAGCTGAGCATACACCACGTACATGATCTCCTGGCAAGTCCCCAGGGCAGCCAGCACCATCTCGACAGGCGTCGGAGCCTGGTTGCTCCCGCCCATGGCCGGCGGCTCATCCACCAGGACCGGCGGGAGGTCCCGAACTTGCGCCTGGCACAGGAGCGTATCAACCAGTCGGGTATCGACGCGAAAGACAGCCTGAGCCCTAGATGGTCTGGCTTGCAGAGTCTGAATCCGCCGTTCCAGCACTGTCCGCAATGACCTGGTTGTCACATCGTGCTCGCCCACTGTCACATCTCCCGACGGGCCAACCTGGCCAGATGCTCATGCGGGTACGACTGTTGAAGCTCTTCGACCACGGCATCAGCGACTGCTTCAGGATCACCGTCTCGCTGCTGAACGGGACCCCAGCGGAAGCCGGCCCGATACGCTTCCTCTTCCGTAGCTCCCTCGACCATGGCGGCCGCATCGACGGCGGCTTCAAAAACCGATGGCAGTTGGCGAGTCGCCCGTCGGTCTCCGTCGGTCGCTCGCACACCATAGGGGATGTCCTTCCAGTACAGAATCCGATACTCAGCCATGCTTTGCCTCCGCAGTCTTCACTACATTAATGATGGAACGTTCAATTACGGGAAATGCCTCCACATGCCAGACGTCACCAAAGAACTCCAGCAGATCGTGAATGATCAAGGGATCATCCGCCTCCATGATCCAAAAGGTGCGTTTGGGAGAGCGCCCCACCACCTCGTAGCGGGCCAGGGTCCGATACCGGCCGGCGAACCCACTCTCCCGCTCCCAGGCCACATAAGCCCGGCGATTCGCCCGAATCTGCTCCAGGGTGGCCTCGGGTTTAGCATCGCCGATCACGACAAACAGCATTAGAGACCTATCCTCGACGTAAAACGCAATGCGTAGGTTACTACTCAGCCTTCCTGATGCCGGCGGTTGAAACCGCGCCTACCCTTGCGAAGTCGCC
>CAZHMV010000252.1:0-5956 GCA_964532665.1 uncultured Anaerolineales bacterium
TTGTGGCAGTAGGCGAACGAACCATGCCGGCAGCAACGCTACGCCCGTCTCGCTTACGTCGCCTTTGGGACAGCATTTCCATCATCTTCGCGTCGAAAACGGCCATGTTTGGTCTGGCAATCGTCTTGTTTTGGGTCTTCGTGGCTGTCTTCGCACCTGTCCTGACACCTTACACGCCGACCGAGCAAGACTACACGGCTCAGAATCAAGGTCCGTCAATGGCACATCCCCTGGGCACTGACAGCCTGGGACGGGACCTCTGGTCGCGCTTGATCTACGGCGCGCGGGTGGTTCTGGTGATTCTGCCCGTGACCGAGAAGCTCTGGCTGCCAGCCGGCACGGCCCTGTGGGGTGTCTTCCTGGGCCTGGTGGCCGGCTCCACACTAGGACTGATGGGCGGCTACCTGGGAGGTTGGATTGACGAGATCATCATGCGCTTTCTGGACGCCATGATGGCCTTCCCTGTCATTCTGCTCTACATGATCATCATTGCGGCTGTCGGAGCCTCGGCGGTCAACGTCGTGCTGGCGATCGCCGTTGTCGGGACGCCCGGAATTGCGCGCCTGGTGCGCAGCCTGGCCCTGGACATCCGCACCCGCGACTATATCCGGGCGGCTGAGACGCGGGGTGAAAGCCCCTGGTACATCATGTTCGTCGAGATCTTGCCCAATGCCCGAGGGCCGATCATCGTGGATGCCATGCTGCGTGTGGGCTACGCCATCTTCGCCATGGGCACGCTGGGCTTTCTGGGCCTGGGGTTGCCACCGCCGTCGCCAGACTGGGGCAGCATGGTGGCCAAAGGGCGCCAGTTCATCCTGGCCGGCAGCCCCTGGGCTTCACTGTGGCCTTCCGTGGCCATCGCTTCCCTGGTGGTAGGACTCAACCTGTTTGCAGATGGCTTGCGTGAGGAGTCGTTGAAGTACCAATAAGGGCCTGCGTTATGAAAACACCCATCCTGGAAGTCCGCGACCTCGCTATCTCCTACGAGACGCGTCGGGGCGACGTTGAGGCGGTCAGCAATGTCTCGTTTGACGTCCACCAGGCGACGACCTTCGGCATTGTGGGCGAATCGGGCTGTGGGAAAACCACCGTGGCTTTCGGTATCGTGGGCTTCCTGGGGCCTAACGGCAAGATCGTCGGCGGCAGCATCAAATTCCAGGGACGGGAGTTGATCGGTCGCTCTGAGGCGGAACTGCGCAAGCTGCGCGGCAACCAGATCGCCATGGTCTACCAGGACCCGATGCAGGCCCTGAACCCCTCGCTGACGCTCGGCGAGCAGTTGGCAGAGGTGCTGACCACGCACCGACGGATGAAGAAAGCGGAAGCGTGGGAGAAATGCATCGCCATGCTGGAACGCGTCTACACGTCGGATGCTGCCGATGTCATGACTCGCTACCCTCACCAGATATCCGGGGGAGAACAGCAGCGGGTCGTCATCGCCATGGCGCTCCTGAACAACCCGGCGTTGCTCATCATGGATGAGCCAACCACCGCCCTGGATGTGACCATTGAGGCTGCTGTGCTGGACCTGATCGATGACCTGAAACGGGATTTCGACTCCGGCATCATCTACATCACCCACAACCTGGGCGTGGTGGCGCGCGTAAGTGATCACGTAGGCGTGATGTACGCCGGCGAGCTCGTTGAACGCGGATCGGTTGAGGCCATTTTCGACGACCCACAACACCCCTACACCCAGGGCCTGATGCGCTGCGTGCCCCGCCTGGGCGCTACCAAAGCGAGCAGTCTGCTGTACCCCATTCGCGGAAGGGTGCCGGCCCCCAGAGACCGGCCTAAACACGCCTGCACCTTTGCGCCACGCTGCGATTATGCGGATAATCGCTGTTACCAGGAGCATCCCGAATTGCGCGGGGTCAAGCCCGGACATCGTGCACGTTGCTTCTGCGCAGAGCAGATCGATGCGGATCGATGGCAGCCGCCGGGCGACCTGGAATTGCCGGAGCCGGCCGTGGCCCGGCCACAGGCAAACGGCGAGCCACCGATCCTGAAGCTTGATAGTGTCCGAACGTACTACCAACAGGAGTCCAGGTCTGTGCTCAGCCTGATCGGCCTGGGCGAGAAACAGTATGTAAAGGCGGTAGATAAGGTCAGCCTGGAGGTGCCGCCAGGGAAGACCCTGGGCATCGTGGGTGAGTCCGGTTGCGGGAAGAGCACATTGGCGAAAACCATCGTAGGCCTGGAGACGCCAACCGCCGGCGAGGCAGAGTTCCTGGGCTTTGACATTTCCGAACCCGTCTCGGAACGGGACGTGCGATTGATCCGGGAACTGCAGATGGTCTTCCAGAACCCGGATTCGACCCTGAACCCTTCGTTTACCGTCGGCCAGCAGATTGCCCGCCCGCTGAGACGCTTCAAGACCGTGCCGGCGGACCAGGTGTACGACGAGGTGATCCGTCTGCTGCATGCGGTTCGGCTGGACGAAGCCTACTATCACCGGTATCCGCGCCAGTTGAGTGGCGGCGAAAAGCAGCGGGTTGGGATCGCGCGGGCTTTCGCCAGCCGGCCCGACCTGGTTCTGTGCGATGAGCCGGTGTCCTCGCTGGACGTATCCGTGCAGGCGGCCGTGCTGAATCTGCTGATGGACATACAGCAGCGACACGGCACAACGATGCTGTTCATCGCGCACAATCTGAGCGTTGTGCGCTTCTTCTCCGACTACGTGGCCGTGATGTACCTGGGTCAGATCACTGAAATCGGCCCGGCCGAAGCCATCTACGCCCCGCCTTATCATCCGTATACCGAGGCGCTCCTCTCGGCCGTGCCAATTCCCGACCCGAGGGTAGAGCAAAAGCACATTCGCCTGCGCGGAACCGTGCCGAGTGCGGTGAATCCGCCCAGCGGCTGCCGGTTTCACACCCGATGTCCGCGCCGGCAGCAACTGCCCAATGGGGGCAGGATCTGCGAGGTGGAAGGCCCGCCCTGGCGGGATGCCGGCGGTGGCCACCGCATTCTGTGCCACATCCCGCTGGAGGAACTCCGTCGGGTGGAGCCGGTAGTGACAACAAGACAAGACGTGCTTCCTACACCAAGGAGATAGCCAAGATGTCCGACTTTCGCAGCAACGAGCAGGTTTTTCCCAGTGTCCAGTTCCGCCGGCTCTCGCAGGATCAGTGCCAGAGGCTGTACTGGGCCTGCCTGGAGATTCTGGAGCGCACCGGCGTGCGCCTGTACGACCAGGCGGCGCTGGACCTACTCAAGAAGGCCGGCGTATCCGCCACCGACGGCAACCGAGTGCGTATCCCGGCCTGGCTTGTCGAGAGGGCCCTGACCACCGTCCCCAAGCGCGTGGTCTTGTGCGACCGGCACGGGAACCGCGTCATGCCCGTGGAGGGTTATCGCAGCTTCTTCGGCCCCGGCTCCGATTGCATGAACATCATCGATCACCGCACGGGTGAGCGCCGCAAGCCGGTGTTACAGGACGTGGTGGATGGCATGATCGTGGCCGATGCCCTTCCCCACATCGACTTTGTCATGTCCATGTTTCTGCCCACGGATGTGCCGCAGGAGATCGCCGACCGCTACCAGATGGAGGCAATGCTCAACCACACCACCAAGCCCATCGTGTTCATTGCCCCCGACTTCTCCGGCTGTGTGGACGCAGTAGAGATGGCCGAGGCCGTGGTCGGTGGGCCGGAGGCTTTGCGGCAGAATCCGATGGCCGTCTGCTACATCAACGTCACCACTGGCTTGCGCCACAACCAGGAGGCACTGCAAAAGCTGCTGTACCTGGTGGACAAGGGGCTGCCGGCGATATACGCTCCCTCCTCGCAGGGCGGCGTGACAGCGCCTGTTACGCCGGCCGGAGCGCTGGCGGTGGCCCAGGCTGGGACGTTTGCGGGTCTGGTACTGTCGCAGCTCAAGCGAGAGGGCGCGCCGGTGATTGTGCGTGGTTGGGGGGGCGATATGCTGGACATGCGAACCACGGTCATGCCCTACGCCGACCCCGACAGGCGAGCCACGGGAGCCGATTTCGCCCACTTCCTGGGGCTGCCTATGTTCACCATCGCCGGCTGCAGCGACTCCAAGGTGGTGGATCAGCAAGCCGCAATCGAAGCAGCCCTCACCCTGATGACCGACGCTCTGTGTGGGGGCAACATCGTGCACGACCTGGGCTACCTGGAATCGGGGCTGTCCGGGTCGTTGGCCCAACTTGCGATCTGTGACGAGATCCTGGGCTGGCTGGAGCACTTCGTGCGCGGGGTGGAGGTCAGCGACGAGACGCTGGCCCTCGATCTGATCGACGAAGTCGGTCCCGACGGACAGTTCCTGGACTCTGAGCACACCTTGAAGCACTTTCGTGAGCGCTGGTATCCCAGCCTCTTCGAGCGCGACAACTACAACAACTGGCAGGCCAGGGGCAGCAAGACGCTGGCGGAGCGAGCCGCCGGGCGGGTAGAGGCCATCCTGGCCGAGCACAAGCCGGAGTCACTGCCCGAGGACGTGGCCAGGGCTGTCCATGCCATTGTTGAGCAGTCAACACGTCCCTACGGGGATCCATGAAGCACAAGATTTGCTGGATGGCTGGATGGCTGGATGGCTCACATTGTCACCGCTCAGCCATCTAGCCATTAGCCATCTAGCCAACTATTCTTAGAGCAGGCAGAGCAGAATACCGGAGGGTAGGAGTGGACGGCAACGACATTGCTGCGGCATTCATCCTGGACACGAGCTGGGACAGGCTGCCGGCCTCAGTGCAGCGCCGCGCCAGGATGTGCCTCCTGGACGACCTGGGGGCCGTGCTCAGCGGCACCCTGACGCGCATCAGTCGGATTACCGCCGGCTACGCCGCCGAGCGGATGCCTGGCGACGAGGCCACCATCTTGCTCCACGGCAAGCGTTCCACCGCACCGGGGGCCGCGCTGGCCAACGCCTACGCCGGCAATGCCCTGGACATCGACGACGACATCCGATACGCCCGAGGTCATCCTGGCGTGCAGGTTTTCTCGGCGGCACTGGCCGTAGCCGAGAAGACCGGAGCCAGCGGGCGGGCTTTGCTGGAGGCAATGGTGGTGGGCTACGAGATCGCCAGCCGCACTGCCCGCTGCTGGCACGATCACCATGGCATCTATCAAGCCTGCGGGTCGTGGGGCTCGGTGGCCTGTGCGGCGGTTGCCGGCCGGCTGATGAATCTGGATCACGCAACGCTGAAACACGCCCTGGGCATCGCCGAGTATCACGCCCCCAACCTCCCCATGATGCGCGACATCGACCACCCGGCCATGGTCAAGCATGGCATCGGCTGGGGGGCTATGAACGGCGTGGTCTCTGCCGAGCTGGCCGAACGTGGCTTCACCGGCATCCCCAGCATCCTCGGCTTCGAGCAGTATCGCGACTGGGTCGCCACGTTGGGCAGCGAGTACGTCATGGAAGACGGAGTCGGCATCAAGCGGTGGTGCTCCTGCGGCTGGGGCCATGCCGCCTTCGTGGCCGCGCTCAAAGTGGTCGAAGAATACGACATTCGGATCGAGGAGATCGCTCATATCAAGGTGCGCACGTTCCAGGAAGGCTGGCGGCTGTTGCAGCGTCACCCTCAGACGACAGAGGAGGCCCAGTTCAGCATCAAGTGGCCGCTGGCGACCCTGCTCATCGACGGCGAAGTGGGTCCCAACCAAATCCTGGAGCATCGTCTCAACGACGAGGGAGTGAAAGCCCTGGCGGACAAGATCGAGGTGGTCGAAGACCCGGAGATCGAGCGCATGAACCGGCTCGCCACCACCGGTGCGCCCGATCCCGACGCACACTTCGCCGGCCGTGTGGAGATCACGTTGACCGATGGTCGAAGACTTGACTCCGGCGTCGTCACTCGCGGACACCACGAATGGGACGAAGCATCCTTGGAAGAGAAGTTCCGCTGGATCACCGCCTACGTGCTGGACGGTCAGACTATCGACCAACTGGTGCAGATGGTGTGGGAGTTCGAGAACGTGTCCAACGT
>CAZHMV010000253.1:0-2571 GCA_964532665.1 uncultured Anaerolineales bacterium
AGGGCGACGTCCTGAGCCTGTCGAAGGGTTGCCGCGAATTCATTCGCCAGGCGCGTTTCACAGCCCACCCACCGGCCGTTCCAGGCTGTCGCCGCTGAGCGAGACCTCCGTTGCGGGCCGGCTACCACGCACTGCCTGCAATTCGGTCACCAACTCCTGGATGAGACGGGCATAGCGTTCGTTTTCGGCTTGCTGCTGGCGCCGGCGTTGCTCCAGCATGGCCGGCAGGGCCGTCTCCGGGTCTACAACCGCGTGTCGCCGGGGGCGATCCTCCTTCCGCCGGCAAAGCCCTTTGCGACACAGGCTGTCCAGCACGTCGTACACCCGCTGCCGGGGCACGCCCGAGAGGTCGGCCAACTCCAGAGCAGTGGCTTCGCCTTGTTGAAGCAGGGTTACGTACACGGCTGCCTCGTAGCGGTTCAGATCCAGGGTTGCCAGCTTGTCCACATATCGGTCAGCCCGACCTGCCACTTGTTCACTCCCTCCTGCGAAATTACACCACTTGTCTGTGGTGAATTTGTGGACCGAAAAACATCCTGCATCAGTTCGCAAGCTCCAACATGGCCAGCAGGTTCTCCTCGGGTACCGTGGGTGGGATATCACAGCCGGAAGTGAGGATGAAGCCGCCGCCGGCCGCCGCTGCATCCAGGCATGCCTGGCTGGACGCTCGGACGTCGTCCGGGGTGCCCTGGTCCAGCACGGCAACCGGGTTGACGTTGCCGGCGATGCACATGCGACTGGCCAGCCGCTCTTTGGCCGTTGCCAGGTTGACTTTGTAGTCCAGGCTGAAGCAGTCGGCGTCGGTTGCTGCGATGTCGTCCAGTTTATCCGTCGTGTCGCCACAGATGTGCAGCCACGTGGCTACATCGTGGTCATGCCCCCAGCGGATGAGGTCCTGCAGGTACGGCTGTGAGAAGGTGCGAAACACCCGCGCAGAGATCAGGTCTCCGGAGGCGGTGGGGTCGGCGATGCTCATCAAGGGAATGACCTTCTCTTCCACCAGCGGACGATAGAAAGCTTTGAGGAGCCGGGTGGCGAAGTCCAGGGTCTTGTGCACCTGGGTCTTTTTCTTGTAGGTGGAGCGCATAAAATCCTCTACCCCGTAGATCTGGCCGGCCAGGGTGAAGGGTCCCCAGGCCGTGGTGGTCACCACAACGTCGTCCCCGATGGCCTGGGCCACCAGCCGCGTGGCCTCCCAGATATTTTGGATCACCGCATCATTTGCGATGTCGTCCACATTGCGGTCATCCAGTTCGTCGGCGTTTTCCTGGATAATGGGTTCATCCAGGTCAGGTGCACCCAAAGGTCGTTCCTTGATGCGGCCTCCCATGGCGGCTGCCAGGTAGTTGTTAAAGCCTGATCCCACGTACACCATCGGGCTGCGTACTTTCTCATTGGTACGGATGATCATCTCTGCGTATGCCTTGGGATCGCGAATGATCTCGCCAAACTGGGTGCCCCAGTGGCGGATGGTCCACACGCCGCCACCAAACACAGTGGCCGGCGCTCGATCGCTGGGAACCTGTTCAAAAGCCTGGAGAATCGCCTGTTTTGGTGTCACAATTCACGCCGCTCCTTTCGCCCTCAGGAGAGCCGGGGGTGCAGGGGAGCAAGGGAGACAAGGGGACAAGGAGAGGGGGTGACAGGGATCCCCACGGCTTGCGGGTCTTCAATCATACCGAAGGTCTCCCGGTTCCCTTGTCACCTTGACTCAGAAGACTCCTTGTACCCTTGCTCCTCTGCTCCCTGGCCCTCGCGTTGATCTATACCCTAAATTCGGCGGGCTCGATGTACTCCCAGTCCTCCCCGGCCCGGTACTTCTGGGCTACCTCCAGCACCTTAACCGCGTACTGGAACGCGTAGGGGATGCCCGGTCCGTTGGGTACGAATCCGCCGCCCAGCATTCCTACGGCCACGGCCTCGAAAATCTCCCCGTCGGTGGCGCCGGCCTCGATGGCCGGGATCACGTGGATCAGGCAGGCTGGCGAGCGGTAGGCCACACCGATGGCTGTGAACATGAGCTCCTTCACCTTGCGCGATAGCGCTCCATCCTGCCAGATGGTGTTGTAGAAATCGGCGAAGGTCTCTCCCGCCTCAGGAGCTACCGTATTGATGATCTGAAACATCCGAGGGGTGAAAAGCATCTTCTCTTTCATGTACTCATTGGCTTGTTGGACGCGCTCCTCACTGACTGCCATTTCTCCTTCACCTCCTGTGATAGTATGGGTTGGTCATCGCTTGACCAGACCACGAGTGAATTCGCAGCCTGATACCCAAACACGTTGAAACGTATTGTTGTGGTGCCGCAGCGTGCTTTAGCACGTTTCCGAATAACAGCCGTCGAATTCCTTCGATGGCCGCTGCTGAAGCGTAGGCCACTTGCCAGACTCATAGTATGGGCATTGGGTCCTCCTTTCTGGGTAGCCTTGTGATGGATAACGTAGCCTGACGAGGGACGCGATCAGGGTGTCAAGCAATCCTTCGCTTGACGAGTTCAGTCTGCACGTTTACTGGTCGGGCAAGGACGCTGCCTACCGGGGACGTGCTGGTTACCCGGCGATGGAGTTCCTC
>CAZHMV010000253.1:2671-5941 GCA_964532665.1 uncultured Anaerolineales bacterium
TCTTCACTCATCGCTCCTCATTTCCTTTCAGTCATCGGTCAGCATACGATACTGCATTGCATATATGTGCGTCCCTCGCCAGACTGTGCTCCGTGATTTGGAGACGGGTCATAGAGAGATTTTGAACCACTTCCTGCGCACGGCGAGCGGCGTGTAGATCAGCCAGATGGCCAACAGAACCAGAAAGACGCGATTCGGCCCGTCCAATCCGCCGTCGCCGGCTGTCGTGATGAAATACCCCAGCCCGACGAGAACCAGAAAATACGGCAGTATGGTTAGCCAGCGTGGCCGTGTCGCCGGCCCCGTCTGAATCTCGCCAGCGAAGTCCTTGAATTCATTGCCGCTCATCGTCCTGATGGTCTCCTGAGTCTGTCGAAGGGTTGTCTTCCAACACCTTGTACTTCACTGCCTCCAGGTCGTCGAACTGGCCGGTCGCCCGAGCGATGAAGTAGGCCCCCCAGAAAAGGACCAGGATGAGGGCCAGTGTGGCCCATACCAACCAGGTAGCCGGAAAGATCATGCCCCGCTCCTACTTCAACGTCAACAAATAAGCTGCCAGCGCTTCCAGTTCATCCTCCGGCAGGTGCGAGAACGAAGGCATGACGCTGCCAGGATTGACCAACTGGGGGTCTTTCAGGTGTATGATCTGCCACTCCTTTGTCGCGCCGTACGGCCGGCTGGCTACGTGGCTGAGGTCCGGCCCCTGACGCTCGGTGCCCCAGTACACGGGCTTCTGGTAGGCATAATCGCCGGCCACAGACTCGGGACCGATGTCTCCTTTGATCAACACCGTGCCAATGCCCACTTCTGGTGCGCGCACCTGCTGAGTATGGCAATACCAGCAGCCTTCTCGCTGATAGATCAACCGGCCCCGCAGCTCTTGCTCGGTGTAGGCATGAGCCAGGGCTGTTGGCCCTGGTGCCCCCAGGGCGGGGATCAGGATCGTGACGATGATGCCCAGAATCAGAGCTGTCAAAGAACCGACGATCAGGTAGGGTAGGCTCTGCTGGTCAATCCGCCAGCGCATCGTGTCCCTTCCTCATAGCCATCCAGCCATCCAGCCATCCAGCCATTATCTATCGCGGCGACACCCGCGCGCCAATGGGTGCCCAGGCATCGTGGGCCGGCACCCGTTGCACCGCTGTCTGCCACACGTTGTAAGCAAAAATGAGCTGTCCAACTCCCATCGTCAGGCCGGCGACCAGCCGCACGGCGAAGTAGGGGTGCATGGCTCGTACCGATTCGATGAAGGGAATCCCACCGGTCATCCACTGCTGACCCTGCACCACTCCCGCCAACCAGAGGCTGGTCATGAAGGTGGTCAGTCCCACAAGCGTCAGCCAGAAGTGCCACTCGGCCAGCCGGCGGCTGTAGATGGGGCGTCCCACCAGTTCGGGAACGATCAGGTAGACCAGGGCAAACGCCCACAGGGAGTAATCCCCCACGAAGGCCAGGTGCGAGTGACTGACCACCCAGTTGGTGAAGTGAACGTACAGGCTGAAGCTGCGCACCGACTGGGCTATGCCCTGGATGCACGTGAAGCCCCAGAAGATGGCTCCGACGGCAAAAAAGCGCAGCGCCACATCCTGGCCCACCCTCGCCCACCGGCCTTGCATCGTCTTGTAAAAGTTCCACATGAACGCCGTGGTGGGCACGATGGCCAGGATGCTGAACACCACGGTGAGAATCTCCAACCAGTCCGGTGCCGGGCTCCAGAGTTGATGATGTTGCCCCGTCCATACGCTCCACAGCCCCCACATGGCCAGACCGTGGCTGTGGAGGGGGTTGCTGGTAAGCCGGGGCAACAGGTAGAAAGCCAGGCCAATACCCCCGGTAGTGAACCAGGCATTGAACAGGTTGTGCACGTAGAAATAGTTGATGATGTTGTCATTCATCCCGGTGTACGCCCCGGAGGGGTCCCAGATTTTGTTCCCCACGGCGTAGACCGGGATGAGGATCATGGTCGCAGCCATGAAGTTCCAGACACTGACGTACAGCTTGGGTTCCTGCCGGCGCGCCACTGTGCCCCAGATGTTCGCCCCCAGCAGCACGATGACCAGCAGGAAGAGCAGATCCAACGGCCAGATCATCTCCGCGTACTCCCGGCCCTGGTTCATACCCATCAGCAGGGTCACAGCCGCTCCCACGATCAGCAGGTTCCACAGCCACCACGTGATGCGGGCCAGGCGCGGGCTGAAGAGGGGGGTGCCGGTCAGGCGACGGGTGATGTAGAGCATGGAACCGGCGTACACCATGGAGAGCCAGCCGAAGATGAGCGCATTGACGTGCATGGGGCGCAGACGGCCGAAATTCAGGTACGCTCGCAGCGGGAGGGGGATCAATTTCTGGAGGGGCGGACTGTAGAGCAACGCAGCCATGACGAGGCCGGCCACTCCCGGCACCAGCAGCCAGAAGACGGCGGCGTAGAAGTAGCCTTGTATGGCCTGGCGTTCCTCCTGAGTCAGCATCTCATCCTCGCTCTTGATTCGCGGCTTTCCTCAAAGTACATCAGGTCCGCTGCCACCTAGAAAGTCAGACTCCCCCGTGCTCGAACGGCATAGTCGATCAGCCGGGCTCCGCCCACCAGGGTCGCCTCGGGGATGAGTTCCTCCGCTTTGATGTTGCGCACCAGGGCTGTCTGCTCGCACACCTCGATGTGCACGCCCATTTCCAGGGCCTCAGCCAGGCGTTGCTTGATGGTGGGTGCGCCCGGCTTGGTTTCCTCTTTGTCGGCGGCCCCCTGGACCATCACATCGGCGCCTTGCTGGACGCAGTAGACGACGGGGTCCTGGTCCATGGCGGCTGCCAGCGAGGCGTACATCAGAGCTGCCCGTACCTGCCCCGGCGCGTTCAGGCCGGAACGCAACACGATCAGAAACAGGCGTTCCTCTTCAGCGGGTCCCGCCGGCTGGGGTGCCGGCCTTTCCGCCGGCTTGCGGATGTAGAACTGGTGCACACCGTCCGCATCGCCCACCGCGAGCAACTCATAGCCTTCCCGTTCGGTCCACACGGGCATGTCGGGCCCGGTGCCGGGGTCGGTAGCCAGCAGTTCCAGGATTTCGCCCGGAGCCATGGTCTCCAGCACTTCCTTGGCCTCGAAGATGGGTGCGGGGTAGATCATGCCCCGACAATCCAGGGTACGTGTCGGCTGTAAGGATTGATCCTTCATGATGTCCCTCCCTTCCATTGTAACAGACCAGTGATCAGTAATCAGTAATCAGTGATCAGTGATCAGTAATCAGTGGTCAATGAGCAGCTTCTGATAACTGA
>CAZHMV010000254.1:0-5909 GCA_964532665.1 uncultured Anaerolineales bacterium
GGAAATGATCGTGTTGACTTAGAAGGCCATGTATAAGTATGTCGACGAAGGCGTACATGGCGAAGTGCGGGATTTCCCGGGGGTTATCACGTGGGGCGCCGATTTGGAAGAGACACGCCGGCTGCTGGCGAGTGCCCTGGTGGACATGGCGGAGACCAACTTACTACACGGCGAACCGCTGCCCCAACCTGATCCTAATATCACAGACCCCGATGCTGATTTGGAAGAACCAATACACCTGCTACTGACGGCAACAACTCGGGTTGCCATCGTTCCCCAGGGTACAGTGCCGTGAAAAGGCGTGATCTGCTGCGACACCTGCGTCAGCATGGCTGCCGATTTGTGCGCGAAGGTAGCGCACATTCGATCTGGGAAAACCCCGCTGCGAACCGCCGCGCCTCAGTGCCGCGCCATCGGGAGATTCCAGATTACACCGCAAGGCGCATCTGCAAGCAGCTTGGTATTCCCATGCCGTCTTGAGTGCGTCTTGTCACTTCCACCTGGTAAAGGCTATGTCTTCCTCTGCTGTTCTATCCATCACCAGCGCCGGCCAGCTCTACTTCTTCGAGCTGCGACCAGCGGCAGGGTCTCCAACCTCGGCTGTCCACTCCATCGATCCAGAAATCCGGCAACGCCTCAAAACTGAACTCGATCACACCGTCCAACTGCTCTACCGCTTCTACCGCGAGGATGCACCACCAGAAGAAGACAAACTCAAGAGTCTGGGCCGGCTGATCTACAGCGACCTGCTGCCGCCCGGCATCCGCGATGCCCTAAAACAGCTACCCCTCAATCAACCCCTCATCCTCTCCACCAACGATGCCGAGTTCCCATGGGAAGTGACCTACGACGGCCAACAGTACCTGGGCATGCGCTGGCCCGTGGGGCGTGAGATCAAACTGCCGTCCGGACAACAGCCGCGCCAGAACACCCCGCCGCCACGCCACTCGTGGAAGGTGCTGTTCATTGGCAACCCCACGGGTGACCTGCCGGCCACAGACGAAGAACTCGAAGCCCTGCAAGACCTGATAGAGCGCCACATCCCCCAGGCCGACGTGTACTTACTGGGCGTCCATCGAGCCACCAAACAGGCCGTGCGCATGGCGCTGGCTAGCGGTGAGTACCGGCTGATCCACTATTCTGGCCACGCTGCCTTCAAGAAGGACAACCCGAACCACAGTGGATTGGTGTTGGCAAATGGCGAAACCCTGATTGCTCGCGAGATCCAGGATTGTCTGGACGGCCAACCCTGGGTGTTCTTGAACGCCTGTGCCTCGGTGCAGGAAGCGGCGACCGAAGCAGGCGCGCCGGCCTACGCAGGCGCGGAGGCCCTCGGACTGGCATCCGCCTTCATCCTGGGAGGCGCCCGGGCCGTGATCGGCACCCTGTGGCCGGTCCCTGATCGAGGCGCTAGCGCCTTTGCCCTGGCCATCTACAAAGACCTCCTGCGGGGCAAAACTGCCGGCGGAGCACTACAAACAGCGCGGGATGCTTTCTGGCACGATCAACCGCATGACCCAATCTGGGCCGCATACGTTCTGTACGGGCAACCAGACCTGTCCCTGGTAGAACCGAAGCCGCAGGAACGGCTTATAGCAACGATCCTGACGGCGCGCCTGCGTGGCTTGTCGGCGCTACAGAAAGGCCTGCCACTGGAGCAGGTCGCAGAGATCAGCGATCAGGTGATCACCAACCTGGCCAGGCAGCTGGAGCGATATGGGGGCGAGGTCATCCGCACGGACCAGGCTGGGCTGACAGCGATCTTCAGCACTCGACCCGTCGAGTCCGCCGAACCCAGGCTCCCTTCGGACGATCCAGCAGAGCGCGCACTGCGGGCTGCCTGGACCTTGCGGCGGACCGCTCAACAAGCTCGACACACCGTTTCCGATCTGAGCGACGCGCCACTGGATATCGCTCTTGGTCTGGCGACCGGAACGATTGTCCTTAGCCGTGCCAGCAGCACCCTCCTTGGCCCTCCTGCAGAAGCAGCCGCCTGGCTGGTCGAACAGGCCGGCCCTGGTGAGATCCTCGCGACAGAGGCCGTACTGCACGCCGGTCGGGGGCTGTTTCTGTCAGCTCCGTGGAGCAAGCAAGTGTCCATTGCTCCACCAGAACACCTGAAGCCCGGCGCAATCCTGGAGATTCTGGGGCCACACGCCGATGTTCCCGAGGGATTTCTCGGCCCCCTGGTCGGGCGCGAAGGGGAACTACAGCGACTCACGGAGGCATGGACCCAGGTGCAACGCGGGCATGGACAGGTGATCAACGTCGTTGGCGGAGCCGGCATCGGCAAGTCGCGGCTGATCTATGAGTTCAGCCAGAAGTTGGCTTCTGAATCAGCCCAATGGTTCATGGTGCGCTGTCCATCGCCCGAGCAACAAGCAGCCACCTATGCCCTTGTTTCCGTTCTACTGCGCAACCTGATCGGTGCGGAAGCGGGAGGCGACCCCCAGGTGGTACGGCAAACTGTACGGGATGTGCTGGTCCAGCACCCTGGAATCGACGACGTCGATGTAAGCACATCAACCGCTGTACTTTGTGCGGTGCTGGGGCTGCCGGCCGCCGTTGACGATCCGCCCCTGCCCGAAGACCGACAGGCCCGCCGTGGGCAAGTGGTCAGATCGCTGCGCCAGTTGCTGGCCAGCATCATGGCAGAGCGCCCTTTGGTCCTCATCCTGGACGACCTGCACAAGATCGACGAATTGAGTGCTGAAGTCCTGGAGCGGTTGGTGGAAGGGATCGACCAATACCCCCTGCTCATGCTGGCCGTCTATCGGCCAGAAGAGTGGATGCCGGCCTGGTCTGATCGCCGGTTCGCAACCACTATGGTGCTCGATCAACTGAGCCAGGCGGAAAGCGCCACCCTGGTTGCCACCCATTTCCAGAACCTGGCGCCCACTGAAATCGCCGAAACTGTTGCCGATTGGGCCGGCGGTAACCCGCTATTCGTCGCCGAGGTGGTGCGTACGCTTCAGGAGAGCGGCACCCTCGTTCGCCGCAATGGAACCTGGCTCCTGACTCGACCACTGACCGATATCCAGATTCCCCTCAGCGTCCAGGAGGTCATCCAGGATCGCGTTGGACGATTGTCTCGCAGTGTGCGGCAGGTGATCGAAGCAGCCGCAACGCTGGGGGCAGAATTCTCCAAAGACTTGCTGGCCGGCATGTTGAAGGGGATTCAAGACCCCACCACGATCGAGGACAACCTGCAAACTCTGGAGCGGCGCGATCTCATTCAGTACGACTGGGCAAAGGACGAACTCCGCTTCGCCCACGACCTGGTGCAGGCCGCCGTTTACATCAGCATCTCGCCGGAGGAACAGCGCGCCTACCACCATCGAGCAGCACAGGCATGGCTGGAGATTGGTCCAACAGCGGGATCGCCAATCGAACCGGTAGCCTATCACCTGTACCGCAGCGTCACCAGCATCACCGAGGGGGTCGATGGCACACGATATGTGATGGCAGGCGAGGTCAGCCCCGAGGCTCTGGAACGTGCTGCTACTGCCCTGGTCACAGCCGGCGACTACACCCGCGCCAGCTTTGCGAACCACACAGCGCGCAACTACTATGAGCAGGCGCGAACGATCATCCAGGTCCTGGGGCAAACTTTGGATCGCCGTTGGGTGGGCTGTTTCGAGGGGCTGGGCGAGGCCGCCAGCCGGCTAAGCGATTTCACCAGCGCGTTGGATAGCCTGGAGTACGCCTTTGGAATGCTGCGCCGGGGACGTATGACGCCCGAGGATCGTCGCCACGCGGCCGACCTGGCCCGCCGCATCGGGCGTATCTACGCCACCCAGTCCAGGATGGACGACGCGCTTGGGTGGATGGAGGAGGGACTTCGCACGTTGGGCGTGGTCCCTGGCGGACCGGAGACTTTTGTCGATCCACTGGATCAGGCGTGTGCTGCCCTGCTGCATATCCACACCGGGTCAACCCACTACCTCCAGGGCAATTTCCAGACCGCGTTGGAGGAATGCCGACGCGGCCTGGCCCTGGCCGAAGAAGCCCTCCTGCCGATCGCCGAAGAGCCTGCCCTGAGCCCGTCGAAGGGTCTCCCGACCGAGGCGAAGACAGCCATTGCCGAAGGCTCCAATCTCGTGGGTGCCATCCTGGACGTGCAGGGCCAGAGCCGGCAAGCTCTGGAGCACTACCGGCGGAGCTACGAGCTGTACGAAGCCATGCAGGATCGCTATCAACTGGCCCGAGTGGGAGATAACATCGGCACGGCGCTGTTCTACCTGGGTGAATGGGATGAGGCCCTCCAGTGGGACCAGAAGGGACTCGCGTTCTGGCGCGAGATCGAGGACCGAGACAACACCGCCTTCGCCGCCATCAACATCGGTATCCTGGAAGTGTACCGGGGGCAATGGGAAGAAGCGGAAGCGCATCTCGAAGAGGCCCGCCGGCTGAGCAAAGAAGTGAACAACTACCGCATCCTGGCTCTGGCGCACACTAACTTCGGGCTGCTGCGACTGGCTCAGGAGGCAGAGGAAAAAAGGGGAGAAGGGGAGAAGGGAGAAAGGGACAAGGGGAGGAAGAGCAGGTTTGATGAAGGAAGGGTGCATTTGGAGCGCGCTCTGAGCTTGCTGGAAGAACACGACATCGAAGACTACCTGGCAGAGACGTATTGCGGGCTGGCAGAGGCAGCGGTGCTAGCCGGCGACGAGTCCGAGGCGCTGGAGATGGCACACAAGGCATTGGAAGCGGCTCGCGAGCTAGAGCTACGCGCTGAAGAGAGCATCGCCCTGCGCCTGCTGGGCCTGGCCCACTGGCTGGCCGGTGACCTGGAGGCGACCGAGGAGCACCTGAAACAGAGCCTGAAAGTCGCAGAGGGAGCTGAAATTGCCCCCAACGAAGGGCGAAGGGTAGTAGTTGGATTTTCTCATGTTAGGGTCCCATGGAATCTACAGTCCGAAATTGCCTTTGAAGTGGGACGGACGTCGCTGGAGCTGGGCCGGCTGTACGGCGAGATGGACCGGGAAGCCGAGGGGCTGATTCTCCTGGAGCAAGCCATCGAGATCTTCGATCGCCTGGGCGCCGCCCCCATGCTGGCCAAGACACGAGCGTTGTGCCGATAAATGACGAACCCCAGGTCTGCCCCGGCCCAGGGGAATAAACCAAGTTAGAGCATTCTCCCTTTTCCCTTTTTCCCTTTTCCACTTCCTCCCTCTTCCCCTCTCCCCTCTCCTCCTATAAGCGGCTTGACAAGTCATGGGCTACGGAGTACAATGCGCATATACGACAATGCGACACAAAGGGAGAGAACAATGGCCGAATCTGTACGATATACGGTAAACATCCCCGTTGCCTTGCACCGGCGGGCCAAAGCGCTGTCCGCGGCACAGGGGGATCACCTGTCAGATATTGTCCGCGAGGCACTGGCCAACTACGTGGCCGAATCATCGACGGATGATTCCGACCTGATCGCATTGGTGCGCGAGCGGCTCTCCGGCTTGGAGCAGGCAGAGTTTGTAACGTGGGAAGAAGCGGAAACTGAACTGGACGAGTTGGAGCGATCTGAAGGCCAGGTCACATGACGCACTATGAGGTGCGCTATCTGCGCGAGGCCCTCGATGAGCTCAAAGCGTTGCCGGCCTACGTGCGTTCGCCGACCAGACGGACGATCGGTGCGCTCAGGGGGAACCCATATCCGTCGAAGGCGAAGGAGCTGGATATGGGAATCAAGAATATCTACCGCATCTGGATTGCCGGTACATGGCGACTGGCGTATCACGTTGATGGCGAGGAGCATATCGTGACCATACTCGCGGTGGGGCCAAAGACGCCTGGCTTTTACGACACGGTAGAGACCAGGGCGCCCAGGTCGTGAGAGAAGCAAAAGCGATCCCCATGGGCTTGCGCAGCGAATAGGCGCAAATCTCAAACCACAACATGTGGGCCGCTGA
>CAZHMV010000255.1:0-5904 GCA_964532665.1 uncultured Anaerolineales bacterium
TGGCGCTTCGTGGGCACCAAGTTTGCCGAGGATCGTTCCCTGAGCCTGGCCGCCGGCTGGAACCTGGTGAGCTACCTGCCGCGCAAGCCTCTGGCGGTGCGCGACGCGCTGCAAAGCATCGCCGGCCAGTACTTCGTCGTGCTGGGCTACCCTGGAAGAGCACTCTCCTTCTACCCCGACCTGGACGACAGCTTCAACACCCTGCACACGCTGGAACCGCTGTTCGGCTACTGGATCAAGATGGTGGAGGCAGGGACGCTGCAATACCCGGCCACAACTCGGAGGAACGCAGGGGAACTTAAGGGAACTCGGGGGAACTCAGGGGAACTCAGGGGAACTCAGGGAACTGCGAGAGCCGGCGAGTCCCCTGTGAGTTCCTCCGAGTTCCTCCGAGTTCCTCCGAGTTCTTCCGAGTTCTTCCGAGTTCTTCCGAGTTCCTCCAAGTTCCTCCAAGTTCCTCCGAGTTCCTCTGAGTTCCTCCAAGTTCCCCCGAGTTCCCCCCAGTTCCTCGGAGTTCCTCCGAGCTCCACCTGGGTCAACTTCTACGGCTCGACGTCACTGCCCACAGGCACGCTCATCCAGGCCATCGACCCCGACGGCGTGGTCTGCGGCGCGGCAGTGGTGACAACCGAAGGGCAGTATGGCCTGCTGGCCTGCTATGGCGATGATCCGACGACGCCGGAGGATGAGGGAGCGCAGCCCGGCGACACGGTGCGGCTGGTGGCGGGTGGTCAGGAGTTGGGCACGGGGACGTGGACGGCGCATGGTGGCCGGCAGTGGGTGCCGCTGGGCGAGGTGCAGATGTGGAAGGTGTGGTTGGTAGTGGTGAGCCGTTAGTGGGCTGCCCGGTGTTCGCTTCGGTGGTATGGCAGTAGACGCAACGCTGATCATCAGCGGCCAAGAGTTGTTCTCGCAGGCCGGCGGGCAGGTAACGTTTGCTCATGCCGCATCGCGCAACATTTCAGCCGGTGGCACCTGGTGGCCACGCCAGCGAAGCAGTGCTGCCGCGTGGACCTTGCGCAGCATAAAGCGGTCAAACTCGGTGCGCAATTTGACCAGTTCGTCCCGTTCGTTATCCGACAGGAGGTCATTCGCGTTCTTGTCTAACAATTCCTGATAGCGTTCCATGTCCGCTTCCGTTTTGCGGCTGCGGGCGATGTGCCACAGCGCCTCATCTTCCAGGCGATCCAACGCCGCCAGATCGGCCTGGAATTCGGCGGGGGCATCTTCCCACCGGGGTGGACTGCCAATCTCCATGGCGTGAAGCAGCAGCTCATCCAACGAGCGCCGGGTGGCTCGTGCGGTTTGCTGAAAACGAGTGTACAAACCCTCTGGCAGTCGTAGCGTAACCGTTCGTGTGGTCATTTCACACCTCCGTGGGTTCCTGGATGGTGGCGTCCTGACTGGTGTCATACCTCTATGATAACATGGTTTTGAGGCAAAGGCAAGAGGAAAAACATACGGAGTACTCTCATGCACCGCTTTTGGATGCTCTTGATCTGTCTCGCCATGCTGCTCGTCACCGCCGGCGCGGCTGATGATCCCCACGAGACCCCCTGGTGGGTGGATTTCCTGGGCCAGGACGAATCCACCCTGGACGGGGAGCCGTTGCTCGTGGGCGCCGTGGTGCGCGCCTACGACCCCACCGGCGTGCTGGCCGGCCAGGCCACAGTCACCCTGGCCGGCTGGTACCTGGTCTCCGTCTACGGCGACGACCCGCAGACGCCCGACCTGGATGAGGGGGCTGACGCTGGCGACCGCATCGCCTTCACCGTGGATGGCCACCCGGCGGTGAGCCTGGGGCCGGACGCGCCGGTGTGGACCACCTCCGGCAGCCGGCTGCACGTGGAGTTGCGGGCCTGCACCCTGGCCGGCGACTTCGACTGCGACTGCCGCGTGACGGTGGCGGACCTGATGCGCCAGGCGCGGAGCTTCGGCGTGTCGCAGGGAGAGGCCGGCTACTACCCGCCCTTTGACCGTGACGACGACGGGGATGTTGACAGCGGGGACTTGCAGGCGGTGGCCGGCGGGTGGCGGGCGGCATGTTGGGAACAGTAAGAGGACGACGCCGCAGTGGAATACATCTCGTCGCACGAGACCTCTATTGCGCCAAGTTCTTCGAGCAGCGTCTGGGCGTCCCTCAGATCCGGCGTGTCGAACCCTTCGGTGAACCAGCCGTACACCGGAACCAGCATCTCACGCGCCTCTGCTGACCGGCCTTGTTGCTGCCACAGCCAGCACAGGCTCATCGTCGCCCGCAGTTCCCACGACCTGGCCTGCTGCCGGCGGGCCACGGCGATGGCCTGGCGGTAGCAATCTTCGGCCTGGACTTCGCCGTCGCCGGCCATGAGAAGCAGGTCCCCTTTGAGCCGATGCAGTTCCGCTTCACAGAGACGCTCATCGGTCCTCTCCACCAGAGCAAGCACTTCGTCCAGTACGCTCAATCCCTGATCCGGTTGCCCGGCCTGCCCGTACGCCTCGACCAAAGGAATGGCCTGAAACGAACGGCCACTCACCGCGTCCATGGCTTCCCAGGCGGCCATGCCTTCGCACATGAGCGCGATCCCCTCCTCGACCCTTCGACCCGGCTCAAGGCAGGCCTGCCCCTGCACAGCCTGTCCCCACCCCCGGAAAACCATCGCCCATGCCTGCATCGCCGTTATTTCTTCCCCGCCCGTGAGCTGCCACAGCGAATCTATGGCTTCCTGAGCGACCAGGGCTTCGCGGCGTAGCAACCGGAAACCGCAGCCGGCGAAGGCCAGGGCGAAGGCCAGGGTGAAAGGGTGATCCAGCTCTTGCGCCAGCGCCAACGCCTCCTGGCTCCGCTCCAGAGCCTGATCGGGGTAGCCCAGGATCCACAAGGCCCAAGACAACCACGACAGACAGACGGCCCCCATGTCCGGTCCCGTGAAGGATGTCAGAGATCGGAACTGCTGGGGATCGTAGAGAGCGATCGCGCTCTCAAGATGAGGTCGGGCCAGGAGGCACTCTCCCCGAAAGAACCGGGTTGCACCCAGAGTCCAATGGGCCAGTGCAACGTGCAATGGATCGTGGGCGCGCTGTGCCAGGCTGTAGTACTGCTCCCCCAGGTTGAGGGATTCCTGATACTTTCCTTGCGCCCGGCAAAGGTCTGCCTGGACGAACAACGCTTGCAGCAACTGAGGTGTACTATCTATCTGCCGGCACAGCTCGTAGACCCGATTGCAGGTCAGCGCGTACTCCGATGCCCCCCAACCTCGCGCGGCCAGCAACGGTGCACTCAGGGCCAGTTGCAGCGCCAGTTCCTGTTCGCGGCGCGCCTGTGTGTCCGGCAGGCTCTGGAGTAGCGCCAGCCCCCGGGTGAAGAGGGCGATGGCTTCCTCGTAGGCGGAGAGCTGCACGGCCCGGTCCCCTGCCTGAAGCAAGTAATCCACAGCCTTGGGAATCATCCCCGCTGCCTCGAAGTGTCGCGCCAACTGCCCGCTGATCTCGGCCACCTGGTCGCCATAGAGCGTCTCCAACTCCATCCCCACTGCCTCGTGCAGCCGCGCCCGCTCCACCTCGTCCAGGCTCCGATAGAGGTAGTTCTGGAACAAAATGTGCCGAAAGCGATAGCACGAGAGACGCTGTCCTGAGCTTGCCGAAGGGCGCTGTCCTGAGCTTGCCGAAGGGCGCCGACCATCTACGCGCCGGACGCTGTCAGCCGTCACCAGGCGGTGCTGTTTGCTCAACGGGCCGCTCAAACGTCGGATGATTTGACCTTCGTCAGTGCCCTGTACGCGGGCCACCACCTCAGCGGTGAACTCTTCGCCCTCCACACTGGCTACGGCCAGCATCTGCTGCCAGTCGGCCGGCAGGCGGCCGATGCGCTCGGCAATGACCGCCTCCACCCGCGCCGGCAGCCGGTCCCAGTCCAGTGCCGGCCCCTCCACCCAGCGGCCAGTCTCATCGCGCACCAGAGCCTGCCCTGCCGAAGGGTCGCCACGCTCTTGCAGACCTCGCAGCAACTCGACGGTGAACAGCGGGTTTCCGTCGGTGCGCCGGTAGAGCGTCTCGCGGAACGCTGGGCCCAGCCGATTGGGCTCCGTATCCAGGAAGGCCTCCACAAACTGCCGGCCATCGGCCTGGTTCAGGTCCACCTGGACATCTCCGAAGTCGCGCCGCAATTCGTTGAGGATCGGCTCCAGGGGATGCCGTTCTCCGTTTCGTCCAGGGGCCAGATCGTCCGACCGGTAGGCGCCGACGATCAGGATGCGGTGGCCGGCCAGCCGCCGCCCCAGGTGGAAGAGCAGGCTCAGGGTGCCGCTATCGGCCCATTGGAGATCATCCAGCACCAGGATCAAGGGGTGATGGCGTGCCAGGGTCTGCAACACTTTGGTGACCTGATCGAACAAATCCTCCTGCGACGAGTCGGCAGGGTCAGCACCGGCCTCGTGGCGCTTTGCCAGCTCCTCCAGCCGGGTCCGCCAGACGGCCTCCCGAGGAGCAAAGGCCTCGGCGCGCAACGCCAGAGCCTCCCCCGGCAGGAAGCGACCAATCAGGTCCGGCCCTTTGTTCACCAATGCCTGCACCGCGTCGGGGAACACGGCCCACAGGCGGTGGGTGTGTTCGGGCGTGATGGCGCCACTCGCCCGTTTGGCCTCGATGTCGCCCGTGAGCATCTGCAGGACCTCGCGGAAGGGCAGGTACGGATCGCCGATGCCGGCCTGGGCATTGCACTTCCCGCCGGCCACCACGACATTGCCATGCCTCTCCATGGCCCGCCGGGCAAACTCGTCGATCAACACGGTCTTGCCGCTGCCGGCTTCGCCGGTGACGAAGTCCACCCGGCCCTGGCCGGCCAGAGCCAGGTTAAGGAAGCTGTCCAATCTCGCCAGTTCCCGCTCCCGAGCGACGAAAGGAGCAGGGGGGCTGGGGGGCTGGGGAGCAGGGGTGGAAATCGCTCCTTCGCTCAAGAGGCCGTCGCGGATGCGCTCGTAGAGCGTGGTGGTCTCGTCCGCTGGCTCAACCCCCAGTTCCTCGGCCAGCAGGCGCTGACAGGTTTGGTATTGGGAGAGGGCAGCGCTGCGCTGGCCGCTCAGCGCCAGCAAGCGCATCAACTGCCGATGGGCTTGTTCATCCCAGGGCTCCAGTTCGAGCTGCCGCCGGGCGTAGGACTGGGTGCGCTCGTACTCGCCACGTCCTTCCCAGTGGGCAACCAGGCGCCGGAGCGCGGTCATCATCTGCCGATGGAGTTGCTCGCGTTTGAGCAGTGCCCATTCCTCGAAAGTGGCACTGTCGGCATAGAATCCTTCCAGAAAGTCGCCCCGGTACAAGGCGATGGCCGATTCTAGATTTTCGATGACCGATTCACTGATTTGGCGATTCGCTGACTTCTCACCGACCAGGTAGCGCTCAAAGGTCTGAACATCGAGGTCATAATCGCTGGCGGCGTTGAACTGGATTGTGTTGCGGGTGATCAGCAGGAAGGGCGGCGCTGCAGTGCGGTCGCCGATCACATGTCGGAGGTTAGACAGAGTAGTGCGAAGGTTGTTGCGTGCGACCCGGTTGGGCTGCTCCGGCCACAAGAGGCCAGCCAGGGTATCCCGTGGTTGCGGCCGATCTGCTTCGACAGCCAGGTAAGCCAGCAGCGCCCGCACTTTGCTTGATTTGAAGCCTGAGACGGCCTGCCCATCCAGCGTCACCTGGAAGGGCCCCAACAAAGAAAGCCTCAAATGGGCCATTGCTTTCCTCCATTGAGTGACTTTGCCTCTGTATTATACTACCTGGAAGAGAGTGTATCAACTTGAGTTTGCGTTCAGTTTGCGTTTTGGTTGCGATGCCTTGGTAGAATGATCCCCGATCAATCCCCACGGGTACTGGGCGGTCATCTTGACATTGTTAAATTAGCCATGCGTAGGCCCCCTCCCCCGGCCCCTCCCCCAA
>CAZHMV010000256.1:0-2728 GCA_964532665.1 uncultured Anaerolineales bacterium
GGCCGAAGACTACAAAGACGACCTCATCCAGGCGCTGGAAGCCTCCAAGTTCGGCGCAGCACCTTACTCCCCGTTCCAGGTCTTCATCAAAGCCCTCTACGAGTACTTCAGGGACCGCCTGACCCCCGAGGCACCGGAAGCCTTCATCGGCGTGGACCTGGCCGCCTTCCAGCAGGACGGCCTGCGCGAGGCCATCCGCCTGCTGGATCGTCACCACGGCGTCATCATCGCCGACGCCGTGGGCCTGGGCAAGACCTATATCGGCATGGGGCTGCTGGAGCACTACTTGCTGCGCCGGCGCCGCAGGGGCTACATCCCCCGCGGCCTCATCGTCTGCCCGGCCCAACTGCGGGACCTCCTCTGGCGCCCCAAGCTGGATGAGTACGGCATCAAAGCCACGGTGCGCTCCATGGAGGAGATGGGCCGGCAGGACTTCGACTGGAAAGCGTTCAATGCCTACGACTTCGTGCTGGTCGATGAATCCCACAACTTCCGCAACCCCGGCACCGGGCGCTACCAGAACCTGAACAAGCTCATCTGCACCGGTAAACGGGGCAAGTACGTTGCTCTGATGACCGCCACGCCCATCAACAACACCATCTGGGACCTGTACCATCAGATCATGCTCCTGACCCGGGGGAGCGAGAGCTACTACCGCGAGTACGGCATCAGCAACGTCAACGGCTTCTTCAAGCGGGTGGACCAGGGCGCGGCGGAACTCTTCGATCTCCTGGAGGAGACGGCCGTGCGCCGCAGCCGCTACGACATCAAGAAACGCCAGGAAGCCGGCGAGCCGGTGATCCTGCCCGGCAAGGGGGAGATCCGCTTCCCCGAACGGGAACTGCGCGCCATCGAGTACAACCTGGAGCAAACCTACCGTGGCTTCTACGACGAAATCGCCGACCAGATCGAGCGCCTGAGCCTGGTCAGCTACAACATCGAGCAGTTCCGTCGGGATCGGGACGAACAGGTCGTCGAACGCAACAACGCCCTCATCGGCATCATGAAGACCACCTTCCTGAAGCGCCTGGAAAGCTCCCTGCGCGCCTTCGAGGTCAGTGTGGAGCGCCAGCAGACGTTCCAGCAGCGGTTCTTCGATCTGTTGCAGCAAGGCCGGCTGCTGGATTCCCCCAGCCACCGCAAGATTATCGCTCTGGAGGAAGAGGAGGAACCCGCTGAGGCCATCGAAGAATTTGTCGCCGCGCTACCCGAGGTCGCGGCCACCGACTACGAATTGGACGCCATCCGGGAGGACCTGGAAGCCGACCTGGGCATCTTCGACGATCTGCTGACCTGGATCGAGATTGTGCGCGAAGCAGCGGGGGGCATGGCCGGCCAGGATGCCAAGCTGGCCGCGGTCAAAGCCGAACTGGCCGGCCCGCTCCAGGGCCACAAGGTGCTAATCTTCAGCTACTTCCAGGACACGGCCAGGTACCTGTACGAGAGCCTGCGGGCGGACCCGGCGTGGCTGGATCAGGCGGGACAGCCGGCCATCGGCCTGATCACCGGCAGCACTCCAGGGGATGAGCGGGAGCGGCTGGTGAAACGCTTCGCGCCCGTGGCCAACACGCCGGACACGGACGAGGGGCTGCGGGAACGGCAGGCGCTTCAGGCCGACGATCTGCAGATCCTCATCTCCACCGACGTGCTCTCCGAGGGGCAGAACCTCCAGGACGCCGGCGTGCTCATCAACTACGACCTGCACTGGAACCCCGTGCGCATGATCCAGCGGGCGGGGCGCATCGACCGGCTGGGCAGCCCCTTTGAGATGCTGACCATCTACAATTGCTTCCCCGAGGAGGGGTTGGAGGCCCTGTTGCGGCTGGTGGAGCGGCTCCAGCGGCGCATCGCCGACATCGACCGCACTGTGGGTCTGGACGCCAGCGTGCTGGGCGAGGTGATCCACCCCAGGTCGCTGGAGGACCTGAAGCGCATCAAGGCCGGCGAGCGTCAGGTGCTGGACGAACTGGAGCGAGCGGCAGAGCTGGTCTCCACCGATGAGATGAAGCTGCCGCTGATCATGTATCTGCAGCAGGTCGGCGAGCGACAGGTTCAGGAGATTCCGCTGGGCATTCACAGCGGGAAACGATCGGCGGTGGCCGGCACCTTCTTCGCCTTCAAGGCCCGCGACCGCCACTTCTGGCGCTTCTACCCCGCCGACGGTGGCGACCCTATCACCGACAAACGGCGCATCTTCCAGTTGCTCCAATGCGCCCCCGACGAACCCCGCGTCGTCCCGGAGCACACCATCTTCGACCTGCTGGAACGGGCCACTCAGGACATCTTCCGGGAGATCAAGGCCCTGCGGTCGGCCCGCAAGATCCGGCCCCAGATGACGGGGTTGAACAAGGAGTTCTACAACGCCCTGCACCAGGCCACTCTGTTCGAGGAAGTGCCGGATGAGCTGCGCCGGCGAGTGAGCCAGGTGCTGATGGACGTCTCCCTGAAGCCCTTCCAGCGGGACCCAAAGACGAAGGCGATCCGCGCCGATTTCCGGGAGAACGGCAGCGTCCTGGCTCTGGCCGAGCAGTTGGACGCCTTCTTCGTCGAAAACGAGCTGTACCGCGAGGTGATCGAACCCACAGTGCTGGAGCAGATCAAGGAAGAGGACCTGCAACTGGTGTGCTACGAAATCCTGATGAGTGATGAGTAGCTCGACAATGGCACATTCCACTGCCCGGCGGTTGATGAAGTTCGAGAAATTAATCAGGGTACTGTGCCCGCCAGG
>CAZHMV010000256.1:2828-5861 GCA_964532665.1 uncultured Anaerolineales bacterium
CCACAAAACTCTGCGTCCACGCCGGCCTTGCCGGCTTCGGCTCCATCGCCTGCCACGCCTCGTCGGTCAGGCGGTCGCTCATGGGCTGCTTGAACTCATAGTACGAGAAGACGCCACCTAGCGTCACCACCTGCTGCCCCTCCACCAACACGACGACGTAGATGGGAAACGCGTCGCCCACGCCCTCCTCCAACACCTGACTCGTGTTCGGGTCGGTGTGCACGTCCGCGATGATCGCCATCCGGTCGTCAGCCGCCGATGTGATCTCCCCCTCGACCTCGTCGGAGAACGTCGTCAGGTACTCCAGGGTGTCGCCAATGTTCCGAATGACGGCATACTCTTCCTCAGACAGTGACTCGCCGCGAAGTTCCTTTTCGCTGATGGTCTTGAGAGTCAGCAGCAGTTGCTCCATTGTGTTGAGCTTCATCGCCATCTCGCCGTGGAGCAGTCCGCGATGGCTCAGGCCGGCCTGCATCTGCGCAGTCAGTGCGGATAGGCGAGCGTAGACCCACGGCTGCGGCTCCACGTAACCGCCCGGCGGTTCCGTGATGGACGTAACGATACCGCTGTAGGACTGCTTGGCGTAGAGGATCGTATCGTGACGTAGCTCGGTCCACGATGCCAGCCAGGTATGGAGGTCCTTGTCCACCCAGGCCGGCGACTGCATGAAATAGGGATAGCCCGGCCCCTTCACCTCCAGCAGCGGGCGCAAGGTGTACAGCCAGTTCCAATACAGGTTAGCTATCCACTGCGCCTCCGGCAGCGCTGCGAACTCGCGCCGCACTTTGTCCAGTTGCTCGTCGTAGCCGACATAGTTGGTGTCACCACCGTCGGCAAGGATCTCCAGTGCCCGAGCGCTTGCCAGAGCGGCCGGCACATCCAAACCCCGAGGGAAGACCCGAACGCGGTCAGTTAGCGACATGGTGAACGGGACGCCGCTGCCCTGGTACTCTTCGACATTGTCGTAGACCAACTGCTGGAAGATGTAGCTGTCGGGGATGAAGCGCTGGCCCATGAACCGGAACCCCTGAGTCACTTCCGTCGGATCTTCCTCGTCGGTCACCCAGCCGCCGACGATGGCCGGCGCGCGTCGTTCCCGTGCTGTGTCGATGAACCTCTGCAGTTGGGCGTCGTCGGCCAGCGCGCCCGGATCAGGCAGGCCGCCGTAGACCTGCCGGGCGACCTCGGCGTAATCGTAGACGGTCAGATCGTCAGCCGTTCCGACGAAGAAGGCGGTCGGCTCGTAGATGCGCTCCCAGACGTCGAGGGCCGGCCCATCCCCAATCTGTGTTTCGCAGAGCGCCCGTACGATCAGGAGCGCGCCGCGCGTCTCCCGCCGCGCCGCCTCGGGGTCGTCGCGGTCCGCCAGGTGGAAACTCATCCGGCCATACCACATCATGGTCCGGAAAAAGCGCTCGAAGTCCGCGTTGCGGGTGTAGTGACCTCGCGGCACGTACTGGCTGTAGTCCTCCTTGTAGCCAAAGATTGGCGATTCCACAAACCCCTGGTGGGCGTCGATCAGGGCCAACTCTTGTTGCACGACATCTTGCACCGATGCCGGCACGCCGGCGTCGGGTGTCAGCAGCCTAGTTGCCACGGCAAAGAACGCCAGGTTCTGCCGGGCCGCCTCCTGCACCGGGCCAGTGGTAGCGGCGAAGTCCGCCTCGGCCGCTGCAAGCATGGCCCCGTTGAGCGTGTCAAGATTGGCGATGAAGTGCTCCTTCTCCGCCAGACGGAGGGCGTAGTCGTAGAGGATGTGGAAGCTGTGGAGCAGAGCGTCGGTGGTGACGAAGGCGGGGACGTCTGCCCGATAGGCGTCCCGGTAGATCTGGTGGATCTGCTCGTACGCTTGGGGCACGACGACAAAGCCGTTCGTCTCCAACGCTTCCCGCTGGGCATCCGTGAAGCCACTCACCAGTCCAGGGTTGATGACAGCGTTCAGATCAGGCGTGTAGGCCGGCGCATCCGGTACCACATCCACCGGCACCGGGACGTAGTCAGCAAATCTTGCCGGCTCCGGAGCCGGCCCGCTCCGTGCCACGAAAGGCAGGTAGCGAGAGAACTCGGTGGCGGCAGCGACGCCGGCCGCCGGATTAGCTCCGGTCAGGGCAACAGCGACCAGGAAAAGCGCCACGATCGCGCCGATTGCCGTGAGAAACGAGGTGATGTGCTTCATACAATTATCTCCCTTCGGGAACTGTGGATGGGCCGGCAAGCCACTGTTCCGAGAGTCATTGGGGGCGTGCTGACCACTCAGCCACTCTCTATGACGCAGATCTACACTTCCCCGTTTCCATGTCTCGTAGTATAATGAGGCGCATCCAGGCACTGCAAGCAGGGAGGCAAGGGATTGTGGAATTCCCGTTTGACATCAAAAGGTGCGATTATTGAGCGATAAGCAGTAGCTCTCTCGTCGCTCCGTTGCTGAGGACATACTGATAGTCGTGCCCGTGGAGTTCGTCTATCTGACCTTTGTGTCGCTGGAGAAGTTTGTGAAGTTCTTCAGGAGATGGGATACCATTTTCGCGATAAGAGACTACCAGGATGCAATCGGAAAAGTGAGCGAAGAGACGATCAAAAGCATCGCGTATTCGATTCTTGTTGGCCCACACTGACTTGTTGTGCCTTAATTTGCGGTGCTTCGTCCTGTAGTCTATGCGCCGAGCCCAATTCTCATAATCAACCAACCCTTCAAGGAAGTGGTAGAAGTCCAGGTAATCCACACCGGTGCCATTGGCAGACACGTAAGGCGGGCCCAGGAATTGTTGCAGTAATATACCATTTGTGGTATAATATTCGCATGGAATTTAGGCAATTGCTCGAGATTGTTGGGGATGAGCCGGTATTTGAAACGGGTCTTCTCCTGGCCGGCGACGTGCACCCGACAGACGTACGCCGGCAACTGTCGCGCTGGAAAAAGGCCGGGCGCCTCTATCAGTTACGGCGTGGACTATACGCGCTGGCCCCCCCTTTCCAGAAAGTCCAGCCTCATCCGTTCCTAATCGCCAATCGCATGGTCCGCGGCTCTTATGT
>CAZHMV010000257.1:0-5860 GCA_964532665.1 uncultured Anaerolineales bacterium
CCCGGCATGAGCGTTGACTTCGCCAGGCCGCTCAGAATGACAGATTGGGGCAAGTTCTATCAGTTTGAACGGGTCGCCCTCTCTGCGTTGAGATGCGATTGCCCTGTGACATCTGCTAGTCTAACGTGACAAGTCGGATTGCGGTATGCTATAATTGACACAGCGCTTCCGGAGGTGGAGCATGCTCTACACAGTGAACAAATCGCCCTTCCTTCACGGCAACCTGGAAAGCTGCCTGCGATTCGCCCCCCCAGGCGTTCCCGTCCTGCTGTACGAAGACGGCGTCTACGCTGCTGCGTCAGGGACGAGACTGGAGGCGCTGATCCGGGAAGCCGCCCAGCATCACGTCGTCTACGCCCTGGAAGCCGACCTGCAGGCCAGGGGGATCAGCCGGCTCGTCGAAGGCGTGCAGGTGATCGATTACAAGGGGTTTGTAGATCTGGTGGAGGAACACAACGTCGTGCCCTGGCTGTAGGGCAACGACTCAGCAACCCTCCCGCAGGTTGCGATGAACGATGCTTCTGCTACTGAGACAAAGTCTGTAGCAACAATTCCTGGCGGAAGAAGGTGTCAAACCTGCGGGAGGGAGAGAAGTTGCGTTGTGGGCAGATGAGTCCACCAGAAAGGTCTCCCGGGAGGTAAGGTCGATGCAAGAGTACTGGCAGGCCGTCCTGGACAACCTCGGTGACGAAGTGATCGTGATCGACCGCGACTTGCAGGTAAAGTGGGTCAATGCCGCGGTCCGGCAGAACGCGGGTGGTCGAGTGTCCCCCATCGGGCAGCCCTGCTACGTGGTCTCCCACCACGTGAAGCAGCCCTGCCAGTCCCCAGACTGCATCTGCCCGGTTCCGACCGTGTTCGCTACCGGTGAGTCGGTGCGGGTGACCCATTTTCATCCCAATGGCGACGGAGAAGGGCGCTACGTCGAAATCGTGGCCTCACCCCTGCGGGACCAGGCGGGACAAATCCGGCAAGTCGTTGAAGTGCTCCGAGATGTTACGGAGCAGCAAAACCTGCGAGAAACTTTGCTTCGACGAAATCGGGAGCTGTCTGTGCTCAACGCTGTCGTCATGGCTGTGAGCCAATCCCTGGATCTGGAGCAGATCATGCAGACAGCCCTGGACGAAGTTCTGCGGCTGACCGGGCTGGACGTGGGTGCAATTTTTCTCATGCGCCGGCACACGGAGGAATTGGAGCTTTTGACCCAGCGATGCCTGTCCCCGGAGGCGACCGAGGCGATGGCCCGGCTTCGCCTGAGTGCCGCTCCCTGTGGTGGTGCCGTGGAGACCGGACAACCGGTGGTCGTGGCGGATGTCTGCAAGTACCGGGGAAGCAAGTGGGCTGCGTTGAAGGGAGACGGCCTCCGCTCCCTGGTCCACGTCCCCCTTCTCACCAAGGGAGCGGCTCTGGGCAGCCTCTGCCTTGGCACCCGCACTCCCCGACACTTCGGCCGGGAGGAACTGGCTTTGCTCAGCGCCATTGGCAGCCAGGTCGCCGTAGCCGTGGAAAATGCCCGTCTATACAAGGACCTGGACAGGAAAAAACAGATGCGCCGCGAGCTCCTGCGCCAGCTCATCACGGTTCAGGAGGATGAGCGCCGGCGAATCGCGCGGGGGCTCCACGACGATACCTGCCAGGCCCTCACGGCTCTGCTCTACTCGCTCGAGACGGCAGCCGAAGTGGACGATCTTGGCGAGGTCGGGTCCATGCTGATGCGCATGTGGGAGTTGACGCAACACACCCTCGAAGGGGTATACAAACTGATCCACGACCTGCGCCCAACCCTGCTGGATCACCTGGGACTCTTCACCACCCTGCGCGAATATGCCGAGCGGCGACTGCAACCGATAGGCATTCGAGTGCACATGGAGCAAACTGGCAGTGTGCGCCGGCTGCCTCCGCCGATAGAAACGGCTCTCTTCCGTGTGGCCCAGGAAGCTATCAACAACATTGCCGAGCACTCTGGCGCTACAAACGCTCGGATCACCTTCAATTTCCAGAAGAATTCCATCGTGTTGACGGTGGAGGACGATGGCATCGGCTTCGACCCGGATGAGGTCGCCCAGTCAACAGACCTGAAGCGAGGGCTGGGGCTTCTGGGCATGCAGGAGCGAGTGAGCCTTGTGGACGGAGAGATCACCATCTCGTCCATGCCGGCTGCTGGTACAACCGTGGTCATCCGAGTGCCAATGTCCGCCGGAGAAGGGAGCCATGGATAAGGACAGGATCAGGGTATTGGTGGCAGACGATCACGCCATTCTGCGAGAGGGTATCTGCTCCCTTCTTTCCTTGCGGCCCGACATCGAGGTAGTAGGCGAGGCCGTAGACGGCCAGGAGGCGCTGGAAAAGGTGGAGACCCTGCGCCCGGATGTCGTGCTCATGGACATTTCCATGCCGGGCATGGATGGGGTAGAGGCAACCCGGCGCATCACGGAGACACATCCGGAGATCAGAGTTCTCGTTCTGACGCAGCACGACCAGAAAGGGTACATCGTTTCGTTGCTGCAGGCGGGAGCGGTGGGCTACGTTCTCAAGAGAGCTGGTGGCAGTGAGGTCGTGGCGGCCATCCGGGCTGCCTACAAAGACGGAGCCTTCCTCCCCCCTGGCGTCGCTCGAGAGGTGCTGGTCCACTACATCCACAAACCGCGGGAGGACGCCGGCCAACCCTGCCTGACGGAGCGGGAGCGAGAAGTGCTGAAATTGATCGCTGAAGGACTGACCACGCAGGAGATCGCTCAGCAGCTTCGCATCAGCGCCAAAACGGTGATGGCCCACCGTGCCAACATCATGGACAAGCTGGACATCCACAAGAGCACGGAATTGGTGCGGTACGCAATTCGCCAGGGGCTGGTCAGCCTGTGACCGCGACCAATCGACCAGGGATATGGGAGCGTCGTGGTCAAGGTAGAGCCGAACGCGCGCCATTGCTGTCAGGACCACACTACCACGTCGGCATCACACAACATCTCTTCTTCTGCCTCGTTGTCCTGCCGAATGTACTCCTGGATCTCCTCCCCGTGTGCAGCGTAGTAAGTCATCGCCGCTTTGACGTCGTCGTCCGACAGGTCTGGCAACTCTTGAAGGACACGACCCATATCGCCATCGTAGGTGCGCATGTACTCCACAATGTCGCGCACACTGATACGCGTGCCGGCGATACGCGGCTCCCCTCCCAAGACGCCTGGCGTACGGATGATGCGCACCAGGAGGAGTCGCTGATACTCAGTCTCACGAAGAAGAACGTAGCCCAACGCCCGGATCATCTGACACCTTTCCCCATCATCGTAGACACAGCGATTTTCAGATTCTCTACCGTACACCTTTTGAGGGAAGCGGGTTATCAAGCCACCGCCGCAGTCATGTCATTCTGAGGCGAAGCCGAAGAATCCCTGATAGGGTAGTTAAAGCTCCTGTTTGGTTGGCAAAAAGACGACTTGGGTTATCAGATCGCGTATTATCCAGCCATGTTAAGGGTCATTGTAGCCTTCCAGGGATTCTTCGGCTTCGCCTCAGACCTGTCCTGAGCCTGTCGAAGGGATGACATATATACGCAGTAGGTGCTCTCATCCTGAAAGGTGTACGGTAGAGAATTTTCAGATAGATTATAGTCTGCTCCCCTGATTGACTGACAAATCTTATCTTTCTCTCATTTTTTCTGGTCTGGGGCAGGATCATAGCCACATATAGTGGGACTGGCAGCAATATTGCCACTAGATATGGGTCTACTCATCGTTCTAATCTTCCGACATTAAATCTGTCAGTCAACCAGGTCTGCTCCCGTAGTCCAGGCAAGCTGTGGCAGGCAGGGCAATCGCATATCGCATCTAAATGCGTTATCTGGCGAAATCAATGGGGCGATCCCTTCTGTACGCTGGTTTCGATACACCCCTTCGACGAGCTCAGGACGCCGCCTCGGCTACTCAACCCTAGCCGCTACTCAGGACAAGCGTCAGTCGAGCAGGCGTGGAGCCTGCGGAACGCCGTATCCTTGGGTTGAGCCTGTCGAAACCAGACCAGCGAGTGACTTCGATAGACCAACTTGCTTTGCCAGCGCCGCACCGTGGTCTCGATACGCCTCCGGCTACCCTTCGATACACTTCGCACTCAGGGCACCGCTCGACCGACGGTGCTACCTTGAGCTAATCTGAGAAGATGCGGTTGCCCTGGGCGGGACTGGGCTCTTGCGCGACCCCTTGTTCACGTTGATCGTGCAACCCGTTGCGTCGCACGCCCGTTGGCGAGAGAGTCAGACTCCCAAGACCGAAGAGAAAGCGATCCTCAAACCAACGCAGTCGCTCCCGCAGGGCCACGACCTCGCCGACGACCAGGACAGCCGGCGGACCGATACCCGCTGCCCGCTCAACAATGGTGTCCAGCGTCGCGACGACCGTCCGCTGCATCGGCGTCGTTCCCCACTGAATGAAAGCCGCTGGGGTAGCCGGCGAGCGTCCCTGAATCAGCATCCGCTCCACGATGGCCGCCAGGTTCTTGACGCCCATCAGGACAACCAGCGTGTCTGCATCCGGGATGGGGGGCAGAGAGGTGGCTGCCTCCTTTCTGGCGTGGCCAGTGACTACAGCGAAAGAAGAGGCGTGATCGCGATGGGTGAGGGGGATGCCGGCATAAGCAGGGACGGCCACCGCCGAGGTCACACCCGGCACGATCTCAAAAGGCACGCCGGCGGCCGCCAGGGCCTCCGCTTCCTCGCCGCCACGCCCCAGGACGAAGGGGTCTCCCCCCTTGAGGCGGACAACGGTCTTGCCCTCGTAAGCCCGCTCCACGAGAAGACGATTAATGGCTATCTGGGAGATAGACTGGCGACCAGGCGACTTGCCGGCGTATATCCGCTCGGCGAAGGCCGGCGCATACTCCAACTGATGGCAGTTCGTCAGCCGGTCGTAGACCACGACGTCCGCCCGGGTCAGGCACTCCGCGCCGCGTATGGTGATGAGCTTTGGGTCGCCAGGCCCTGCACCGACCAGGTAAACGATGCCCATGTTGGTCTGGGGTATCATTCGTATGCCGGTTCCTGCCAGGCAGCCAGAACGGATTCCGCTCGCTGCCGCGCTACCTGCTCATCGCCCTGCCGCAGCAAGTCCAACAACAGGTCCATCTGTACCAGGGTGTGCCAGAAAGCAGCCCGTCGTGCCGCATCCGGTATCGCCGCTCGCACCCTCCCGCGCATCTCCCCCAGCAGATCGGCCAGCGCGCCATACTCATCGCCGATGGTGTGCTCGATTCGGCGGCGGATTTCGGCGGCCAGGGCCGGGCTCTTGCCACCGGTGGAAACGGCAATGGTTACGCTACCGCGTCGCACGACCGCCGGCGCGATGAAGTCACAGTGGGCCGGGTCGTCCACCACGTTGACCAGAGACCCCTGCGCCCGGGCCTGCCGGCAAACGCGGAAGTTGCGCTGCGGGTCATCGGTGGCGACAATGACGACGGCCGCCCCCATCAGATCGCCCGAAGCTACCTCTCGCTGCAACAACTGTATCCGTCCCGTGGCGGCCAGTTGGCGCAGACCTTGCGTGGCCTGGGGGGCCACAACCGTGACCTGGGCGTCGGCAGCCAGAAGGCTTCTGGCCTTGCGCTCGGCAACCTCCCCACCGCCGACCACGACACAGTCTCGCCCCTTGATCTTCAGGGCAATTGGGTAATAGCGCATGGTGAATTCAATTGTAGCACGCCCCAACTGCTACGAGAATAGGACGTTTTCCCTATCGCAAATAAGGAGATTGTCTTATTCCACCTGAGGTCGCATTGCGATATAATAATCGCGCGCCTGGCGAATGAATTTTGGCATTAGGGAAAAAGTCGCACGACATCAAGTTCGGTCTTGTGTCTCGTCCTTCCCGCCAGC
>CAZHMV010000258.1:0-5804 GCA_964532665.1 uncultured Anaerolineales bacterium
GTGGCCCTCTACCTGGCCGATAGCCCCGAAAGCCGGCCCCAGTTGCTCCGCCTGCGTTACCCCAGGCCGGCGAGAGCGGGCTCCGAGGGGACCCAGGCCGAGCCTCGAGTGCCGTTCCTGGGCGGGCCCCTCGGCCGCTGGAGACAGGAGCCGGTGGACGAGACATTCGAGGCCGAAGACGATCTCTACTCCGACAGCGTCGTGTCCGCAGGGGCGGGCCTGCCGCTCGATCTGCCGCGCGATGAGCGGTACGCGACGGCGGGCATCGTTGCCACGCCGATTGGAGCGCTGTACTCCGTGCCGCTGCACCGCCGGGGGACCCAGATCGGGGTGGTGCAGGTGGGACCTGTGCCCGACAAGCCGGGCCGGCAATTGTTCAATGCGATGGAGTCGGCGGCTGCGCCGCTGGCCCACGCTGTCGCCCTGGCACGCGAGCAGAACCGGTTGCGGGAACAGCTCGCGGAACACGAGGCCCGCTCCGACGTCAGCCGGCAGATGCTGCGCTCCGCCTTCGAATTGGACGAGTTTCTCAACCTGCTGCTGGACCTGGCCGTCAAGGCCAGCCGAACCCAGGCCGGCTTCATCGCCCTGGCCGACGCGTCGGGGGCGATTCGGTTGCACACGGCGGTGGACCTGCCGGACGGGTTGCTGGATGAGGTGGATCTGACGCCGGGGGCCGGCTTCCTGGAGTGGCTGGACGAAGCAGATCGCTCCCTCTACGTCGCCGACTTCGTCCGGGCGGCGGCGCTCGGCATCCAGGCTATCCTGGCAGTCCCACTGGCGGACGCGGAACGGGTGCTGGGGGTGTTGGGGCTGATGAACCTGGACGCCGGCCAGACGCCGGCGGAGCACAGCCTGAACCTGTTGGAGATCTTTGCCGGGCAGATCGAGCTGGTGTTAGGGAACGTGCAGCTTTTCGAGGCGTTCAACCAACAGTTCATGGACACAATCCATGCGCTGGCCCGGGCGTTGGACGCCCGCTACCCCCACAGCCAGGGTCATCACCGCCGCGTCACCGACTGGGCGCTGGCCATCGGTCGGGAGATGGGCTTGAGCGAGAGCCAGTTGGAGGCACTGCAGTTGGCCGGCCTGGGCCACGATGTGGGCATGTGCGGGATTGTGGAGGTTGAGCATGGTTTCCAGGCCGACTTCCATCATCCCACCATCGGGGCTTCCATGTTCGATATGTTGCCCAATGGCCAGGCTGCCGGCGCAATCGTAAGCACCCACCACGAATGGTTTGACGGCTGGGGTTTTCCGGCCGGCCTGAAAGGGGACGAAATTCCCGTCGGCGGCCGCATTCTGGCGCTGGCGGAGTTCGTAGTCGAAAGCACCACGGCCGATCCCATCCAGACGGCCATGCCACCTTCCAGACTGTTCGAGGAGGTGGAAACGCGACGTGGCCGGCAGTTTGACCCGGCGGTGGTGGATGCCTGGCGGACGGTTTTCGAGCGACAACGCGGCCAGGCGACAGCGGTTACATCCTTCCGACCTTGCTTCGAGTTCAAGGGCGAGCCGGAGGTGGCCTGTGCCACCTGTCCAGCGCGATCGATCGACGCCCCCTGTTGGACCATCCCGGACGTCCGCTGCATCCACCACGGTGATTCAGAATGTGATGGATGTTTCATCTATCTGGAGGCCGCTGAGCGAGCCAACGCCGCCGGCGAGGTGATACCCCCGCCAGCCCCGCGTAGATCCAATGAAGCTTGACGGAACTCAAGACCTTTAGGGTTTCAGAAACCCTAAAGGTCTGGCGCACAATAGAAAGAGGAGGTATACATGAACTATCAGATCTACACAGAAGGCCCGATCAGTATTGTAGAGCTGAGCGGCGATCTGGACGTGGCCGGCGCGCCCACCTTGCAAGGGGCTCTGCAAGAAATCATCGACAACGGGGGACAGCAGGTGGTGGTGGACCTTGGCGCCGTTCCCTTCATGGACAGCTCCGGCCTGGGCGTTCTTGTGGCTGCCCATCGGCGGATGGCTGCTGTCGGCGGCCGGCTGGCTCTCGCCAGTCCGGGGCCGGCCTTGCAGAAGGTCTTCCAGCTTACGCGCACGAACCGCCTGTTCAAAATGCACGACACGGTTAGCGACGCCGTCGCGGAGATGCGTGATGCGCCTGGCGAATGAATTCGCGGCAACCCTTGCAAAGCCGCCCTACGGCGGCTAGTCAGCGTATGACGATGGCTGATCACATTTCCGTGCTTTTCGAGACCGAAGGGACCTACCCCTTTGCTGGCGGGGGCGTGTCCACCTGGGGCAAAATCCTGGTGGAAGAACTTCCCCAGATCGACTACGTTATCTTCGCCGTCACCGGGACGCCGCAGGTCAAGGCGAAGTACCCCCTGGATGACAAACCGAACATCCGGCGGATCATCCAGGTGCCGATGTGGGGAGCGGAGGAGCCGGCGGAGTGGATTCTACCCTTCCGCGCACCGCCGAACATTCCTTTCTCCGAGCTGTTCCTGCGGAAGAAAGCGACTACAGAGGAAGTGATCCGAGAGAAGTTCATCCCCCTCTTCCGCCACTTCCTGCGCGGCTTCGAGGAGCCGGGTACCGACGTACTGGTGTACGGCCCGACGGTCTGGGCCATGTTCCGCTATTTTCAGGAATACGATTACAACCTGACTTTCAAATCCAGACCAGTGTGGGATGTGTTCAAGGACGAGATGCTGCGTCCCTATCGGGAGCATCCGGAGCAGTTCCTGCCCCACGAGTACCCCAGCGTCTTCGACCTGACAACGGGGCTGCGCTGGCTCTACAGCATGCTCATGGCCCTCACCGCTCCGGTGCCGGAGACGGACGTCAGCCATTCGACCATCGCTGCGGCCTGCGGGCTGGCGAGCATCTACGCCAGATTCGAGTACGGCACCCCGTTCATCATCACCGACCACGGCGTCTACGCCCGCGAGCGGTACATCGCCGTGTCTGCCACCGATTTCACATTCTTCGCGAAGCGCTTCCTGATCAATCTGTCCACGTTTGTCTCGAAGCTGAACTACGTCTATGCCGATCAACTCTCGCCTGTCGCCAACTTCAACCAACGCTGGGAGATCCCGCTCGGCGGCAGTCCAGAACGGATCACCACCATTTACAACGGCGTCGATCCGGGCGTGTTTGTCCCTGGCCCGAAGCCGGCAGAGTTCAGGAACTACCCCACCTGTGTGGCGGCGGCGCGGGTCTTTCCCCTCAAAGACCTGGAGACAATGATCAAGGGGGTGGCCGTGGCGCAGAAAAGCATCCCCAACTTGAAAGTCATTGTCCACGGTTCACTCAAGGCTGACCCGCCCTACGTCCAGAAATGCCGCGATTTGGTGCGAGAGCTGGGGCTGGGACCCGGCACGGGAGACGAAGCCGGCGACGATGGAGCCGACGATATTGACAGTTGGACGTTCCGTTTCGGCGGCTTCCACAATCAGCCGGCCCGGATTTTCACCATCGGGGACATCAGCCTGCTATCCAGCATTTCTGAGGGGTTCCCCTTCACTGTGTTGGAGAGTATGTCCTGCGGGACACCGGTCGTGGGGACCGACGTAGGTGGGGTCAGAGAGGCGTTGGAGGGGCATGGGGTGGTCGTCCCGCCGCGTGACCCGGAGGCCTTCGGCGCCGGCATCGTCAAGCTGCTGTCCAACCACGACCTGCGCCAGCAGCTCTCCCGCAAGTGCCGCGAGACGATCCTGGCGAAGTTCAAGACGGAGACCTCGGTAGACGGCTATCGTGAGAGCTACGAGAAATGGGCTACCTACAAGCACGAGCACCTGGACGACATTCGTGCGGAGAACGCCCGGATCATCGCGGCCTGGGAGCACGAGATCGAGGCCATTCGGCAGGAATCGCCGGCCCTATCCTCCGACGACGTGGCACTGTCGCAGCCACGTCAAGGCCCTGGAGCAACCGGCCTGGCCCTACCCGCGAGAGCCCTCCGCGACTGGGGCAGCGCGCTCTGGCACCATGCCCGCGACGGCAGGCGGAGCATTGATCAACAGGACGGACGCAATGGCGACCTGTTCACGGCGCAGACACACGGGGATCGGCATGAAGATTGAGTCCATTGCAGAGCCAACCGTGCCGGACATCAGGGTCCAACCCGCCGATGTTGCCCCAAGGACGGATGGGCATCCCGCCTGGCCTGCACTGCCGGCAGACCCGGCCCATACCCCCGACCCGGAGATTCTTGACCCCGATCCCCTGGATGCGGAGAAGGAAGAGTTGGTGGACTTCATCCTGGAGACCTGTGGCAGCCCGGTGGACTTCTGGGCCGTGGCAGCGACCCTGGAAAGCAAAGGGATGCGCGATGTGGACGCTGAAGAAAAGTACGGCGTCGAACCCCTCGTTCGCTGGACAGAACCGAAATCGGGGTACGTGGTCAAGGGGTCCATCATGATCCTGGCCAGGGAGATCTACGACCGCTGCCGGCGTCGATTGGAAGCTGAACCACCTGAAAGGGCCAAATTACCCGAGATTCGTTGGTGGCACAAGCTGGCACGCTTTCTCAAGTTCTACTTCCAGGGCACCCTCTTTGCCCTGCCGATGACCGGTCAGATTATCGCTGTGCTGGCACTACGCTATTCCCTGTGGGCCTTCCTCGAGTTCACCGAGGAACGGGCGACGGTGGTCGCCATTGGGACGGTGATGAGCTTCATCGTCACCGGGGGATTTGTGCAGGCCATTGGCCGGAAGGGCATGTCGTATTCCGAGGCCGGCAACCATGTCCTGGCCAGAGAGGTCTGCTATGGCCTCATCAAGCTGGGAACCGCGCTGGTTCTGGCAGTGGCGCTGGGGTTCTACGCGCTGAACCTCATCATCCCCTTCTTCACCCAGGAGATGGTCTGGATTAGCCTGATGTACTACGTGTTGCTGTCCGAGTTGTGGCTGTTCATTTCGGTTTTGTACGTATATACGCGGCGAGCAGCCATTTTGCTGAGCACGCTGGCCGGCGTCGGCATTGTACACATCGTGATGACGCAGACGAACTGGGGAATCTACGCTGCCCACGGGCTGGGCCTGCTGGGAACCAACGTGATCGTGGGGGTCTACGGCTACCACTTGCTGGGCAAAGCCGCCCAATCTGTGTCAGGCAATTTCAAAGACGCCCGGTTGCCGGCCTGGTCCATTCTCTACTACTCCTTGCGCCTCTATTTCCTGTACGGCATGTTCTACTTTGGCTATCTGTTTCTGGACCGGCTTGTGGGTTGGTCTGCTTCCGCGCAACCGCTGCCGTACATCATCTGGTTTCGCACGCCCTACGAGCTGGGGATGGACTGGGCCCTGGTTTCGCTCGTCTTCAGCATTGCCTTGCTGGAATACACCATCAACGAGTTTGCAGCCCGCATCATTCCCATCCAGAAGCGGTTCAGTGCCTTCGACATCGAGAGGCATAATCGCTACTTCACGCGCTTTTACGTGCGCCAGTTCATCCTGCTCGTCGTGATTGCGCTGATCAGCATCATTGGCACCTACTACGCCGTCGGGTGGCTCCGGCGCTTTGAAGCAATCAAGCTGGTGCGGGACTTTTTCAAGAGTCCGATCACGTTCTTTGTCTACTGGATCGGTGCGGTGGGATACAACCTGATGGTGGTTGGGCTGTTCAACGGGGTTTTCTTCTTCTCCCTGTCCCGCCCGGTTCCGGCATTGCGCGCCATCGTGCTGGCCTCGGTGGTCAATGCCGGGGTCGGCTACCTGCTCAGCCGGATGATTGGCTATCAGTACAGTGCAGTGGGGCTGGTCATCGGCTCGCTGGTCTTTGCCGTCCTGGCAACCCGCAGCGCACTGCGACTGATGAACGATTTGGACTACTTCTACTA
>CAZHMV010000259.1:0-5763 GCA_964532665.1 uncultured Anaerolineales bacterium
TCAGTAATCAGCCGTTTGTTGTCAGTAGTCTCGATCTGATCACTGATAACTGGCTACTGATCACTGATTACTGTTCACTGTTCACTGATATAGGAGGAACCCATGGCATGGCGGGGCGATTTCGGGTATACAGATTTACTGGATCAGCGGGACGTCCCGAAACACGATCTGCGGATCGAGGTTCTGGGCACGCTGGACGAGGCATCCTCGGCGCTGGGCATTGCCCGGGCCACAACAGACAGCGAACGAAGCGCATCCCTGATTCTGGAGATCCAGCGAGACCTGTGTTGGATGATGTCTGAACTGGCAGCGACCACGGAGGAAGCCCGGCCCGGCATTCACATCACTGCGGAACGGGTGGACTGGCTGGCGGACACGATGACAGGTCTGCAAGCCGAAGCCCCTTTGGAGCCGCAGTTCACTGTACCCGGCGACAGCACCAGCGGCGGCTTTGTACAGTTCGGGCGCGCTATCGTGCGTCGGGCTGAGCGGCTGGTGACGCTACTGGACCAGCAGGGGGCGCTGCATAACCCTCAGATTATCGCCTACCTGAACCGGCTTTCGGCACTTCTCTTCGTTCTGGCACGCTATGAGGACCTGAAGACGGGAGTGACATCGCCGACGCCGGCACACCCCTCGGAGCAGGCAGACGAGAGAGATTGATGCGAGTCGGGCTGTGTGAAATTTGCAGGCACGTACAGGTGGTGAAAAGTGCACGAGGCAGCATCTTCTACCTGTGCACGCTCGCCAAAGTAGACGCCTCCTTCCCGAAATACCCTGAGCTACCCGTACTGGCATGCCGGGGGTATCAACGGAAAGACGCAGCGGCAGAAATCCATCCCGGTAGTTCCAACACACTATCTGAACGGCGGTCTGAAAATGAGTGACAAGAACCTGATTCCATTGCCTTACCGGCGCGTGAGCGTGCAGCGCGTCCCCATATCACTGGACGAGACCTCGATCCACAACTATCTACTGGGGAAAGAAGCCTACCGTCGGACCGACTATGTCGTCCTGCGTGGACAGGCCGGCGAGGCCGTCGCCCGGGTCGAGAAGGTCAGTGCCGAGCCCCTCTTCAGCCCCATCACGGCAGTCGAGGTTTTGGCCTTGCCCGATACATGCGTCTGGGTAGCAGACCCAGAGGTAGACACCGGCAATCCGAGCGCGATGGCAGCCAAAGCTCGTTCCCTGGGCCTGAACTCCCAGGCTACCCTGATCGTCGAGGGCCTCTACGGCCACGTCAACTTCCTGCATCACCCCATGCCTGTCGTGATTCGGGTGGTGGAGGTCGTTCCGCCGGAGCCGCCCAAGCTCCTTGCTCTGGCGCGCAGGGTGCTTTCCTACGCGGACGATCTGCCGCCCATCGTGCTGGAACCGGAACTGGTAGACCTGTCGGCCATGGCGCAGGGCCACCCGCCGGCACCCGCCTATCTGTTCCCCTGTCGAGCCGGTGGGCTGATTGGCCCTGGCCCTACACACTACCTGGACGGGCGCCCGCCACGTGAGGATTGGTTGCTTATCGGCTGTGAACGCAGCCGGCAGATTCACCGCCACTTCTATGGGGATGAACCGCCGTATCTCGAAATGTGTCCCCGCAGCCTGACGGAGATAGGGAGCGAGCCGACGCTGCTCAAGTGCTGTCTGCTGGAGTCGGGAATCGAGGTGGAAGGGCACGCCGCCGTGGTCCCCTGGGGAGCGACCTTGCACCAGGTGGAACAGGGCCTGCGTGCGCTGGTGGAAGGGGGAGCTGGATAGCTGGATAGCTGGATGGCTGCGTGGCTTGTGCTGTCTGCCACCCAGCCATCTAGCCATCTAGCCATCCAGCCATCTAGCCATCACTTGAAGGAGGGGGTATACAGTGAATAAAGTCAAAGCATGGGACGGCGTCTTGCCGGGCCTGATTCAAGATCGTGCCGGCAAACCGCGCCAGACGGGCATCACCATGGTTCTGGATCGGTGCCAGGGACTGAGCGCTACCGAAGACCTCCTGGACCTCACCGGCGACTACGTGGATCACATCAAGCTGAGCTTCGGCACTTCTGCCTTCCTGGACGACGGTCTGCTCCGTCGCAAGATCGAGATCATCCGCGACCGGGACATCGACGTCTATCCGGGCGGTACGCTGTTCGAGGCCGCAGTATTCCAGCATGTGTGTGTTCAGTACATGGAACGTGCCCGCGAGCTTGGATTCACAGCCGTCGAAATCTCCGATGGAACACTCGACCTGTCCCCCCAGGTTCGTGCCGACGCCATCCGGCGCGCCCTGGACCTGGGCCTCAAGGTCTTCACCGAGGTCGGCAAGAAAGACCCGGACGACCAACCATCCCCAGCCCAACTCAGTGAGCAGATCATGCGCGACCTCGAACTGGGTGCCGACAAGGTGACGGTCGAGGCTCGAGAATCTGGCCGGCGAGTGGGCATCTACGATGAGCAAGGACGAGTGGTGGAGGAGCGCCTCGACGCGATGCTGGCCGGCCTGGACGGAGTTGAGCATGTGATCTGGGAAACACCTCTGAAACACCAGCAAGAATACTTTGTACTGCGCTTTGGGCCGAACGTGAACGTGGGCAATATTCGCCCCAACGACGTACTGGCCCTGGAGGCGCTGCGCTGCGGCCTGCGCTGGGAGACCTTTCGCAAACATGTTGAGCATCTGGAGCCACGGGTTCGCCAGGGAGGACCGGATGGTTAGAAGTCTGGATGGCTGGATGGCTGATGGCGCTACTTCACTCCTCTGTTCGGCAAGGTCTCCTGACCGCCGCCGGAGTGAGGATCAGGATGATGGCTGGATGGCTAGATGGCTGATGACGTTACTTCATTCAGAAGGAGGACAACACGGTGGGACTGTTTCGCTTTGATACGCCCCAAAAGGTCATGAGAATCTGGAACGTTGAAGTAGGCGGCCAGCCAGGCGAGCGACCGCCGCTGCTCATCGCCAATATCTTCCAGGCCAAGGACAAGCTCGTCACCAAACGCAAGCCGCCGACGTGGAACAAAGTCGCCTACCAGGATCGGATCAAAGAGCTGGAAGAGATGTCACTGGAGACAGGCATCCCCACCCTGGTCGGCATCGTGGCCCCCTCTATCGACGAGATGAAAGCTTACACCGAGTGGTTCCTCAGCATCAACGATACGTTACCCTTCGGCATTGACACGTGGACCGAAGAAGCCCGACGTGGTGCAGCCCGCTACGTGGCAGAAATCGGGATGCAAGACCGCTTCAACTACAACAGCATCACCGCCTGGGACCCCGACATCCCTGGCCAGGTGGCGGAGCTGAAAGAATTGGGCATCAAGTCCATCATTCTGCAACCCTTCGACGCTGAGGACAAGCGGGCAACCGGGCGTATCAAATCGCTGCGTGAAATGCTCTCCCATATCGACGAAGACGATTTCGACTCCATTCTGGTGGACACCACAACCATGAACCTGCCGACCCACGGCTTCTGCTTGCTGGCCAATCGTCTGGTCAAGGAAGAATTCGGGCTGCCCGCCGGCAACGCGCCGGCCAACGGCTCGTACATGTGGATGGAGATTGCGAAAAAGTGGGGTCCTGAAGCGTTTCGCGGCATGGACGCCGGCCTCCATGCCATTTCCGCCATGTTCTGGCAAGACTGGATGGTCTTCGGCCCAACGACCGGCACGAAGCGCGTCTTCGCCGCCGTTGCTGCCGCCCACGCGATGCTGACGGTGATGGCCTGGGATGAGGGACTCGACCTGCCGGAAGACCCCAACCACCCCCTGAACAAGCACTTCCCTAAAGAGGTGGAATTCATGCAGGGCCTGCGCGCAGCTCGCAGCGATAGGTTGATGGAGCGACAGAAAAAGAAGGGGGAGGAGCAGCGGAAGGCAAGGGAAGCGGCCGAGGAAGGCGAACCATGAGGGGGCTGGGAGAGCACGGTGTGGTCAGGTGGTGGGGGGCTAGAGATGGCTGGATGGCTGGATGGCTGGATGGCTAGTTGGCTGGATGGCTACTCTGTTCGGCAAGGTCTCCTGACCGCCGCCGGAGTGAGCTCGGTCGGAGACCTTCGCCCAACGGGTAGATGGCTGGATGGCTGGATGGCTGGATGGCTGGGCGTCAGATGACCGATCTTGGTGAGGGGCGTCTGGCCCAGGGGCCGGCGCCTGAGCTGGTGAAATCGGCCAACCGGTGGGAGGTGGACCTGGCCCCCACCTTGTGGTCGGGTCTCAACCTGGCTGACCTGGCTCACACCATCATGCTGATGGAAGTCGGCGTCATGCCACAAAGGGTTGGCCGGCGGTTGCTGAGCCTGCTCCTGGAACTCCGCGCACTGCCCCTGGACCAGTTCCCCCTGGACCCGGCTCGGGGAGACGTATTCAAGAATCGGGAGCATTGGCTGGCCGAGCGGGACCGGGAAGCGGCCGGCTGGCTCTCTGCGGGCCGAGCACGGCGGGAGGCAACCACGGTGGCCTATCACGTGGCGGTCCGCAGCCGGCTGCTGACTCTGACCGGGGCGCTGATCGCCTGTCTGCGAGCTCTCCTGGCCCAGGCCGAGGTCCATACGACGACCGTCATGCCCGACTACACGTACCACCAGCGGGCCCAGCCAACCACCCTGGCCCATTACCTGCTGGGCTTTGCCTACCCCGGACTGCGAGACCTGGAGCGGCTCCAGGCGGCCTTTCAGCGGACCAACCAGAGCCCAGCCGGTGGCGGCAGCACCAACGGCTCCCGCCTCCCCCTGGATCGTCAACGTCTGGCCGAGTTGTTGGGGTTCGATGACATCGTGCACCACCCCAGAGACGCCATGTGGCAGGCCGACAACCCGGTGGAGGTCACGGCCACCGTGGTAGCGCTGCTCCTGAACCTGGACCGCCTGGCAGAGGATTTGCAGATCTGGTGCACCCAGGAATTTGCCATGGTGGAACTGGCCGACGGTCACGCCCGGACCAGTGCCATCATGCCCCAGAAAAAGAACCCCTACTCCCTGGCCTTCGTGCGCGGCGTGACAGGGGAAGTCATCGGGCGCATGGCGTCCATGGCCGCTGTCGGCAAGACCCCCTCCGGCCAGATGGATAACCGCATCTTTGCCTATCGCGAGGTCCCCGGCACGCTGGACCTGGCCGCTGACACTGTGGAGTTGATGGCCGGCGTCCTGCAAGGGCTTCAGGTCAACGTGGCGTTGATGGCACGCCGTGCTGGAGAAGGCTTCACCCAGTCCACCGACCTGGCGGAGGTCATCATGCAGCAGGCCGGCCTGGATTACCGGACAGCGCACACCATCGTGGGGCGGGCCGTGCGCTTTGCGCTCGCGGATGACGAAGAAAAGCCGATCACGGCCGGCCTGCTCGACGCGGCTGCGCAGGAGATGCTGGGGCGGCCATTGGGGCTCTCCGAGGCAGAGGTCCAGGCCATGCAGGAGCCAGCGGCCATAGTCGAGGCGCGGCAGGGCATAGGTGGGGCAGCCCAGGAACCGGTGCAGGCCATGCTCCGCGAAGTGCGCCAGGCCGTGGACGCGGCCGAAGCCCGACGGCGAGAGGCAACTGCACGGCTAGCAGAGGCCGAGGAGCGACTGATCCGCTTGGTGCGCGAGATGGGAGATTGATGGCTGGGTAGTTAGATGGCGGGATGGCTAGCGAGCGCTTCATGGTACGGTCGGTCATTCTGTATCAAGTGCGGTGTTGTGTCTTGCCAGTAAGCGTTCAGGTGACCGGCACTTCCAAACCAGTTTTCATTCGACACCGCCTCTTCTGACCCGGTTGTGCTCACTTTTGGTCCGATTTCGCAAGTGCCGGTCACCT
>CAZHMV010000260.1:0-5700 GCA_964532665.1 uncultured Anaerolineales bacterium
CCAGCGAGTGCGCAGCCACGGCCGATGGGTCTGGCGGGCTTCGCTGGAGAGCCCGATGAGTGGCCGGCGGCTCACGTTCCAGGATTTGCCGACCCTGTTCGCTTTTCTGGAAGCACAAACCCGTTGGAAGACACCTCAGGATGAGACAGATCAGGTTTGAATCTCGAAGCAGGATAGTCGTGATCGCTGGGTTACTTTTTCTCCCCCTGCTGATGACGTCAGGGGCCAACTTGCCTCGCAATGAAACGAATGTGATGGCGCATGCACAGGGCCCACCGCCCGGACCACTATCCATAGATTCTTCCTACCGCTATTGGCCACGGACTGTGGATGGTGCTGTGGGGTGGTGGGAGTGGGATGTCACAAACCGGATCGACTTCGACCATGGCTTCATCACGGTCCTCAATGACAATATTCGGCTGTACATCCTCGTCGACGTGCTCGGTGACACGACTGAGGGCTCTCCATCCGAGGACTATTTCTGGCTGACCTTCGACGTGGACAGAGATGGTGCGATCACGCCGGACGTTGATCTGAACTACGGGCCGGCACCCGGCACGTACGACATGCAGTATCAGTACTACTCGGGACCCGGCTCGTGGTCAGGTGGTGATCCGGGCTACATTTTCTCCAGTGTCGCCGCCGGCTTCGGCTGCTTCTTTGCTGATGGCACCGAATGGCTGTACACGGCGCCCTTAGCCCCGGTCTGCGACAACCATCGAGTCTACGAGTTCGGGATCGACCTGCGGGAGATCGGCGCCCATGCCGGGGGAGATGTTCGCATGGGGCTGCGCATCGTCTCTGCCAATCCCGACTTCACCGATGAAGTGCCGGCAAACTTCACGCACGACTTCTCGGACCTGATTGAAGTGTCGCTGGCACCATATCCCGGCCCTCTGTGGGCTGTCGATCCGACGGCATCCGTCGGCTTCGACGAGCGCTACGGTAAGGATGGCATCGAGGTCACTCAGGCGATCCAGACCAGGATGAACGACATGCCATTGGTGGACGACAAGGCGACGGTGGCGAGGATGTATGTCCAAACCAGCGGGGCCACCTTTGCCCAGCCGGCCATCGTCTACCTCTACGGAACCAGCGATGGGCATAATCTCCCTGGTTCGCCGTTATCAACTTTGTTTCTGGCCCCGGTGTATGATTTTCCTTCGTCAATCCCGCGACGAGACCAACTGGATAGCACTGCCAACTTTGTGCTTCCAGATTCATGGATCGAAGGAACCGTCACATTCCGAGGGCGCGCCATGGACCTGTTCGGCCACGAAGTCGCTTCGTCCACGGTTTCACATACCTTCACGCCCCGGGAAGTCCCCGTCTACTGGTCCGTGCCCATCAACACGGGCACCGAGGAAGCACCCAACGTCGTGAACAATCATCACATCGCGCGTCAGGAAACCTACCTGGAGACAGTCTACACCGTGCCAGACGTGGAGTTCGTGAGGAAAGGCTGGGAGGAGGTGGGAGCCACTGGTCACGGATGCGACGAAGTGATCCAGAAGCTGAACGATTACTATGACCGTGTCCAGTTGGCGTGGATACTGGGATTGCGAGCTGTAGAGGTGGAGCCCGGTTACGTTGTGATAGAGGAGGCTTTCGCGCTTCCGGATCAGATCTACGGTTTTATGCCCCGCACCTGCACCACCTCCACGGGCAACCCCATGGGCATGTCCAACCCGGTCTGGCTTGGAGGGCGTGGCCGGGTGGCAATCGGATTCGCCGGCGAAATGACCAACGCGGAACCGGTTATGGCTCATGAGATCAACCACAACCTGGATAGGCGGCCGGATGGGGAGGCGACCTGGGGGCTCCATGTGGGCAACCCCGATCCTGACACGTGGGGCATCAGCAATCCAAATGCGGACCGTAGCTGGGGCTGTGGCGCATCTGGCCCTGACCCCGATTGGCCTCGTACCGACGACGATATCAACGAGGTGGGGTTTGACACCCGCGTGCCCTGGGGAGCGAGGGGGAGCGACCGCGATACAGTGGTTCCCCTGAGTTGTCCAGATTTCATGTCGTACTGCGGACGGGAGAGAGCTCCCACCCGGTGGGTATCCCCCTACCGATGGGAGAACCTGTTCAACCATGCATTCGCCGCTCCTCTAGCCGCCGGCCTGTCCAGCCACACGCACCAAGTCCAGCAGCAGACCCAGACCGTGTACTACGTATCGGGGTACCTGAGCAAGAATGGTACGGGCAACCTGAACCCCATCTTCGTCCAGCCTGGGATTCCAACCCCGGACATCCCACCCGGGGAGTACGCGATAGAGGTACGGGATGCTTTCGGCAAGGTGCTGCTGACCAAGCCCTTCTTCGCGTCCTTCGTGGACGCTGAAGGAAACGCGGTTGAGGAGACCCATTTCCGCTTCCAACTGCTGGAACAGCCAGGCGCGTCGAAGGTTTTCCTCAAGAAGGGGGGCCAGATCCTGGACGGGATCGTCGTCTCGGAGAATGCCCCGACAGTTACGGTGATGGAGCCGAACGGGGGTGAGCAGTGGACGGGCCGGCAAACCATCGTGTGGAATGCCCAGGATCAGGACGGAGACTCACTGCGCTTCACCATCCTGTATTCACCCGACAAGGGCAAGTCCTGGTACCCCGTCGCGTGGAGCATCGAGGGGCAGTCCTACGACGTTGACGCAGCGATCCTGCCAGGAGGGGACTCCGCAAGAGTTCGGGTGATCGCAACCGACGGGTTCAACACCACTCAGGATGACACCGACGGCACCTTCTGGGTTCAGCCCAAACCGCCGGACGACGTAGGCGGCCGGCCCGAACCTGACAGCCATTATTGGCCCGGACAGCTCATTCACTTCGAAGGCGAGGCCTTTGATGTTGATGATGGATTGCTGCCAGGTGAACGCTTCATCTGGTCCTACGATTCAACCATCTTTGGGACAGGCAGCCAGGTGAGCGCGCGCCTGCCGGCCGGCTACTACGAGGTGTCGCTGACAGTGGTGGACAACGACGAAACAACCGGCCAGGACACCATCGGCATCCTGGTCTACGACAGCGACATCAACGGAGACGGCACCACTAACATCGTGGATCTCCAACAGGTGGCTGCCGGCTGGGGCCTCACACCGGCTGATCAGGAGCAGTGGAACCCGACACTTGACCTCAACTTCGACCAGGTGATCGGCATCGACGACATCATGCTGGCCGCCAATCGCTGGCGGTGTATACCAGGCTCTTGTGGATAGCTGCAACCACACCGCTCACCGCTGTGGCCTGGCCTATCGCTGTGGCCGATCTCGGACCGGGGGCCACAGGTCGGACACTCACACTGCTGTGGCCGGTCTCGGACCGAGCCACAGGCCTGATAGAGAAGGGAGACACGCAAATGAAGATCAGTCACTACGCCCCTTGGGGCAGCATGAAGCAGAAAAATGGCACTGGCCCAGTCGGAGACCGCCCAGGCCATCGTTTTGAGACTAAGTTGCTTGTTGGCTTGAGCACCGTCGCTGTGCTGTTGGCTCTGTTGTGGAGCGCCGGCCTTGTGATCGCCGGCCAGCCCTTTCAGCATCCGGCCGGCGATGTTGCCATCACCGGGGATGTCAGCAGCAAGATCAGCTACCAGGGCGTGCTGAGGGAGAACGGTCAGCCCGTGTCCGGCAGCCGAAACATGGTCTTCCGCCTGTATTCAAATCCTGCCTGCTCGACCCAGGTGGGAGGCAACATCATAAAGAGCGGCGTGCCGGTGACCGGTGGTCGCTTCGCTGTGGATCTGGACGTGAACCACCGCGACTTCAACGGCCAGGCGCTGTGGCTGGAGGTGGAGGTGGCCGGCACCCGGATCGGCTGTGAAGCAATCCTGCCCGTGCCCTATGCCCTCAGTCTGCGGCCGGGAGCCCACATCGCTGGATCCGTCACCGCCTCGCCCTACGCCGCTCTTCACGTCTGGAATACCGCCACCAGCGGTTCAGCCTATGGGATCAAAGGCGGGACGGACTCCCCGTCTGGGCGAGCCATTTACGGTGATGCACTTCACGGCGGCACTGGTGTGTATGCCAAGAGCGACACCGGCATCGCCATCCGCGCTGCCGGCACCGGCATCGTCCAGAGCACGGCTAATTCGTACCTCTGGATCAGCGGCAACGGTGCCCGGCCCTTCCACCAAGCCGACAGCACAGTCATCGACCTGGACTCGAAAGGCGGAGCGATCATCAGGCGAGGGCCAGACGCTGGCCGCAAGAACGTCATGCTCCCCATCACCGTCGTCGGCCCGCTCTACGGTCAGGACGTGACTGTCACGGACCTGGATATCTTCTGGAAAGGCCGGACCGAGTTCGACGCCATCACGGCCGTCATCCTGCGCCGGCAGACGGGCGTGGGGGCCTACGCGAACATCATCTTCGACGTCGGAGGAGCCGGCTACGCCTGCGAGGAATCTCTCAATCCCAACGGCTGCACGATTCACTACGACACCACGTCCAACAACGTCCTGACTGCCGACTCGGGGATCCTCTACCTGACCCTGGAGCTGTCGTTCAACTCGGACAGCAGTTGGATGCAGGTGGGCGGCGCGCGGCTGACGTTGAAGCACGAATAGGGGGACGCGATGAGACGCATAGCGGTTCTCCTGACCCTGGTCGCTCTGGTGTTGCTGGCCGGCGCCGTGCTGGCCCTGGCGCCTCCGCCTGCCCCGCGAATCGACTGGTGGGTCATCAGTGCCGGTGGCGGCCACGCTGAGGCCGGAGCCTACGCGCTGGATGGAACCATCGGCCAGGCGGTGGTAGGTCGAGTTGATAACCCGACCTACGAGCTGTGCGCTGGTTTTCGCTGCGGCGTGACAGTGATCCACAAAACGTACCTGCCCTTGATCCGGAAGTCGGACTAGTGCGGCAGGAGGTGTGACATGCCGGCCAATTTTGAAACACGACGTTGGACCAGGCTGATCCTGCTCACCACGGCGCTGTTCCTGATGGTGGCAGGGGCATCGGATGGCGGCCACCCCCCGCCGCTGCTTCATGCTGCGCCGGGCGTAGCCGCGCCTGATCAAACCACCGTCACGCTCTACCCGGTGGCCGACGCCTACGTGCGGGAAGTAACGCCCGATACCAACTATGGCAGCTCTACCAACCTGGATGTGCAGAACCTCGATGACGTGGAGTTCCCGGACGATCGGCGCGCCTACGTGGGGTTCGATCTATCCAGCATTCCCAGCAACGCTATCATCACGAGCGCCGGCTTCAAAGCCCACCTGTCTCACGCCGAGGGACTGAGCAGCGTGTACGTCCGGTTGCGGCGGGTGACCTCCGCCTGGGCCTACAACACCGTCACCTGGAACAACAAGCCCTCCTCCAGCGCCTACTCTGGGATCAACGTGGGCACCCAGAGTGGCATGTACGGTTGGGACGTCACCAGCCTGGTGCAAGATTACTGGGTCGGTCGCCACTTCGGCAGCAGCCCCAACTTCGGGCTGGAGCTACGGGGGCCGGCGAGCGGTAGCTACTATCTCAGGCGTTTCAACTCGGCCAACGCCGGCTCAAACAGGCCCTATTTGGTTGTCAGTTACCAGTTACCAACCCCAACGCCGACCAGCGTCCCCGCTGAGGTGGACATCTGGTTGGTCGAGGGGTGTGACCGCTCTTACCCGGTGGGCGCAACTGTCAACGTGCGCTACCGGGCCAATGTGAACGACACGGTGCAGATTTGGGTCTACCCCGCCGGCCAGTTGATCGC
>CAZHMV010000261.1:0-5592 GCA_964532665.1 uncultured Anaerolineales bacterium
GATATGCTCGGAGTAGATAGATTGCACCGGGCTGATCGCGCTGGCGGAGACGCCTACCCAATCTCCTGGGTTCAAGGTGACCGGGGCGAGGCCGCTGTTCGTGGGCGTCAGCACCACCGGACCGGCCAGGGAGAGAACCGTGGTGGTCACCCCGCTGCTGGGACGCACAGCCACGAACTGCCCTTTCCCGGTCATCTGCACCGACGCCTCGTCCGTAGAGACGGTCACCTGCGCGCCCGTGTCCGTGCCCTCGAAGCGCAGTCCGCCCGCCTGGAGGGTCAAGCCAAGGGAGACATCTCCCGGACCGGTTGTGGCGGCGAGTGCCTGACTGTGCGTGGTCGACGCACACGCCCGCCTCACCGCGGCGGCTGCCAGGATTAGCCTCGATTTCTCGGGGTTGAAGTTGCCAAAAATGGGTGTGAAATCGCCGGGCTCAATCGCGGTGAGAAACAAGAGGAAGTTGATCAGATCCAAGCAGCGAAGCTGGAGTCTGGCCGGGCCGCCATCCACCGCGATCTCAATCTGATCCCCGCCCTGCACGGCCTGCGCACTGCCCTGGGCCACGGCTGTGCCGTTCACCGTCACACCCGGCCCCTCCGCCTGCACATCGAGCGCGGGCACGCCCGTGAAGCGCAATACCCGCAGCTCCGCCTCGCCAGAGAATGTGTTGAAACGCACGGTAGCGTAGACCGTCGTTCCCTGGGCCAGGACATCCAGCCATTGCCCGCCGGCCTGCTCCCGATAGTAGCCCACCTCCACAGGAGCCAGCGGATTGGCCAGGCTATACACGTGCAGGCCGTCGCTATTGGCGGTGTAGAGCAGGCTGCCGGCTACCACCACATCACCCGTAAAGCCAGGGATGGGACCTGTGGCGGCAAGGGCGGGGTTGCCTGGATCGGAGATGTCGATCACTAGGAGCGAGCTGCCGGCTTTGGCATAGGCGTAGCCCCCTGCGATTGCGATATCGTAGACGTTGCCGTAATGTTGGTCGAAGTGCAGGACACCCACCTCCACCGGGGCCGTGGGCGTGCCAAAACTGAGTATCTTGATGCCGTTGGCGATCCCCGCATAGGCCAGCGGGCCGGCTGTGGTCAGGCCGAGCAGTTTGTCCGCGCCGCTGTACCCACCCACAATCGGGTAGACGCCGCTATCGGGGTGGGCCAGATCGATGGTGCTCAGATCGCCGGCGCGTGTGCGGACGATGGCGTATTGGCTGTCCGCATACACGGTCCAGCCATCCACCGGTGCCGAGCCCTGGAACACGGGCTGGCTTGTCCCTTGTACGCGGTAGACGTGGGTTTCGTATTTGCCAGTCCCTACCTTTGTCTCCCCAAACAGAAGGCTGCCATTGGTGTAGAGCTTCTCCAGGAAGAGGTCAGAGATGGTGGCAGTGTGGCTGGGAGCATCCGGCCGGGAGATGTCGATCACAGCAATGCCAACGATCTGCTGCGTGGACGGATCGATGGCCTGGAAGAAGGCGACGCCTGAGGTGGCGGCAACATCCCCGGACGTAGGCCAGGGGGTGGTCAACGTCCCGGCCAACTCGACATTCTTGGTCGTGTCCTGTGCGGCGCGGCCCGCTCCGGCGACGAACAAGCAGGCGATTGCGTAGATTGCCAGCAGAAAGAGACGGCCTCGTAGGGCGTGCTCCGGTGTTAGGGACATGCGATTGCCTCCTGTGTTTGGTATACCCGGGGGAATCAGGCGTCTCATTCCGCTTTCTTCCTGGCCGGGACTCGGGGCACGGTGCCATCACCGCCGCCGGCCGCACACAGACCAGTTCGCCCGGCCCGCCGGGCCGACCCTGCACCCAGCAGAGACGGGCCGGTGGGCAGTGGCGCGCGATCGCTCATCGGTAACTGTAGGAGTACCAGTGCCCTTGGAGATGGATTGTACCACAAGAACGAAGGGCACGCAAGCTGCGACCTCCGGGGCGGCCATCTGGCCAGCGCAGGACACCGAGTCTACGGTGGCCTCTACCGCCGGCCGCAAGCTTGGCCCCCGCACCCACCATCCATACCACCCTCTGCACGGATTCTTCGAAACCGCCTTGAAAATGGGCGAACCGTGAGCCTACCGGATCGCTGCCAGAGCTTTCGCTTCCGTTGCATAGACCGGAATGGCGTCGTCAAGCCGCGTCAGCTCGAAAATCTGGCGGTAGTGCTCGCTGAGCCCGTAGGCGAGTAGTCGCTGCTGCCGGCGCTGGGCGCGGATCAACAGTGTGACCAGCAGCCCAATGCCGGAACTGTTCATGTAGTCCAACCCACTGAAGTTGAGAATGATGACGCCCCTATTTCCCGTACTGGCTTCGGTGAAGGCGTCCATCAACATTTGCTCGGCAAAGCCGGTGACGTCGCCCTCGATGTCTACAATGGTGGCCCTGTCGCCGGCCCGGCGAACGTTCATCACCACTTTGGATTCAGGCATAAAGGGGACTCCTTTCGTTTCTCACTACGGCGTCGGCGCAGCCACGTCAGCCAGCGCACTCTCCTCGTCCGGAAAGATACTCATGAAGTCGGCCAATCGGGTGATCTGAAAGACCTCGCGGTAATGATCGCTCAGGCCGTAGACCAACAGCCGGCGATGGGCTTTGCGTGCCTGGGCCAACAAACCAACCACCAGAGCGATACCGGTGCTGTTGATATAGTTCACGTCGGTGAAATTAAGGATGATGGTGCACGGATCTCGGCTGGCCGCTTCGGCATAGGCGGCGTCGAGCACGTCGTCCACGAGACCGTTGATTTCACCGCGCAGGTCGATGATGGCGGCGCCGGCCCGATAGCGCACACCGCCTTCAAGTTGTCGGGCTGGCATCTATCGCTCCTTTCAGGTGCATGATCAGTTCCACGGTGTGATGTGACTCGTCGGCGGTGACACGCATATCATCCACCATGTTCTTAATCAGGAAGAGGCCCCACCCGCGTGGAGACTGTTCGCCGGCCAGCTTGGCTTCCAGGTCGGGCATTTCGGGCTCAGGGATCGGCTGCCCGTACCCCCGGTCGGTGATACGCACCTCCACGGCAGCGGGCGAGGCGATCACCTGGACGTGAACCGGCAGATCAACCTCGTAACGGTTGCCATGTTCCATGGCGTTCATCACCGCCTCGGCCACCGCCGTTTTGAGTCGTTCCAGTCGGGCCGGCGGCAAACCCAGTTCTTGAGCGACCTCAGCCACGCGCTGAATGGCTTGCCGCTCGTTGCCCTGCTCGCTGGGAACCGTGAAATCGGCCAGGGTCTGGGATGCAACGTCATCTTCTGACTCAGAGCGAGCAGCATACTCCAGGGTCACAAACGTGACGTCGTCCTCCTGTTCCCACTCGGGACCGGTAAAGGTGGCCAGTTCCGACAGGAGATGGTCAATAAGCGCTGCACCGCCTGGATGTGCTGCCATCAGGCGTTGCAAACGCGGGAAGCCGAACATTTCCCGCTGTGGGTTGTGCGCCTCCACCAGGCCGTCGCTGTACAACAAAACGCTCTCGCCAGGTGACAGCATGACCCCCTTTTCCTCGTATTTCATACCCGGCATGAGGCCCAGGGGCATTCCGGTCGCTCGCATTTCTTCGAGGCCCCTTTCGGTCTTGCGGTAGGGCAAGTTGTGGCCGGCATTGGCGTATTGCAACTGTCCACTGGCTGGATCGAGGACAGCGTAAAGGCAGGTGACGAACATCTTGGCGGGCATGTCCGGATAGATGGCATCGTTGGCCCGTTCCAGAACCACTCCAGGCGAAATCAGGCGCTCTGCCGCCGCGCGCAGAATCGTCCGCGTCGAGGCCATCACCAGCGCCGCCGGCACCCCTTTGTCCGTGACATCGCCGACGATCAAAGCGAGCCGGCCGTCGGGCAATTCGAGAAAGTCGTAGAAGTCACCGCCTACAGCCTGGGCCGGCTGCCAGTGGACGGCCACCCGCCAGCCGGGGAGGTCGGGCAGTTCTTTGGGCAACAGCGTCTGCTGGATGATGCGCGCCACGCGGAGCTCCTGCTCCAGCCGCTCCCGCTTGCGGGCCTCGATCTGCTGCTGGCGGATCAGTTGAGCGACGCGCACCAGCGGTGCTGCCTGAGACGACAGGTCGTTGAGGAGCCGGCGGTCATCACTGGAGTATTCCTGCTCGCTGAGTCGTGGCCCCAGGTTGATCAGGCCAATGAGCTCGTGCTGGCTGACCAGCGGCACGGCCAGTTTCACGCCAGCAGCTTTCAAGGCTGCCAGGGCCGGCGAGTCCAGGTTCAGCCGATTGACCTCGATGACGCCGGGATGGCTCTGCAGATAAGCCAGAAGCGGATCGTTGGGAGCGATCTCGAACTCCGGTACCTCGGTGCGCCGAGGCCGGGTAATGGCCGGTGTCTTTGCCACCTCGCTACCCGGCCCCAGGAGCGTTTGCCAGACACTTCGAATGAATGCGCTCATTTTTTCTCCACTCATCTCAGAATGACACCTTTTCCCTGATCCATTCTCTTATCTCCACCGCCCTCCTCCCACTGCACTGGTGAACCGCTGGAGATGCCCCGCAACCACAGCGAGACGTGCGCCGGCTGCATCGTCTCCTCCACCACCCTCAGCATCTCGTCGGTCAGCCGATTCAGGTCGGTTTCGTCCCGCGCCGTTTCCGCGAAGGCGGCCAGCACCTGCCGGGCGTCGTACCTGCGGCGGTAGAAGCGGCGGTCGATGAGGTCTTGGATGCGGCGACGCAGGGGCATGAACAAGGCCGCGATGGCCAGGGTGGAGATGACGACGGCGAGCTGCGATTGTACGGGCAACAGTCTCTGCAACAGCACGACGCTGCCGAAATACACCACCGCCAGTGTGCCAGTGAGGCTGCCGTAGACAAGGGTACGGTTGATGATCACATCAATGTCGTACAGCCGGTACTTGAAGATGGCGAGGGCCATCGCAATGGGCAGGGCGGCAAAGCCGGCAATCGTCAGAGCATACGCTATGTTCACAGCACCCCTGGCGCTTACCAGGTCAGCCCCAGGGATGAAGAACAGCAACAGGCCGATAACGAGGAAGACAGCGGTGTAGGCGAACCATTTGAGCTGCTGGCGCTCGTCTCCCCGCGCCCGGCGTAGACGCACAATCAAGGAAATGGCTGCGGCCAGGAGACACAGACCTACGAGGACCTGCAGAATGCCGGTCAGCGGCTCCAGAACGGCCCACACGGATTCGCTGATCCCGATGGGATTGGTAATGGAGGGCGGAAGGTCCTCCAGAGGACCCGGCTTTAATGCAGCCAGAGGTACCCATATCCCGGCAGCACTGATTCCTAGCCAGGCCACCAGCCGCCAGCGAGGAGATAAGAACCGCCCGTCAGGATACAAGAGCAGCAGGAGGGTGAGCAGGGTGATGGAAGCTGCCGAGCTGCTGCTGATGGCCGTCCAAACCACCGTGATATCGGCACCCGGCAGCGTACCGGGGTGGGCAAGTGAGGCATAAGCGGTGTAGCCAAAGGCAAAATTGCCCATCCCATCCACGATTGCAGTAGCGCACATGATCCAGCCGATGGGGTGGCGTGGATATCGCGAGACGATGACAGCGCCGATGACGCCCCAGATTCCGATAGCCACAGCCGCGATGGCGAGTGCGGGGAAGCCGCCGGG
>CAZHMV010000262.1:0-5566 GCA_964532665.1 uncultured Anaerolineales bacterium
CCCCCGCAGCTCCCGCGTCGCTTCAACGGTCTCCACCGTGCCGTGATGCAGCCGGCGGTAGACAGCGTTGGTCATTTGCACGTTCACCCGCAGATAGGCCAGCGCAAGCCGCTGCCGGTCGTTGAGAGGATAACTGGCAAACTGGTTGAGCCAGGCCAACGTCTCCTCGTCCAGCAAGGTGTGGTTCTTGAGCGTGACGACGAAGTAGGTCCCCCCATCTTTGAAGTGGGGCGGCTCCAGGTTGGCCTGGCGCATCTCGGCGATCATGCGCCGGATACCGGTGCCCCGCTGCTCGACGTAGCCCAGGTCCTGCAACACGCGCATGATGTTCGGGTTGCGGGTTGAAGGCGACGCTTCGTCCAGCGTCTCCACCGTCAGATCGCCGAAGAGACCGCCGGGGTTGCGTATCTCCAGCCGGTCGGCGAAGAGGCGCACGTCAATGTGGCTGCCGCGCGCGGTGTAGTCCCGGTGGGCCACGGCGTTGCGAATCGCCTCGCGAATGGCGAACTCCGGATACTCTGGCACTTCCCGCCGGGTCAGGCCATCAAAGTAGGCACGGCGCTTGATGAGTCCCAACGTCGTCCGTTCAGCTTTGTCAATCATGGCCGGAATGGAGCCCTGGGCCTCAGTATCGAAGAGATAAGGACGACCGTGGATGATTTCCTGTCCCACCTCGGTACCTGTGTACTGGGTGATGGTGATGATGAAGCGTGGGCAATAGAACTGGGGGTTGCGACCGAAGAGGAGCAGGCCGGCCAGCGTCGGCCGTAGCACCCCACCATCGCGGGCCAGACAGTGGACGCCCAACAGCAGTTGCTCAGGCGTCTGCTCGGAGGCCGCCGATTCAGGGTCACGAAGAAGCAACTGGGCGCGATAAGCCTCCACTCGCCGCCAGTCCAGGTCCTCCGGCGAAGCGTCCGGTACCGCCTCGGTATCCACATCATCCCGATACGAGGCCCACAACCGCCGAATCTCGTTGACCGTCATCCGGCGATTGGTGGTGCCCACGCGCACGTAGGCTCCCTCTTCCAGGCGACTTCGTCCCCAGTAGCAGGGCTTCTGGTCTGGTGGGCACTCGGGCACCGTCACTGCCACCATCGTCTGGCCCTCGAGCTCGCAGACGTTGAAATCCAGCCGCAGCGGGGGCCGCATCTCCGAGGCAACGGACGCCATCTCGTGATGCAGTTGGGCCACATCCGGCACCCCGACGACGGCGAACCGCTGTCTCTCGTCCACACCGAACAGGATGACGCCCCCGCCCCGGCGGTTGCTCAGGGCTGAGAGGGAACGGTAGATGCGCTCTGGCAGGCCGCCCTGCGCTGACTTGGCCTCCACATCGTCCAGTTCGCTGCCCAGACGCCTGATCTCGTCGATGAGGGCAACAACGTCTCCGCAGTCCATTTGGGCTATCCTCGCCGTATGGTCATTAGCGGCACCAGGCACTCCATCAGCGAGAGGCCGTAGTGGGTCACATCCGAGGCCGGCCCCTGCACACTCCAGTGGTAGCGGCCCCGCACGTAGCACCCTTCGTCGTCAAAGAGGGCGTAGGTCCGGGGCTTGGGCACCTGGCGCAGTTTGTCGAACTCCGGCCCAATTTCTCCTGCGGGTACAGCCCGTCGCCCGCCGAACAGTTGGCGCAACACCTTCGCGTCCCGTCCCGCCGACCAAAACAGCGTCGCGTTCTCGACGTACAGGTAGCCGTGGTCTGAGGTCACCAGGAACTCATCAGCCTCCAGGCCATCCAGGGTGGCCAGCAACACGTCGGCCGTCTTGTCGAAGGCCTCCTGGGGAGTCAGCGCCTCGCCGCGCACCTTGTGTAGCAGTTCGTCGGGGTAGGAGATCCAGACCAACACCTCGGGCCCGGCGGGGAACAGAGCCGGCAGTCTCCCGGATTCGATAGATACCACCTGGTACTCACGCCACCGACGCAGGCCGGCCACTCGATGGGTTCCAAACATGTTGCGGTTGAAAGCCAGCGTGCTCGAGGGCACTTCGGACAGGGTATACTCGTGGTCGGCTACCTGGTAGCCGGCCTCTGGAAGCCGGCCCATGAGCAGGTTCGCCTCGCGGATGCTGCAACCATCCAGGATGATGATCGGCCCTCCTGTGCCCTCGAAGCGCGACCGATGGCGTTCCTGCCGCACCCTGGCCAGCAGCAGATCATAAACGTCGAAGAAGGTCTCCAGCACAAAGCGTTCCAGCCGGTTAGTCTCTCGCTCACGCCGGACGAAGAAGGCATTGACGTCGTCTACATCGTCGGCCTGCCACACCTGGTTGAGGGCACCGAACAGCACAGACAGAGGGTCATCGGCGGTGATCAAGTCTCGGGCCAGCGTTGCTTCATCAACTGGTTTCATCGCTCTCGACCTCCAGGGTGGCGCTGACCTTGCCCTCCACGGGGATGGGCAGGCGGTCCAGAAGTTTCAGGACCTCTTGCTTCCGATGGGGGCCGGGAAGCGTCAGCTCCAGTTTTAGAGTAGCCTGGGCGTGCCCTCCCTTGCTCCTCAGTTCGGCCAACATCTCGCTCAAGGAGCCTGCCTCTTCCAGTCCCCGTCCCTCAATCATCACCTCCAGCCCGGTCACCCGGTCGCCGCTCCGCAGTTTGCCCTCCACGTCGGTTTGCAGGCTGAACGGCGTAGCATGGTCCTCCGTCCGCACGATCACCTGCCGGCCGGGACGTAGTTCCTTTACCCCAGCCTCCTCTGCTTCTTCAGGAGGCTTCTCCTCGGTATACCTGGCCGGTGGACCCTCGACAGTGGTGATTTCGACTTCCTCAACCGGACTGGGGCCGTACCGTTCCAGGTAGAGCACCACGTCCTCAGCAAAATTGGCCGGGGCCGGGTTCTGCTGGCTGTAGAAAGCCTTGCCCCGCACCATCACGATTTCGCCGGCTTCGTTGCAAAGGGCGCGAACTCGCTTGCGCAGGTCTTCGGGTTCGATCAACACCGGCTTGCCCAGCAGCTTGAGGAACGAGAGCTGTAGCGCGTCGAACCGCTTGCCCTCTTCGGCCGCCTCGGTCAGTTCAGCACGGATGGCGCCATCCAGGATCTCGGCCCCGAAGGCGTCACGCACCTGACTCAAGATAGCTGCCGTGTCCAGATCGCACTCGATAGGGCGGAAGTAGATCTTGTCCCGCCGGCCCCCCGGCTTCATCCACTCCCCGTAAGCACTCTTGAGCCTGGCACGCAGGTCGCCCTCCTCACGCTGCCTGTATTTGGCCAGTTGGGGCTGCTTCTCTTTCTCCAACTTGTCCTTGAGGTCGTCGCACACCAGCAGGCGCTGGGCACCGATCAAGAAGCCTGTATTCTGAGTAAGGTCGCCGGCGCTTTTGGGACGGACGAAGATCAGCGTGTTACGCCACTCTTTGCCGAAGTAGACCTCCTCACGGATGGCCTCGTCATCCATGTACTTCGTGGAGATCACCACCTTCATTTGCCGGCCGTCCAGGATTTCGTCGAGAGGGTAGATGAAGGTGTTGAGACTGGTGCCGCCGGCCAGGTCAACGATCAGGTCCCGCAGCTTGAGGGCTGCTTCCTGTGATCCTTTGTCCTGTAACTGCCGTGCTGCCCGGGAGTTGATGCTGACCGGCAGGTTTTCCTCGGCTCGAATGACGTAGCGATCCTCGCTGCGCCACAGGTACCAGGCGTTGGCCTCCAGTTTATCCAGCACGCGGCGTAGCTCATTGACATTCAGGCCGGGGCGCAGGCAGCCCAGGAAGACCTGAGATTCGTCAGCGCCGGCCATTTCCGGCACGAAGGAGCGCAAAAGGATCGTGGACAGGATATCCCCGGCCAGCAATTCGTCCTTGTTGCGCTGGATGTCATCAACGGCCCTGGTCAGCAGGACAGGGTCCAACTGATAGAGGTCATCGTTGACCTCGCTGACATTGGGGTCTACATCCGAGGGCAGCAACAGGTCACGTTCGCCCGCGCCACGGCGCAGCACGCCGGAGAGGATGTACAGGATGCCTCTGGTGTTCTGGTAGTCCTTGCAGGCGCTGTACACCTGGAACAGGACATCTATCAACTCGGGATGCAAAGGGTAGTAAGCCAGCATCCTGGCGCGATAACTGTCCAGCGTGCCGGCGGGGATGCCCACCTGGTCACTCACAGCAGCATAAGTATCAACATAGCTATCAACCGTGCGCCGGGCCTCGTCCTGATCAATCGCCTCGAACAGGCGGAACAGCACCACCCTGGCCTTATCTTCCTCAGCTCCCAGGTCTTTGAGGAACATCCTTTCGCGACCCATACGCCCCAGCAACTGCGGGTTGCGGCCATAGAGCGAGGCCAGGACGATGAGCTTGAGGCTCTGATCCTGGGCCATCTCGGTCAGATTTTGCAGGAAGTTCAGGTTGCGCTCCCGCCGTGCGGCATCCTCGATGGGGCTAAACCAGGACTCCAGCTCATCGAGGATGACGATCAGAGGGCGGTCGCTGACTAACTGGCGAATCTGGTCACCGGTGGGGTGATCCCGCACCTCGGCCAGCAAATTAGCCCGACCCAGCTTGGTGAAGATCGGCTCCCAGGCGAAGTCGGGGTCTTCGATCAGCAGGTGAGAGACGGCCGCCTGCACACCGGTTGGGAAATTGAAGGACAGGCCCCATTTATCCAGCCAGCGCTGTCCTTCATCAGGCGAGGTCAGCAGGTGATAGAGGGCCAGCAAGCTGTGGGACTTGCCCGTGCCATAGTCGCCGGCGAACACAAAGGTGCCTTGCTTTCGTCGGCCCTCGATGCGCTCCTGGATGGCCATCATAGCCTGTTGAAGTGCCTGAGTGGGATAAGTCATCCCCAGGATACGCCGGGCAGAACTTTCTGGCTTGGCGGGATCATCGAGATTGTAGAGCTTTACCGCGCCGAAGATCTCACCCTGGCGCACTTCTTCGGAAATCGTGGTAGCGTCTTCGATTGCCGACACCTTGCACCTCAAATCTGATAAAGAAACGTGGCCGCTTCTTGCAAACGGGCTTTGCTTTTACGGCCTCGTCACGGGTAGTTGAATCATAAGAGGCCGGCCACATTTTACCATAAGCCTGGCCGGCCCGCAAGCGGCAGCGCCAAGCCAACAAAAAACGGGCACCCTGATCAGGGTGCCCGCTTCTGTTGGCTTGCTTTCAGCTAGAGCCTGACAACGCTGACGGCCTGGGGTCCCTTGGGACTCGATTCCACACCAAATTCAACGCGATCGCCCTCGTCCAGATTGCGGAATCCATTACCTTGAATCTCAGAGTAATGCACGAAGACGTCTTTGCCCTCTGCCCGCTCAATGAAGCCATAGCCTTTGCTACCGTTAAACCACTTGACGGTTCCGGTCGTACGCTCGGTCATGTTGAGTTCATCCCTCCTTTCGTATTGAATTTCATTGCAGGACGAGCTCAACAATGCTCCGAGCCACAAAAAAGACCGTCTCCGGCGAAGTAGCCTTGGACGGTCAAGCGTGCGCGTTCCGAAACAAAACTTACTACATCCTACTGATGGCACTAATGATATCACATTTCTGCGTCTATGTCAAATCGGCCGTTGTGGGGGGCGTGAGGAGGCGCCGTGCTACGCGCTGCGAGTCGCCC
>CAZHMV010000263.1:0-5518 GCA_964532665.1 uncultured Anaerolineales bacterium
GGTGTGCTCTTCCGATCTCGGTTTGAGGCGGCACCGTGGCCGCCGGCGAGGGGGTCGTGCCGCTGCCTCCGGTGCAAACAGTCCAGCTCACGTCGTCTATCACTACGTCCTCCGGATCGGCAACGTCGCTGATGTGGAAGCGCAGGCGGACGTTCTTTCCGGCGATGCTGCTCAGCTCGCCGGCGGTGAAGGCGTGGCTGTACTCCTTCCACTCCGATGTGGCACCACTCATCGTAGCCAGAGGCACAAGAACTGTGTTGCCGGCATTGTCAGTCACGTCTACACGGACGGTGAAGGAACCGTCGCCCAGGGTTTGATACCAGAAGCTCAAGGCAGCGGAGACGGCATTCGACGGGATGGAGGCAATTTGCCAAAGATCACCGGTGGCCGGGGCGCTTGTCCAGCCCAGGATGGCCGCGTTCTGCCCACTCCGCGCGATGGCCTCACCCACGGTGAAGCGGGCGTTCCCGGCGACACTCCAGGCAGGATCAGAACTGTCACCGGTGGCCTGCTCAAAGCCGCCGTCCTGCACGACTGCAGGGCAAGTGGCCGGCGTTGAGGTCGCAGTAGGAGTCGGGGTGGGCGGCACCGGCGTTGTCGATGGCGTCGATGAAGGAGTCGGGGTCACCCCGGAAGTCGTGACAGCGAGAGCCGTGTCATCCACCCAGGCCTGACTGGCGAGCCAAAAGTCGGTGGTCACCAAGAAGCCAAAGAGGATGGGTTGCCCGATCACCTTGGTCAGCTCAGCCGACGTCAGGGAGTAGGTTTCGCGTGCCCAGTCTACGTCCCCCATTTGGCCGAAGTCGGCACAGCGCAGCACGTACGCCGTCGACCCGGCCTGGTTCCAGATGCCGTAGCAGAAGTAGTCGGCATCGGTTGCCGTCTCGTTGGTGCGCAGCCGATACCAGAAATCGATGGTCACTGAGGACGTGTCGGCGGGCAAATCAACCTGCTGCCAGAATTCATCGTCGACGCTGCCGGGTACAGACAGCCCCAGGTGCGCCGACCAGGAACCGCTGTGCTGGATGAGGTTGGTCAGGTGGGGCGCTCCATAGGTCTGCCAGGGGGACCAATCGCCGCTCTCGAAGCCAGGGTTCTGCAAGAGCTGCGTGGTACCAAGGGGCTCCACCCCCTGGCCACCCACGAAGGGCTGGGCCCCTTCCGGGACAAGGGTGACTAGGTGGATCGCCCTGGCGCCCCGTCGCTCCCAGACTTCGTCCGCTTGCGACTGCACCTGTGACTGGGTGGCACCGACGGTGAGAGTGTAGACCGCCGTGCCGCCGGTGCTCAGGCCAGCGGTGTGGTCGCTGAACCATACCTTGCGAGGGGCAGGCGGGTTCAGGCTCTCCACCAGGTCTACGCGGCCCCAGCCACTGACGTTGTTCGGGCGTTGCGTGGGAATCTCCTGAGTAGCGCCGGTGCCGTACTGGCCGGGGGACATGTCGGCGGCGCCGTTGAGAAGCACGGCCTTCATGAGAGCAGCGCTCGGATCATTCACCCCTTTGACGCGGGTCAGCCATTCGCGCACCAGGGCAACAGCGCCGGCGGTAAGCGGCGTGGACATGCTGGTGCCACCTTCGTAGATGTAGTTGGCGTCATATACGCCCCAGCCGGTGCCGGCGTCGGGGTCGTGGGAGCGGGCGGAGACGATGTTGGTGCCGGGAGCCACGATGTCCGGCTTGATCCGCCCATCATCGGTTGGCCCACGGCTGGAAAAAGCTGCCATGCCGGATGGATTGTCGGACAGCGCATCCCCAGCGATGGGGGCGACGGGATAGCTGGTCGGCCAACACCCTTTCCAGGTTCCGCACGGCCCTCCGGGGTTGTAGCCGCCGCTACTGCGGTTGTTCTCCGATGCCCCGACCGTGACGACGTTCTTGGCCGTGCCCGGGCTGCCGATCGAGTCGGGGTCCACTACTCCGTCCCGGTCTTTGTCCTCGCCACTGTTTCCGGCGGAGTAGAGGATGAGCATGTCCTTGTATTGCCACATCATCGTGTCGACCTGCTGGGCTTCAGCGTCGTAGCCGCCGTACTCCGGATTCCGTTGCGTGCCACCGGTCGGACCGCCCCAGGAGTTGGAGTGGACGCGGGCTCCCTTGTCATAGGCCGGCTTGAAGAGATAGTTTACAAGGTTGGTAGGGACACACTCCAGGCCTCCGCCTTCCTGATGGTCTATCGACTGGAAAACCAGCTGCGCTTCGGGGGCGACGCCAGCAAAGGAGTTGGTGTAGCTGTGGTGAGCCGGGTCGCTGCCCGATAGTACGCCGTTGCCCAAGACGCTGCCGGCCGTGTGCGTCCCGTGTCCATCGAAATCGTTCCAGGTCGTGCGCCCGCCCTGAAAATAGGCGCAGATGGCCTGCCCATCGGCAATACGACCTTCGAAATCGTCGCTCATGGCGGGTCCCGTGGTGCCGACGTCCAGACCGGTGTCGGCCACGGCCACAATCTGGCCACTGCCGTACAGGCCCAGACCACTCCGCACCCCATTCGCCCGCATGATCTGGCCGCCGCCCACGTCGTTCGTCAATTGCGGCCGGAAGTAAGGTTCCACCCAAAGCACGCCATCCAAAGCCGCCAGCTTGGTCAGCTGAGAGCGGTCAATCATCGCCCGCAGGTAGCCAGCGATTTCATTCGCCCCCGTTCCCTGCACCTCCCCCCCCAGCGATTCCACCTGAGCGCTCAGGCCTTCGAGATCAACATCTGGGAGAGTTTGGATCGTCACGGTGACCGGTGGCGTATTGTGTGTCGCGTATTGTGTGCCGAGCGAGCGAGCAAGGCGATAGGCCGGATGGTAGAGACCGACCCAGCGCACAAAGGGAAGAGCACGCACCGTCTCAGCCATGGCGCTGTCCATACGGGCGAGAAAGGCATGATCCGGAACATAGCCGTACAGGCGCACGCCCTGCTGTTCCACGGCTGCTTTCCATTCGCCGCGCACGGGGCCCACGAACTGCACCAGCCAGATTGCCGAAATTGATTCGGAGGCCGTCATACGCAGGTCAGCCGGCACGTGTGGCTCCCCGGCCAGGGGATCAAACGTCGCGAATCGCAGGCGAATGGGCAGCGAAGGGGACGAAGACGCCCACGTCAGAGCCACCGGAATCCCCAAAGCAAGCAAAGCGATTACGAAAAGCAGTGCCCCGGTCGAAACAATCGGATTACGGCTGTGAGTTCTTCTCATCTCGGTGTGTCTCCCAATCTTGTATGGGCTCGCGCAACAGGGAATTCAGTTCCTCAAGGCTCTTGAACGTTGCCTCCCGATTGGTAGCGACATGACGCAGCCTTCCGCGGGGCTCAATGCTGCGCGCCGGATCGCGAAAGAGGATGATGACAAAGGTCTCGCGAAACCCCATCCGTTGCCCTCGCTTTCATCGATTTCCGTCGTCCGATACATCACGCGCCCCTGTGATTTGGCCACAATGGACATCTCGCACATGACGCAAATCCTGTAGAGTCATCCTTATGGAGGATACCACGACCGGGTGACAAACGAGTGACAGGCTGCCTTCCCCAGTGAGCGTTCGGTTGTCCACAGGCAAGTGAGGGAGCGAGGAGACTGGTCTACCTCCGTTTTCTCTGGGCACTCTGGTAGAACGCGGTGAGATCAGGGCGAGGAGACAGGCCGAGGTCCCGTTTCAGGCGGCTGCGCAGGGTCTCGTAGGCGCGGAGAGCGGCCGGGAGGTTCCCCTGGGCCTGGTGCGCCCGCATCAAGAGCAAGGTAGCCTCTTCATCCCAAGGGTCCAATTCCAGGGCACACGAAACTGTATGCGCTGCCGCGGCGGACCGACCAGCCTGCATCTGGAGACGGGCTAGCAGCCGCAATCCATCCAAATACAGATCTCTCATTCGCTCGCGGAGTGGGGCGGTCCAATCCTCATAGAGGGCCTCAACCAGGTAATCACCCCGGTAGAGCCCCAGGATTTCGGTCAAGGTTTCGGTTTCGGGCGGTGTGTCCTCACACCTTGCGAGCAGAGGACGCAGCCGATCCTCAAACTCTTCATAGTCCACCCATGACCCGGCCGGCAGGATCAGCCTGTAGGTGTTGGCGCCAACCTCCAGGTAACGAGAGGGCATGCCGGTGGCCAGTTCCGGCTCCAGTGCCCGACGCAGCGCGGCCACGGCCTGGTGAAGGTTCTTGCGGGCTCGATCAGGGCCGCTATCAGGCCAGAATGTCTCCATCAGCCGATCCATCGGTACGGGGCGGGGACGGTGGGCCAAGAGGTACTGGAAGACCCCACGCGCCGCTGCCCGTCCCCAGCGGGTGATCTCAGATTGGCCACGCCACAGGCGAAACTGGCCCAGACACCGCACACGAAGGAGAGGTGGAGGACTCTCCAGGATGGTGGCCACCGCTTCTTGCACCGCCTGTCGAACCATCGGATCGGGGTCACGGCGCCGGGTGCACAGCGATTTGAGCACAACCGCATCGCGCAGGCGACCCAGCAGACGCGCAGCATGCGCACGCAGCTCGGGGCGCGCATCATCTAACAAGGGAAGCAGTGCGTCGAGGGCAGGACGACCCAGGCGAGGCATGAGACAGTCGGCGCATTGTGTCGCCAGGCCACGACCCAGGGCGTGGGCCAGAATCGGGGCCGTCCAGGCCGCCTCCTCAACGAAGAAGTGCAGGCAGCGGGGCGGACTGCCGTATTCGAAGCTGCGCGCCAAGGCAAAGGACTGGCCCAGGTGTTCCTCGAAGGCCGCGTCATTGCCACGACGATGGGCCAGGACGGCCAGGTAGAAGTGGATCTCAGTCTGCTCGTAGCGGGCTCCGGCTGCCACGAAGATATCCAGGGCCCGACGCCACATCTGCGCGGCCCGGCTCAGATGACCCAGGGCCAGATGAGTAGCTCCGACGCCAATGAGGGAGAGGCCGATTTCATAGTCCACGCCCATCTGCTCACGGAGGGATAATCCTTCCTCGCCACGGCGCAACGCCTCGTCAAGATCGCCCTCGCGGCGGGCGAGCAACCCCAGCCAGTTGAGGGTGGCAGGAATCTCGTAGCGCTCGTTCAAACGCCGCTGGATGGAGAGCGCCTGCAAATGAAACCTGCGAGCAGCGGAGTAATCACCCCGCTGGCGATGCAATTCGCCCAGGATGTTCAGAGAATAGGAATAGGACAGGCGCCGGTCAAAAGCTTCAGCCAGCTCCATAGCCCTCCGGGCAAGGGGCTCGGCCTGTTCTGCCTGGCCCAGCAAGCAGTAATGGTAGGCGACGTTGTTCGCGGGGTTGATCTGCCGATGGCGATTTCCACAAGTCTCCCACAGGTCCAGCGCAGCGTGAAACGCCTCCATAGCGCCAACGAAATCTCCGACGCCCGAGAGCATCCGGCCTTGGATCGAGTAAAGCGCCGCTCGAGTGGGGAGATCGTTGCTCCGCCGGCCCATCTCGACGGCCTGATCCAGGAGACCCAACGCTTCCTGAAGCCGTTCGCCCTGCAGGGATAGGGAGCGAGCCATCAGCCCCAGAAGTTCAGCCCGACGAGTTTCGTCGGAGGCGTGATCGAGGGCTTTCCGGTAC
>CAZHMV010000264.1:0-5480 GCA_964532665.1 uncultured Anaerolineales bacterium
GACTGCTGTTCCAGATTGTTCTGTGGAGCATCGTACCGCTGGTGGTGATCACCGCGGTGTCGGTTGTTAGCATCTACGAACATCAACAGACAACGCGCGAACTGGTGGCCGACCGCGCGGCCCGGTTGGCACAGATGGCTGCCACCCGTCTCTCTCACATGCTGGCCGAACATACCAGCGTGCTTCAGACACTGGCCGACGCCGAGGAGAACCATCCTGACGATCGGCTGGCGCAGCAGCAGGTGCTTGAGCAATCCGAGGGCGTGCAGGCGCTGTTTGACCATGGCGTTGCGCTCCCGCATCCGGCCGGTGTGGCAGTGGCGCGCTCGCAGGGCGCAGACCGGTGGCTGTCGCAAGCGCCGGTCGCCAGACTCCAGGCACAGGTAGCGGCCACGGGCCGGCCGGCGTTCGCAACGCTGTACCCCGATCAGGCATCCGGCGAAGGTCTGATCCTGCTGGCAGTGCCTGTCCCGAGCCCGGTCGAGGGGCCTCGTCCTGAGCTTGTCGAAGGGCCTGATCCGAGCATAGCCAAAGGCGTGCTTGTTGGTGCTTTCTCGCCCGTCCATCTGGGTATTGATGAGATGCTCGCCGGCCTACAAATCGGACGCCAGGGGATCGGCTATGTGGTGGATAGCCGTGGTCAGATCATCTATCATCCCCAGGCTGAGGAAGTTGGGCGGATTGCCAGCCATCTGCCTGGGGTCGAACAGGTGAAACAGACGCAGGCAGGCGCTCTGTTCTACACCGAGACCGACGGAGAGGAGTGGATAGCCGGCTATGCCCCAGTGCCAGACCTCGACTGGGGCGTGATTGTGCAGCAGCCATGGCGTGAGATCGTCACCCCCATCATGCAGTTGTCGATCATACCGCCCGCGCTGGCCATCCTGGCGGCGCTGGTATCGCTGGTCGCCGTGTACCTGCTGGTGTGCTACGTGATCCGTCCGCTGCGGCGGCTGAATCAGATGGCAGGACAGGTCGCCTGGGGCGATTTCGCGGCTACAGAGGAGCCAGTGGGCGGCGTTCAGGAGATCAGGGACCTGCATGTCACCTTGAAGCAGATGGCCGGACAGATTCAGCGCTACCAGGCCGGCATGCAGAGCTACATCGCGGCCGTGACCCAGGGCCAGGAAGAGGAGCGCAAGCGGCTGGCACGTGAGCTCCACGACGACACGGCGCAGGCGCTGGTCGGCCTCATCCAGCGCATCAAACTGGCCCAGCGCGACCTGGAACGTGCCCCGGCACGAGCAACAGAGCGACTGAGCGAATTGGAGACGCTGGCGACCACCGCCTGGCAGGACGTGCGCCGGTTCAGCGAGGACCTGCGGCCGTCGTACCTGGAGCAGTTGGGGCTGGTGCCGGCGGTGACCACGCTGGCCGAGCAGATGCGCCTCCGTGGTGGACCCGAAGTATCGCTCACCGTTTCGGGACCGGAGCAGCGACTCTCACCCGAGTTGGAGTTGGCGGTGTTTCGGATTGTGCAGGAAGGGTTGAACAACGTTCGCCAGCACGCCCAAGCGGAGCAGGCCTCCGTCGAACTGAGTTTCACCGAGGATGGGCTAACGGTCTCCATTCAGGACGACGGCATCGGCTTCGAGCCGCCCGAGCGACCCTACGACCTGGCCCAGCAGGGCCACGTGGGTCTGGCTGGGATGCGCGAGCGGGCGTTGTTGGTGGGAGGATATCTGACCGTGGACTCGACGCCAGGCCGCGGCACCCGGGTTGTTGCCTTTGTGCCGTACCTTCAGCCGGGGTAATGCAACCAGACCGCCTTCGCCATCCTGCGTGCTTCCTCATACGTCATTCTGCCTACCCAGACGCATGGACGATGTGAGCCAAACTGCGCATGACGCGATGGGCCAATCGGCCCTGGTCCAGTCGCATCAAGGATGGTATGCTGTAGTGAACATTGAGGAAGCAAAAGCAAGATTGAGGAGGCGGAAGTGATGAAAAAGCAAATCGTTCTTTGGACGGCTGTCATTGTTTTGGCCGGCGCCGGGCTGTTTGCCCTGGGGCGTGTATCCGTAGGTGGGTCAGCTCCACAGGGCCCGCCGGCCTACAGCTTGAGCCCAGGCGCCGTAGGCATGTTTGGCAGTGGTGCCGGCTACGTATACGACTTCTCAACGAGTGATCCTGTGCCCACCGAGGATTTGGGGGCCGAGATCCAACGCTATCTGGACCGGCAAGGCAATCCGGACCTGGCCTTAGCTCGCCTGCGGGAATTCAGCAGGGCCTACCAGGCGGAAGTGGTCGAGCGCAGTACGGGTCGCCACACATTTGGCCTGATGGTGGGCAAAAGCACACTCCAGATATCCCCCAAAGCCGGCCCCAACCTGTTCTGGAACACCAAATATGGTTCTATGATTGCGGAGGTCGGCGGTGGCTACGGCATGTTGGGTCGTCTGCTGCCCGAGGTGCCCGTGGGTGAGATGTCCCTGGCTGGGTCCGAAGCTCGAAACATCGCTCAGGAGGCCGTGAAAGGGTTGGACGCCAGTCTGGATCTGGACAACGGAGCAGCTACCTTCTACGGCTTCTATGAGTTTCACGTCATCCGGGACGGCAAGCTTGTGGGCGAGATGGATGTCAACGGCTACAGTGGCCAGGTCTGGTACAAAGACTGGGGCGAGCCACAGCTCAGTGTTCAGAACTTGATCTCGGGCCAATAAACGCAATGAAGCAAGGGAGTATCATGTATAACCTGACCATCGGCAAGCTGCGAGGCTTGCAACAGATTGCCGACGACGCCGGTATCTTCGCCATGTGTGCCATGGACCATCGCGGCTCCATGCAGCGCATGATTAATCCTGAAAACCCAGGAGCCGTCAGCTACGCGACGCTGGTGGCCTACAAACGCGAGCTATGCGCAGCCCTGGCCCCGGCGTCCACCGCTGTGTTGCTGGACCCGCTCTACGGCGCGGCCCAGGTCATCGCCAGTGGTGCGCTGCCCCGCGATGTGGGGCTCCTGGTCAGCCTCGAGGCTACCGGCTACACCGGAGAGAAAGGCGCTCGCCTTACCGAGCTCCTGTCCGGCTGGGGCGCCGAGAAGGTTAAGCGCATGGGCGCATCGGCGGCCAAGCTGCTGGTCTACTACCACCCTGACCTGCTGGAGGTGGCGGCCCGGCAGCGTGACGTGGTGCGTCGGGTTGTCGAAGACTGTGCCCGGGCCGACCTGCCTTGCCTGGTTGAGCCCGTCGCCTACCCCATCGGCGACGGCGACGAGGACCCGAGCGAGTTTGCGCGACGCAAGCCTGGTGTGGTTGTGGAGACCGCCCGACAGATCACCGCCCTGGGCGTGGACGTGCTCAAAGCCGAGTTCCCCGCCGATACTTCGGCTACGCTCAGTACGAGCCTGCGCTACGAGCAGGATGAGAGTCGCCTGCTGGCCTACTGCCAGCAACTGGACGCGGCCTCACAAGTGCCCTGGGTGCTGCTGAGCGCCGGCGTCACCTTCGACGAGTTCGCCCGCCAAGTGGAGATCGCCTGCAAAGCCGGAGCCTCGGGCTTCCTGGCCGGTCGGGCGGTGTGGCAGGAGGCCATGATGATTGCCGATGGGACCGAACGGTGCCGCTGGCTGGAGACGGTGGGAGCCGAGCGCATGCGCCGTCTGGCTGATATTGCCGGCGAGCACGGCCGGCCATGGTGGCAGAAGTGGGGATCATCGCCGGCCGACCTGGCGAACGTCCAGGATGGCTGGCATACCAGCTATTAGCACAAATGATCCGAAGTCGCCATCATCTCAGCCGTTACCGCGAGATCGCCAGCATCCTGGCCCGCCATGGCCTGGGCTGGGTGGTCCTGGAATTGGGGCTGGGCGACCTGATCCCGTTCCACCGGGGGCTGCTGGGCCATCCACGGCGGGACGTGCCCTACAGCCGACCTGAGCACTTCCGAATGGCCCTGGAGGATCTGGGGGTGGTGTTCATCAAGCTGGGCCAGGTTCTCAGCACGCGCCCGGATATGCTGCCGCCGGACTTCGTCACCGAATTCGCCCGGCTCCAGGATGCCGCCCCTCCCGTGCCGTACGCGGAGATTGCTGCTGTGGTCGAAGCTGAACTGGGCGCGCCGCCCGAGGCCGTCTATGCCGAGTTCAGCCCCGAGCCCAGAGCCTCCGCATCCATCGGCCAGGCTCATGCCGCCCGCTTCGCTGATGGGACACCGGTGATCGTCAAAGTGCAGCGTCCGGGCATTGAAGCGACGATAGACCGGGACCTGGCCGTACTGGCCGACCTGGCGCACCTGGCCGTCACGCGCACACCGCTGGGGGATTACTACGATGTAGAGGGTTGGATCCAGGAGTTCGCCTTCACCCTGCGCAACGAGCTCGACTACACCCGTGAAGGCCACAACGCCGACCGCTTCCGGCGCAACTTCGCTGCCGAGCCGACGCTGTACGTGCCCCGCGTGTATTGGGAGCTCACCACCCGGCGGGTGCTCACCCTGGAAGAAATCCAGGGTATCAAGATCAACGACCAGGCCGGCCTGGACGCCGCCGGCCTGGACCGCCATCGCGTCGCTGAGAACAGCGTGCGCATTTTGCTCACCGAGATCTTCGAGCACGGCTTCTTCCACGCCGACCCCCATCCCGGCAACTTCTTCGTTCTGCCTGGCGAAGTCATCGGGCTGATGGACTTCGGCATGGTGGGGCGGCTGGACGAGACGCTGCGGGAGGCCTTGCTGCGCGTCGCTCTGGCTCTGACCCAGCAGGACACCGATCGGCTGGTGGATGAGCTGTTGGATCTGGGTGTCGCCCCGGGGCGGGTTCAGCGGCCGGCTCTCAAGCGCGACCTGGATCACCTGGTCGGCCGCTACCACGACCGGCCCATCAGCGAGTGGGCTGCCAGCCAGGCTTTCAACGATATGATGGCCATTGCCTTCCGGCACCGGCTGCAGTTGCCGACAGACCTGACCTTGCTGACTAAGGTGATCGCCATGAGCGAGGGGCTGGGCGCTCAACTCGACCCCGATTTCAAGCTGCTGGCATTTGCCGAACCGTATCTGCGCCGCTTCTGGCTCCAAACTCGCGCGCCGGCCTACCTGGCCCGCAAGATGGCCCAGGGCGTGCTGGACCTGACCGATCTGGGCCTGGGGCTGCCCCAGCGCCTGCGTCGGCTGCTGAGCCAGCTCGAGCGGGGGCAGGTCACCGTCACCTCCCGTCATGAGGGTCTGGATGAGGCATTGGCCGAGCTGAACCGCATCGCGAACCGGCTGGCAGTGAGCATCCTCACCGCTGCTCTCATCATCGGCCTGGGACTCTTGATGCTGGTCTATCATCCACCGGGCTGGGCCACCTGGGGTGGCTGGTTCTTCGGTCTGGCCTTCTTAATAGCATTCGTCCTGGGATTGGGACTGCTGTGGTCCATCTGGCGTTCTCGTTGAGTGCGCATCGGCTGCTACCCAGCCAATTGGCGGGGACAGGAGCAGGCTGGACATGGGCCAAACTACGGGGTCGAGACCCCGCCAATTGGCTGTACCGGAGTTCTCCC
>CAZHMV010000265.1:0-5470 GCA_964532665.1 uncultured Anaerolineales bacterium
GGATACTGCACGTGGCTCGGGTTGTGCAATTTCAATCACATCATACGTGACGTAAGTGACGGCGGTGGCATAGTACCCCGGCTGTATCTGTGCGTTCAGATTAGCACGGACTTCAGCAGCCAGGTCAAGATGGAAATCGGGCCAGATCCGCCTGGTTTCAATATATGGGTCCATGCCAGGAAATGGTGACGGCATCTCACACCTCCGTCCTCAGATGCGGAATGTTCGTATCGGTTTCGATAGGTTTGTCACACCGATATTATAGCACAGACAGGCTTGAATTCAATTGCGGGTACAGACTATCCTTCTGACCGTTCCTCCTTATCCGGCAACCCGAAGTGCCCCTCACCCGTCAGCTTTTCAACTTCTGCCACGATCTCCCGATGCGCCGGCACGTTCTCCAGGAAAGACCGCCGTAGTCTGCCGTCACCCATTCTGGATGCCTGTTCTCGCAGCACGCCGTAGGCAATGTTTAGAAGCTGTTGGGCACGGGGGTCCTGGCCGGCGCACAGGACGCGATAGCAGGTCAGGAGCACCTGGAAGGGCTCATCCATGCCTTCCAGGGCTTGGGCGAGGCCAGTCGGCGTGCGGTGGGCTTCCAGGTGGGCCAGGACCTCCTCCACCTGCGCCTGGGCCTGGGTCAGGTCGCCCCGCGCCAGGGAGACGCGAGCCAGGCCGGCCAGGGACTCCATCGCCCGATTATCCTCGTGCAGGTCGCGCCTGAGGTTGACGGCTTTCCGATAGGCGTCGGCCGCCTCATCCAGATGGCCCAGGCCGGCCAGCGCGTCCCCCAAGTGGGTGAGCGCATACCCTTCCAGGAAGCGATCACCGATCTCCTGCGCGATGTCAAGCGCTTGCTGGCTGAATTCCTCGGCGGCGGTATCGTCGCCCTGGCGATGGGCCAGCAGACCGAGATTGGAGTGTGTTAGACCCTCGCACTGCCGGTCGCCGATCTCCTGGAATGCGCATAGTGCCTCCTGGTAGTACGTGGTGGCCCCGCTGTAGTCGCCCAGGCGATTGAAGAGCAGGCCGATGTTGCCGAGAGCCATGCCCTCGGCGCGCCGGCTGCCGACCTCCTGGTAGCTTCGAAGGGCCTGCTCGAAAAGGGACCGGGCCTCCCGGTAATCCGCCTCGTTGAAAGCGACCACGCCGAGGCTGTGAAGGCTATCCGCTTCCACCTTGGGGATTGACGCGGCTCTGGCCAAAGCCAGGGCTTGCTGAAGCTGGGTGCGGGCTGCGCCATAGTCCCCCCACCGCCAGAGGGTCCGCCCCCATTGCAGAAAGCCTGCTGCCTCCAGGCCGGCTGCCCAATGGGTGCGTGCCAGATCGATGGCCGTCTGGACGGCGGCGATGGCCTGATCGTACATCCCTCGCCCGCTGAGCAGACGTGCCTGTTCCGTCAGCAGTCTACTGAGAAGGATCTGTGCATCGCGTGCCGGCTCGTGCGTCTTCTCAACCAGCGCACGCACCCGATCTACTGCCATGCCAATGAGCATCTCGCCCTCTTGAAAGGGACCGACGAGAAGGTAGTAGCGCGCCAGGCCATCCAGACTGTGCCCCAGCTCCCGTATCCTGGCCTGCTTCACCGCCCAGCGCCACGCTGTTCGCACGTTGGCGATCTCTGCCTTGAGGGCCGCCAGGGTCTCTGCTGCGCCCTCCCTGACGAGACCGGTCTCTCGGCGGTGCAAAAACGCAGCGTAGTACGCACAATGCCGGTCGCGTGCCATCGTCTGCACGTTGGGTAGCGCGGCGAGCTTTTCGGCCGCATACTGGCGCAACATCTCGTGCATCTCATACCGTCCCGACGGCAGCAGCCGCAGCAGCGATTTGTCCACCAGCGAAGAGAGCCAGTGATCAGTAATCAGTGAACAGTGATCAGTAATCAGTAAACAGTTATCAGTTTGACCACTGATGACTGATGACTGTTCACTGTTCACTGTTGACTGTTCACTGTTGACTGTTGACTGATCACTGATGACTGATGACTGATGACTGATCACCGCCAGCGCTGCTTCGCGCGTGAACCCGCCACGGAAGACGGAGAGTTGGGCGAACACCAGGCGCTCCTCGTCAGTCAGCGTGTCCCAGGTGTGGTCGAAGACGGCGCGCAGGCTGCGATGGCGCGCCGGCAGGTGGCGCATGGCGGCGGCCGAGAAGCTCAGGTTGCGAGCAATCTCCGTCGCAATGTCGGCCACAGGCAGCCCACCTACACGCGCTGCCGCCAACTCCACGCCCAACGGCATCCCCGCCACAGTCTGACAGATGCGCACGACGGCCGATTCCGACTCTCCCTCCAGCCTGAAGTCGGGCTGAACGCGATGGGCGCCCATCAGAAACAGGCGCACGGCGTCATAGGTCTCGCTGGACACGCGCTGTTTCTGCGCTTCATCCTCCTCCGGATACGACAGCCCTTGCAGCGGTAGAACCCACTCCCACGGCACGTTCAGGCGTTCGCGGGAAGCGACCAGCAGCTTCACCTGCGGAGCGTGATACAGGAGTTCAACCAGGAGGTTGGTCCCGTCGAGCAGGTGCTCGAAGTTGTCCAGCAGCAACAGCATCTCTTTCTCACGCAGGTGCTCGATAAGCTGTCGTGCCGGCGCGGTCGGGCCGTGGAAGGCGAAGCCGAGGGCCTTGGCGATGGTGGACGGTAGCACAGCGGGGGATTCCACGCCAACCAGGGGCACGTAGACCACGCCCTCCAGGAACCGCCTGGCCTGTTCGGCTGCCAACATCTGCGCGGCCCGGATGGCCAGCCGCGATTTGCCGATCCCACCCGGGCCGAGAATGGTGAGCAGCCGGCAATCGGGATTGGTCAGCAGATCAGCAATACTGGCCAGTTCGTCCCCCCGCCCCACAAACGGCGTGGCTTGAGGCGGCAAGTTGTGGTAGGGTCGCCCCCGCATCGCCCGGATACGCTCGTACAACTTCACCGTCTCCTCATCCGGTTCGATGTCCAGTTCCGCCGCCAGGGCGTGCCGGCACGTTTCAAACTGGGCCAGCGCCGCACAGGTCTCGCCACTGCGCGCCAGGATATCCATCAGTTGCCGGTGAGCCTCCTCGCGCCAGGGTTCCAACTCCAATTGGCGCATGGCATAGGTCCGCGCCCGCTCCAATTCGCCCCGCCGGCGGTGGTACTCTGCCAGGTGGTACAGCACGGATAGAACCTGACGGTGAACCATCTCCCGCTTCAGCAGCACCCACTCGGAAAAGGCCAGGCAGTCGTCCAGGAAGAATCCCTGCAGAAAGTCGCCCCGATAGAGTTGCGCCGCTTCTGTCAGACGTTCCACACAGGCTGGGCAGATCTTCACATGCCTGTGGTCGTGGCTGTAGCTGGCGGCGATGAGCTCGGAGAAGGCAATCGCGTCCACCCAGACGGCGGCCGGCCTCACCTGAATCGTCTCGCGGGTGATGCGGAAGTAAGCAGACTCGGGCCGCAGGTCGTGCAGCGTATCGCGCAGCCGGTGGAGGGACAGCCGTAAGTTCTTACGCGCGGTTCTGTCGGGGACGTCGGGCCAGAGGAGGCCGGCCAGGGCGTCGCGCCGGTGAGGGCCGTCAGCTTCGACGGCCAGGTAGGCCAGCAGGGCGCGCACCTTGTCGGACCGGAACTCGGTGATCGGTTCCCCATCCTGAGCGACGTGGTAGGGACCCAGGAGGTAAAGTGAGAGTGGCCTCATATCTATCATTATAGCGGGTCTGAGGGCAGTTTTCAAGAGATTCCTGAAAAAATGGCCGCCGGCGTTGGGCCCGGCGAAGGGCCAGCCTGGTGATGAGATGAGCGGATGTGCTATAATTCTCTCTCATGAGCACTGCTACATCACCCTTTTCTCCACGAGCCCCTTTCTGCTATCGCGACCGACAGCTTTGTTGCGAATCGGTGCCGCTGGAAGCTATCGCCTCTGAGGTCGGCACGCCGGTCTACGTGTATAGCCTGACCGGAATCGAAACGCGGTATGTCGAGCATGCCCATGCGTTTCCGGACGCCCTGATCGCCTACGCGTACAAAGCGAACGCGAATCCGGCCTTGTGCCGGCTCCTGGCGCACCTGGGCGCCGGCGCCGACGTCGTCTCCGGCGGCGAACTGTTCATTGCCAGGCAGGCCGGCGTACCCCCGGAGCGGATCGTTTTCAACGGAAACGGCAAAACGCGCGCGGAAATTGCCCAGGCTCTAGGCCCTGGTGTGCGGGTTATCAACGTGGACGCGGCAGAAGAGGTGGCCACGGACGCGACCGTGTCCAGCCAGTTGGGCGTACGCGCGCCGGTAGCGGTGCGGGTCAATCCGGACATCGATGCCGGCACGCATCCGCACATCGCCACCGGCCTGAAGAAGAGCCAGTTCGGCGTGCCGATCGACGGTGCCCTGGAGGTGTACCGACGGGCAGCCGCCTCCCCCAGCCTCGATGTGGTCGGCGTCCACAGTCACATCGGCTCCCAGGTTACCACCGTGTCGCCTTTGGCGGAAGCCGCCGAACGCCTTGCCGGGCTTGTGACGGCACTCCGCCAGGCCGGCGTGCCTATCCGAGCCGTCAACCTGGGTGGTGGACTGGCGTCGGCTACGAGGGCCAGTCTGTGCCATCGCCGGCTGATCTGGCAGCAGCCGTGTTGCCCATCATCCACGAGTTGAGCGTTGATCTCATTCTGGAACCCGGGCGCTCGATCGTCGGGCCGGCTGGCGTGTTGGTGGCTTCGGTGGTGCACATGAAACGGGGCCAGCCCGATCGCGTGGTGCTGGATGCGGGGATGAACGCCCTGCTACGGCCGGCCTTGTACGGCGCGTGGCACGCGATTCAGCCGCTGCGTCAGGCCCCACCGGCGGGCCACTTCGATCTGGTCGGGCCGATATGCGAATCCACGGACGTCCTGGTCAGGGACCGGGAACTGCCTCTCCTGGCTTCTGGGGACCTGGTAGCCATCATGGATGTGGGGGCGTACGGCTACTCGCTGGCGTCAACATACAATGGTCGGCCGCGGCCGGCAGAGGTGGCCGTGTGTGAAGACCGCTGGTGGGTGGTTAGGGAGCGAGAGACGTACGCCGACCTGGTCGCCGGCACTTCAGTTCCTCAGGCGGTGCTCCAGCCCACCCTCCGAATATCCCCGTAAGCCTCCTTCGATCCGCCCCCTACACGACACGAAGCCTTGGCAACTCGTCAGCCAATCGTACGATCCGCTGCGAACAAAGTACGTCTTTCTGACTCCTACCCCCCGTAGCCGGCGGCGGTCAAGCCTTGCCTGAGGCTCAGCCCGAAGGGAGACCCTTCAGGCTGAGCGCCTCGTCCTGCTCGGTACGGGGCCTCAGGACGAGACCTTGCCGAACACAGATGTGGCTCTGGTAACGCTTTGGAAACGGTCATCTGCTACAATGCAACCGACCGACATGGACGAACAACGACGATCATACATCTCTTACTTGCTGCGCCTCCAGCGAGTGCGCAGCCACGGCCGATGGGTCTGGCGGGCTTCGCTGGAGAGCCCG
>CAZHMV010000266.1:0-5470 GCA_964532665.1 uncultured Anaerolineales bacterium
AGGGTTTCGTTCGGGTTGATGTCCACCCACCCGCTGTCGTACAGGGGCGGGTCGGGAACCCAGATGCGGAGACGAATCTGACTCGTGGCCACGTCGTCCGGCCAGCGGACCACGGTGATCGTGCTGTCCGTCAGGTTCTGCCAGTGGACGCCGTGGCGCTGGCCGGCCACGTTCATGCCACCGTACGCCCGGTGGTGGATGCCCAGCCCGTCGGAGCGTGTATCTCGCTGCCAGAGATCGACGGCGTACAGCGCCGGATCGCCGCCCAGGTTGTGGGTGAATACCGTCGCTGTGCCGGTAGCGATGTTCGTCCAGCCGCTGTCCCAGACCGTGCCGGCCTGCGCCACGGCCTGGCCGGCAGCCGAACCCGCTGGGTGCAGAGCGCCCAGACATGCCAGACCAAGCACAACCAACATACCTGCCACCAGCCTGTAGTCCATCCACGTTCGCGTGTTCATGTGAACCCTCCTCGCTGAATTCCTTGGAGTTGGAAATCCCCTACAAACAAAGCAAGTTTTTCACACGGATAGAAAGAAACACGGATACAATCTAAGCCGGCGGTTGAAACCGCGCCTACCATTGCGAAGTCGCCCTTCGGCGACTGAGATCCAATCCGCGCAGGCGGATTTTGCAAGGGTTGCCGCGAATTCATTCGCCAGGCGCCAAGAGGCTGAGCAGTTACCGTGTTTCTTTCTATCCGTGGGAGTTGCTCATCTCCTGTCGGTTTGAGGTGAGCCATCGCCCACCCGTTTCTTCCCTCCGCTTCAAGCCTGATAAACGATCCTGCCACCGATCATGGTCAACGCTGCGGTCGAACGCAGGATTTCTGCCGGCCTGATGCGCGTGAGGTCTTCATTCCACACCGCCAGGTCGGCGAACTTGCCCGGTTCGAGGGATCCTTTCACCTGCTCCTCGTGGCCGGCCACCGCCGAGCCCATGGTGTGGGCCCACAGGGCCTCCCGAATGGTCATTGCCTGTTCGGGATGATAGCGCTGACCATCGGCATCCGGGCGCAGGACCGCCCCCACCAACGTGACCTGCGGCTCGTACCACGGCGCCGAGGGCGTATCCGAGCCCAGGGCCACGATGATGCCGGCATCCAGCCAGTCGCGCGTCACGATGATCCGGCTTGCGCGCTCCTGCCCCAGCACGCCGACCAGGTCTCTGCCGAAGCGGATGAATTGCGGTTGCGAAGAGACCACCACCCCCAGGTCAGCCATCCGGCGTACGGCATCCTCTGTGCAGAGCACAGCATGTTCGATGCGGTGGCGTGGGTCGGGGCGAGGGTTGGCGTTCATCGCCTCTTCGTAGGCATCCAAGGTTAGATCAACGGCAGCGTCGCCCCCACAGTGCACGGCGATTTGGAAACCGGTGTCGTGGAGGGCTTTGATGGCTTCCTTGAAGGTCCTGGGGTCCCAGGTGGGCATGTCCCAGGAGATACCGGCGTGAGGCTCGTGAGTGTACCACGTGGGAAACTGGCCGTCGATCAGGAACTTGTAGCCGCTGAAACGCAAGAACTCATCGGCGTACGGGTCGATCTGGTTAAGCGCGCGATCCAGGTCGGCTTTCCATTCCACAGTGTAGTAAACATCGCCACGCAGGGTCATGGCGTGCTGCCGGCCCGCCTCCAGATAGGCCTGCAGGGCGCTGAAGCGGGCGTTGCAATCCTGGAAGGTGGTGACACCCACTTCGGCGAAGCGGCGCTCGGCCATGTGGATATTGGCCTGGATCATCTCTTGCGTGGGCTGGGGAGCGAAGCGCCGCACCAGGTCCATGGCGCGGTGGTTGTAGAAGCGGCCAGTGGGGACGCCGGCTGCATCCCGTTCGATCACGCCGCCCACCGGATTGGGGGTTTGGGCGGTGATGCCGGCGATTTCCAGTGCCGCCGTGTTGCACGAACCGAAGTGCCCTCCTCGCTGAATGAGCCACACCGGGTTGTCAGGCGAGATCGGGTCCAGATAGGCGCGGGAGGGCGGATCCACGTTCCAGAAGTAGCCCTGCACCCACTCGCCAGCCGGCCTCTGTGCAAGGACCTCGGACAGACGACCCAGCAGTTGGTCCAGCGTGCGCACCTCAGGCGGGATCAGGGGCACCCAGTCATTGAGCAGGGTCCCCCACACCTGGAGGTGGTTGTGGGCGTCGATGAGGCCTGGGGTGACGAGCTTGCCGGCCAATTCGAACACCTGCGTCTCGGGACCGATGAAGGCGCGCACCTCGTCGTCGCTGCCCACGGCCAGAACGCGGTCCCCCCGGACGGCGACGGCCTGGGCGATGGTGTCGCGCGCGTCCATGGTGATGACTTTGCCACCCAGGAGCACCTGGTCGGCCGGCTGGACTGATGGGGTGGGTGAAGGCGGAATGGTCGGCGCGGACGTGGCTGCCGGCGGGGAGCGGGGCGGTGGCGTGGCCGTCAGTCGCAGCACACGTCGCTGGCCACAGGCCCCCAGCAGCAAAGAGGATGCGGCAACCCCCATCTGGACCAGGAATCGCCGGCGCGTGATCGAGTTTTGTAGACGCACGTGTCTTCCTCCTGAAATCACGGAACCTGAACACTGGACCCGGCAGGAAGCCCGAGCACCACCACGCAGACACTGTCCAGCAAAGTTCCGTCGGGGGCAAGCGCACGTACACGAAGTTGATGAGGACCGGACCGGGCCGGCGTCCAGGCATGCATCACTTCCTGCCCGGGCTGAACCTGGTCGGCGACCAACGTAACGCCATCGGCCGCCAGCTCAAGGATCGCCGGCGTCTCTCCGCTGAAGCGGTAGCGTACGCCGGCGTGTTGGCCGGCCGGCAGACCCAGCCCGCGTGGTGGAGAGAGAATGACAAGGCTTGTCCCTTCGGCCAAGCTCAGGGCACGCCTTGAGCGAAGGGCAGGAACAGACGACTGTGCACCCCGACTGACGCCGGAACCGAAGGGGGTCACTGCGCTGATGAGCAGCGCAGTGATAAAAGCAATCCCCCACAGTCGGACTCGTGAGCGCAAGAGCGACTAACCTCCTGATTGTCAGGATAGCCGAACGTGCGCCGCCATGCCCAGCTTTTTCCCATCGACAAGCCAGCGGTACGCCAGCGAACGGCAGTTAAGTTCTGTCAGGAGGGGTCAGCGGTCAACTTGTAGCCCCGGCCGCGCACGGTGAGTAGCAAAGTGGGGTGGGAGGGGTCCGGCTCGATCTTCGCGCGCAGGCGTTTGATCAGGCTTTCAATCTGATAGTCGTAGACCGCGCCGGCACACTCCGGCCATACGGTGCGCACGATTTCGTCCTTGCTGCACACCGCCCCCCGACGAGACCAGAGGAGAGAGAGGAGAGCATACTGCTTGGGGGATAGGGACACGGGCCGGCGATCCACCCATACCTCTCCGGTAGTCTCATCCACGACGAGGTGGGGAAAGCGCGACTGATCGAGCGTGGCGTCGGGGTCGCGGAAGGTGAAGTGTGCGCCGGCAATCTCGATCACATCGCCATCACCCAGCCGGCGGGGGACCTCCAGTCGGTGGCCGTTGAGCCGTGTGCCGTTTGTGCTGCCCAGGTCCCGCAGAGTGACACCTTCTTCCCCAAGCCGCAGCTCGGCATGGCGGCGGGACGCGCGCGGATCAGGAATCACCACGTCACAGCCGGCGTCTCGGCCGAACAGCGTGACCTCGTTGCACAGGGGGGTCCTACGGCCCAGAGGATCAACCAGGAAGGCAGTTTCGGCCTCGTTCATGCCCGTTCACGGTTGCCGATAGACCAGGCTCAGCCGGGGGCGCAGGTCGGGGTCGTCGTACTCGGCAGTGTACACCCACAGGTGGGCCATGCCGAAGCTGTCGTCGGTCATGCGCAACATCACGCCGTAGTTGGGCTGGCCGGCCAGCCAGCCTTGCACGGCCGAAGTGACGTCCAGGTCCAACCAGCCTTCGTTGTGAAGCAACTCATCCAACTCCAGCGTAAAGAAAGGCGCGGGCTCGCAGTCCACGCCGATCTGCAACCCAGGGCTGGTCCAGGGGCTGACGTAGGTCGCACTGGTCGGGTCCCAGTCGCGCAATATCCGATAGACTGCCACGGATGCGTAGCGGTTGTCCTCTCCCCACGGAGCGGTGTAGAGCGACAGCGTGGCCGTCAACACATCGGCAGAGGCCGGCATCTCGGGCAGAATCAACCGGTAGGCGATGCGGTCGGGTGTGCTGGGACCCTGGAGGTGGACCTTGGGGTCCTCCACGGCGGCCCGCTCGGGGAGGTCGGGATCGAGCCAGGCACCGCGAATCGCCGGCGCACCCTGCAGGGTGAGCGTCTGCACCACCGGCGTGGCCTCCGCTGCAACGGCACCCCCGAAACGGCCAGCCGGCAGCCAGCCGGCATTCAAGGCCAACAGACCACCGAGCAGCAAGACTACAACGGCAGCCGCAGCAGCAAGCACTGGAACACGCGAGCGGGGCTGGGCCGGCTGCGTGAGACTCCGGCGCAGGTCGGCAGCAAAGGCGGACGCGCTGGGGTAGCGGTCGGCCGGGTTCTTGGCCAGGGCACGCAGAATCACTGTCTCCACAGCCGGCGGCAGGTCCGGGCGCAGCGATCGGGGGCGAGGCGGCGGCGTGTGGACGTGGTGCAGCACCACGGCGTAGGGGGATTCGGCCTGGAAAGGTGGCCGGCCGGTGACCAACTCGAAGAGCATGGCTCCCAGCGCGTAGACGTCGCTGCGAGCGTCGGCCGGTTTGCCCTCGCCCTGCTCGGGCGCCATGTAGGCCGGCGTGCCCAGCGTGGTGCCGCTGGCGGTGTCCACCGTGGCCTCGACCATGCGCGCCACGCCGAAGTCGGTGATGGCCGGCTGCGCCGGATCGCCGGCTTGTAGCAGCACGTTGGACGGCTTAACATCGCGATGCACCACCCCCTGACGATGGGCATGGTCGAGGGCGTCGGCCAGGCGGGCAACCAGGTTCACTGCTTCGGCTACCGGGAGGGTGTGGTCTTCCTGCTCGTGCAGGTATGCCTTGAGGGAGGGACCGTCGATGAGGGGCATGACCACATAGTGAAGGTCTCCCTCACACCCGTGGTCCAGAATGGGCACGATGCCGGAGTGATCGAGGCCGGCGGCGGCCCGGGCTTCGCGCTCGAATCGGATGGTGAATTCAGGGTCGGCAGTGAGGTGGGAGTGGAGAACCTTGACTGCGACATCGCCGTCGGTGTCGAGGTCGCGGGCACGATAGACCTGCGCCATCGCCCCCTGGCCGAGCAACTCCAGGAGGCAGTAGTGGCCGAGCGTTTTGCCAACCAGGTCAGTCATGCAAGCCTTCCAAACCGGTGAGGCGACAGGGGTATTTGGTATGCCTCGATCAACGCGGACTCAGGGGTGACAACCTTGTTTCACCATACGATTATACCATCTCCAGACCGGTTTTTCAAGACGTGCGTGCTTCGGCAGTTAAAACTGCACCAACGTTTGCGAAGCCCGCACGGGCATGAAGTGCCCGTGCTACACAGCAGCGCCCGATGAA
>CAZHMV010000267.1:0-5381 GCA_964532665.1 uncultured Anaerolineales bacterium
GACCTGGGGATCACTGGAATAGCCGGCCAGTCGTGCTCGCAGCGTGACTTGGTGGCTGTTGAAGGATCGATCAGGCGTCCAGATGTTGAATTCCCGCTCCAAAGGCAAGTTTGGATCCGTGTGTGCCAGGTAGGACCAGTACCAGTGGGTGCTGGATCCGCCAGAGATCGGCGGATTCGACCAGTACTTGTGGTTTTCCTCGGCATGGACAGTCGTGGGGAAGTCGGGCGCAATCGCCCCGGAACCCGGTGCTGCTGAGCGGGTAGCCATGCGTCGACCCGGTCCGCGACCAGGGCCGGCCACGAGCCAGTAGACCCGCGTACCGGTGTACCGCTGCTCATCGGGCAATGCCGGCTGGCCGTAGAACCGAATCGCATCGCCGGCATCCAGCCGGTCATTGCCGTTGTTGTCCACAATCTCCAGCGCGACCTCGCTCGACACACTCAGGCTGAAATCATCGTACAGTTGAAACGTGCTCAGAGAATAGGTGCCGATGTTCGGGTCCTGAAGCAGATCATTGTGAGTGAGTTCGTACATGCCGGCCTCATTCACCTCGATCCGGAACCGCGTGCCGGTGAAGAAAGTCAGAGACTCCACCTGATCGGGAGTAGCTGTCAGGGCTCGCCACGCCTTCGCCCCCTCGTAGTTCAGCAGGAGCGAGCGCAGCGCCGATTCAAAGGGGCCTTCATCCACCAGACCGCTCTCAACCCTGGCGGCCGACGTATCGAACTTCACTGCAATCTTCAAGTGCTCATAGACCTCCAACTCCTGCTTTGCGGGATGATACCGGAACGGGTTCAGGCGAATCTGAACGAAAGACTGGCTCCGCAGCCGGCCCACCTGGACGACCTGCGCCAGTTCAGCCGGGTAGAAATCGTCGCCGCTGGCCGGCTCGAGAGGCAGTTCGGGTGGCCCGGTGAGCGATTCCACGGCAGGGGGCGTTTCCAGATCAGGGATCAAGGCGGGAGAAGGGTTGGCCGCCACGCGGTAGCCGGTCTCCACGCGGGGCTTGCTGGCCGCCAGCACCTGGATTTGCGGCTTGGTGCCCGGCGGGATACCCAGAGTCACAAACTTGACCGGCAATCGGGGCGTGCCAGGCGCCGAGGTGCGCCCAAAGCCGGCCACGCTGATCTCATCAAGTTGATGCGCACCGATGGCCTGGCAGGGCTCGGTGCAGGCTGGTTGGCTACTCACCTGCCAGGCCGGCACCCGGAGATCCAACACGATCCCCTGCTCACTCGCGCTTAGCAGATGAAGACCGGGTAGCGACGCGCCGGCGATTGATTGCCCGGCCGGCGACTGGCCATGCGACTGCCAGGGAGCCAGCACGAACACCAGCACGGCCAGGATGACCGCCCCGCGCCCCTGCCAGCGACCCCAATTCACTTGATTGATGCTCATCTTTCTCATCCCTTCGCCTCTGTAGTATTGCCGAACCGAACACTGCTCTGAAAATAGCTGGATGGCTGGATAGCTGGATGGCTATGATCCATCTAGCCATCTAGCCATCCAGCTATTTTCATGCTTCATGGTGCCTGCCAGGGCATGTTGACTTGTCTGAATGTCGTAGCTGGCTAGTGTGTAACGAGCGGCAAGTACAACGGCCTCATCTGGATATCCCCCATCCGGAGGGATACAGGCCCATGCCAGCCGTCAGTCTCACCAGCAAAGGAGATAGTCTCCAGCTTGTAGTACCAGGTGCCGTCCGACACGTCGTGATCCACAAACTCGTAGACTGCGCCGCCGGGACCCGCTGCCTGGGCCGGAATCAGCCGGCTGGTCACGCGATCATAGCCGTCATCCGGCCGGTCGCTGCGCCAGACATTGAATCCCAAATTGTCTATCTCGGTGATCGTCTCCCAGTGCAACGCAACATCGCTATCAGATTCCGTGGCCGAAAACGACAGCAGCGTAACGTTGGTTGGCCCACTCGTATCCACTACCACCTCTGCCGAGGCTTCCGTAGTACTGAAACTCGGCTCGAAGAACGCGTCGGCGACGCTTACCGTAGCCGTATTGACGATGTTTTGCGTCATCGTGATCAGGCAGGTGTAAGTCCAGGTTTCACCGACGTCCAGGACCCCGATGTCTGAGCTATCGCCCGTCGGACCGGACAGGGTACACAGCGGATCGACCACCACGACATTCTTCAAGTCGATGTTGCCCGTGTTGTCCACCTGAATGGTGAACTCAACGGTGTCGTTGGGGCGGACGATGGGCTTATCAACAGTGTTGGTCAACCTGACAGAGCCGTGGAAGTAGGGTTTGACCTCCTGGCCACCCGCGGCGCCTACGGCCGGAATCTCCAGCAGGTGATCCGTAGCCTTCCCCGTGCCGTCATCGGTGACAGAGGTCTGATCGCCCGGATGCCCGTTGGGAACGAACAACTGCGGGTGATCGAACGGCGCTCTCTGGAAGCGGACGCGGTCATCGGTGAGCGACTTCAGAAAAGCCACCAACGCCGCCCTGTCAGGGTCGGTCAGCGGGAGAACCCGGATGAACACGTCCAGGTTGTCGATGTTCTGCTCGCGGAAGTCCCCGCCCCGGACGTAGAAATCCACAACCTGCTCCAGGCTGCCCTGGCCGCCATTGTGGAAATAGGGACCGGTCAGCTCCACATTGCGCAGGCTGGGCACCTTAAAGGCACCGTCCACGGCCGCTCTGTTAAGAACCACGGGCGGGAAAAAGACCGGCGGACCGATGTCTATCCCCATCTGCGCCAGCCGGGTGAGCGAGAGGGGGTTGCCGAACGGGTCTACGCCGCCCACACCCAGGTCCTCTCCCGTTGGCCTGACGCCGATGTTGTAGAAGCCGTTGTCATAGGACGCCGGCAGGCCGTCCCCCATGATCATCCGCTCGATAGCTTCCTCCTGTCTTTCCACATCGCGTGGGAGGAGCTGGCTGATCGAGGCGCCTGTAAACTCGGCCCCGTCGTGGCAGATCATGCACAGGCCCTGGTTCACAAAGACATCAAGCCCGTGCTGCTGTTCGGCGGTCAGGGCTGTGGCATCCCCTTCCTGGAACCGGTCGTAGGGGGCGTCGTCCGAGACCAAAGTCGCCTCGTAGAGCTGGATCGCCAGGCCGAAGAACAGGGAGAAATTGGCCTCCATCAGAGTGTACTCGTCCGTGGAGCCGGGTGTCCCTGCGCCCACAACGTTCAGGTTAACGTCGAAGAGCTGATTGGAATTCCAGTACTTGGGCCAGAAGGCGGCCTGGATCATCTGGTCGTAGGTGGCAGCGAGACCCTTCCCGGACGGGTGGATGAGCGTGCCCAGCACACTGTCATTCGGATGCACGATCTGTTTTGCCAGCGGCGTCAGACTACGCAGTTTTTTGCCGATCTTGGCAAATGGCCGACCCCCACAGGACATCTCGAAGCCGCTTCCCGGCGGACCCACTGCCTGGGAAGCCAGACTGGCCTTCTGGATGCGAACGGTCGTGGTCACCACGGCCCCGCTCGGCTGTACCTCCAGGATAAAAGCGTTCGGGTCCCTGGCCCCAAAGGGGTTCACGCCATTAAAAACGAAGTTGGCCCGCCCATCCAAGAAGTTGCGCACGTTGAACACCGCATTGATCACCGACGGCGTGTTGCGCGGCTCCACTCGCCGTACATTCGTCGCACCAACGTGGAACACCGGATCGGGGACGCCACTGCACGATTCCTCCGCACTGCCGGGCACAATGTCGGTCAGATTGGCTGCGAAGACTCCTTGTGGACCGACGACGTCGTCACTGTCGCGAAGGACGACCGAGTTGCGGTCGAAGGGGTCCGCCAGCAGGTGGAACGGGAAATCGTCGGGCGTCACGGTGTAGTTCGGGCCGGCGTTCGGGCCGCCCACCTCAAAAGTTGCCGTCGGATCTGTTGCCGGCGGAGCACCCGAGGGACTGAGCTGGTTCTTGAAGCGGTTGTCCGTGCCGGCGTTGAAGTGGCAACTGGCGCAGGACTGAATGCCGTCACTCCCCACCTGCATATCCCAGAAGAGCGCCTTACCGAGCTTGATAGCGGCGTCTTTGTCCCGAACAAAGTCAAAGAGATTGTCGGGTTCCGGTACCGGTACCGTCTTGAGCGAAGGGGGTGGCACGAATATCCTGGGTATGATGTTCACCGTATCTGTGCTCGTGCCGGCTGAGTTGGACGCGGTCAGTTGAAAAGTGACAACGACACGACCGTCTACGGGGAAGAAAAAGAACGGCGCTGCGGTGTTCGCGTCGAACAACTGGACTGGCGGGCCGGCAATCTGAACCCAATTAAACTGAAGCGTGTCGCCAGTAGATGCTGTCCCGTCAAGCTGGACGAAATCCCCTGGGACGACGCGCTGGTCTGGTCCTGCAAGGGCAACCGGTGGCACGACAGCCAGGCCAGACGTGTCTGCCCTCACAGGCCCATAGCCGCTGCCAGAGCTGTCGAAGAACCATTGATCCGGATCGCCAAATCCCAACGCAATCCCCGGCATGATGGCCAGCACCAGAAGAACAGCCATGAGCCATATCCGATACTGCAATACCCGTTTTAGTCTTCTCATGCGCTTCCGCCTCCTCAGTGTAATGTCAGTCCTTGAGATGGGTTGCATGCTTTCCTGCCTCCCACGGTTACTACTCAGCCTGCTCGGCCTGGATTGTCAAATCCAGGCCAAGGATCACGGTATCCATGCAATTTCGCCGCGTCAGCCGCCGGATCTGGCGATCCGACGGGAGCGGCTGAGTAGTAACCTCCCACGTTTGTTCCCTGGACAGCGACATGCATCGTACTGGCACCAATCGGATCTGGACGGTACAGACGCTTCCAGATAGGGAGCGCGCAAACCCGATTCTTGCATTGCTTGGCTTGCAGAAGAGCCACATCAGCAGCGTGGATCAAGCCCTCTACATCATGGGCCTCCTCCGGGTAAGTCGCCACCCCCACGCTGATAGTGATGCGCCCCACATCGGTATCCCCACGTACCACAAAGGCGTGCTCTTCCACAGTCCGGCGCAGCCTTTCCGCCAGCGCCACAGCAGCACGGCCGTTCGTCTCAGGCAAGACCAGCGTGAACTCTTCACCGCCGTACCGAAATGCGGTATCACTGTCACGGACCAGGCTCCGGATCAGATCCGCCAGGCGGCACAACACATCGTCCCCGGCCAGATGGCCGTACCGATCGTTGTACTGCTTGAAGTCGTCCAGGTCGAGCATCAGTACCGCCAGGCTATGCTCGTGCCGCCGGCTGCGTGTCAACTCCCGCGCCAGCAGCCGGCTGAGATGGCGGCGGTTGTACAGGCCCGTCAACCCGTCTGTCAGTGCCAGGTGTCGTGCCTGTCGTTCCGCGTTCAGCGACCGCCAGAGGCGCGAGTACGCATGGTCGGCGATGTAGACTCCCAGGTACAGCAGGCCGGCCTGGAAG
>CAZHMV010000268.1:0-5292 GCA_964532665.1 uncultured Anaerolineales bacterium
AATGTTAGAATCTAACAATGTCGAGCCAAACACAACAGAGCAGAAACAGCAACAACCAGCCGAGATCTAATAAAATTAACGCGAGCAACGAAGAAAGGATACGGTCCAAAAAGGTTACTACTCAGCTACCCTCCCGCAGGTTGCGATGCGCAATGGTTTTGCACCCGAGAAACGGCCTTGAAGCAGCGATTCTCGGGACCTGGCTTTCGGTGAGGGTGAGGGGCAATTCGTAGTCGGCGATGGGGCGATGTAGGGCAATCTCCCTAGCCTGGCTAGGGCCATTTACCTATTTCGTCGCACGGGTTTTCGGATATAATGTTAGAAGTCCATCCAGAAGCTCGCTGAGGCCAGTCACCGGACCGCGCCCTGGCTCGGTCAGAGACCGGTCAAAGCAGTTTAAGGGAGCAGAGCAGCCCATGTATATCATCCTGATCGATGTGGAGACCTGCGAGGGATGTGGCGATTGTGTCGATTCCTGTCCCATGCAGCTCCTGGCTCTCCAGGAGGCCAGTGACCGGGAGGTAGCCGTGGTCATCGGCAGTCTGGACGAATGTCTGGGCTGCGAGGCTTGTGTTGTGATATGCCCATCCGGCTCCGTGACCATGATGGAAGCCTGAGCATAAGCCTTCCTCGTCTGGTCATCTCCGCCCCACGCGGGCGCTCCGGCAAGACATCTCTCAGCATCGGACTTTGCGCTGCCCTCACCCGGTATGGCCTGAGTGTGCAGCCCTTCAAGAAGGGGCCCGACTACATCGACCCCAGTTGGCTGACAGCCGCTGCCTGCCGGCTCTGCCGCAATCTCGACCTCTTCATCATGGAAGCCGAGAGGCTCAGGTCTGCATTCCAGCAAGCCTGCCGGGGCGCAGACCTGGCCCTGATCGAAGGTGCTATGGGCCTGTATGACGGCCTGGACCTGGAGGGAAGCGCCAGCACCGCCCAGGTCGCCCGGCTACTCAAAGCGCCCGTCATCCTGCTTGTCGATGCCACCCGGATCACCCGCAGTGTGGCGGCGCTGGTTCAGGGCTTCCAGAGTTTCGAGCCAGATGTAAACATCGCCGGCGTCGTCCTCAACAACGTTGCCCAGGCGCGTCACGAGGCCAAACTGACAGCCGCTCTGCGCCACCACTGTGGCATCGCAGTGCTGGGCGCCCTGCCCAGGGATCCAACCCTCACAATACCGCAGCGCCACCTGGGCCTGGTACCTCGCGGAGAGCACGATGGTGTACCATTCCACCCGTCCCTGTTTGATCCGGGTCACTCTTCCGCGAACGGTGGAAGATCACAGATATTCGACCCCGCCATCGAGGTGCTTCGTCAGGCAGTTGAGACCCACGTAGACCTGGACGGAGTGCTGTCTGTGGCCCAAGGTGCACCCCCGCTGTCCGACGGGTTTCTGGGTGCAACGCCGGCGGCGTTGCACCCCAATAGAACAGCCGACCGCCCGAGGGTTCTCATTGGAGTAGCGATGGACCGGGCTTTCACGTTCTACTACCCGGCCAATCTGGAAGCTCTGCGGGTGGCCGGCGCGGATCTGACCCCCCTGGACACCCTGAGGGATCGCGACCTGCCATCGGTGGACGGGCTGTATTTGGGCGGTGGCTTCCCCGAGGTGTTCTGCGAAGAGTTGGAAGCCAACGAAACCCTGCGTTCGCAGATCTGCGCTGCCATCGAGGATGGTCTGCCAGTCTACGCTGAGTGTGGCGGGCTGATGTACCTGGCTCGCAGCATCGTCTGGAACGGGCACCGGTGCCGTATGGTGGGCACGCTGCCTTGCGACATCGAGATGACAGATCGACCCCAGGGCCACGGCTACGTCTCCCTGCGGGTAGCAGGACAAACTCCCTGGTTTCGCGCCGGCACCGAGCTACGGGGCCATGAATTCCACAACTCGCGAGTAACCAACCTGGGAGATATCGAGTTCGCCTACCGGCTGCAACGCGGTCGGGGCGTGGCCGGCGGGTACGACGGCCTTGTGTACAAGAACGTCCTGGCAGCTTATACCCACCTGCACACTCTGGGAGCACCCGGCTGGGCGGAGCAGTTCGTGGGTCTGGCAGAGAGGTACCGGAACGCACAACATCTTTTCAGAGTGCAGCCGTAAGCGTTCAGGGGGTAGACACATAGCATCCTGAGTAGGCCGGAACGTAGTGGAGGCCGTATCGAAGGATGCGGCCCAGGCGAGGAACCGTCGCCAACCCGCACCCCTCGATACGCGCTCAACGTCGTTTCGCGCTACTCGGGATGCTCATCCCGAGCTTGACGAGGGGCTAGCCTTGATATCCCCTGAACGCTTACGTGCAGCCAACATGCCCCTGCGGGGCTCCATGAAGCATGAAATTTGCTGGATAGCTGGATGGCTGGATGGCTCACATTGTTACCGCTCAGCCATCTAGCCATTAGCCATCAAGCCAACTGGTAGCTACTCACCCTCCCGCAGGTTTAGAGCCTTTCTGGCCGAGAATCGCTGTTCAAGGCCGTTCGTCGGATGCAAAACCATTGCGCATCGCAACCTGCGGGAGGGTGGCTGAGTAGTAACGCCAACTGTTTTCAGAGCAGAGCAAACTTGCCAGTGCCATGAACACGTCACCTGCATCCCATGACCCCATGCTGCCGGCCATCGTCGTCGTGGGATCAAACCACAAGAGCGCACCGGTGGAGGTGCGGGAGCGACTGGCCTTCACCAGTGAAGAGATTCCGGCAGCGCTCCGATCTCTCACGGAGCATCTGGCCGAAGCCGTGATTCTCTCCACCTGCAACCGGGTGGAGATCTACGCGGTCTCGTCGGATACAGGTGCGACCGCGAAGACCGTCCGCGACTTCCTGGGCCGGGAGCGCCCGGCAACCCCGGAAGACCTGGACACTTATCTCTACGTGCATCGGCAGGCGGTAGCTGTGCGACACCTCTTCAACGTGGCGGCGGGCCTGGATTCCATGCTTGTCGGCGAGCCCCAGATCCTGGGTCAGGTTAAGCAGGCTTTGCAGTTGGCCCTGGACAGCGGGGGAGCAGGCCCCGTTCTCTCCAGGCTGTTCTTGCGGGCCATCACGATCGGCAAGAAAGCCAGGACGTGCACCGGCATCAGCCGGCATCACCTGTCCATCGGACATGCTGCAGCGGAGCTGGCCAGGACATTCTTCGACGGTAGCGGCATCCGACCGAGGGACGTGCTGATCATCGGATCTGGCCAGATGGCTGGCGTGGTCGCAAGAACGCTGGCCACCAACGGCACGGGTCCCATCCTGGTTGCCAACCGGACGTACGAGCGGGCCTGCCGGCTGGCTGCTGAGCTGAGCGGTCACGCCATCCGTTTTGACCGCATCCAGGAGGTCCTGCCCAGAGTAGACATCGTGGTCAGTTCCAGCGGAGCGCCACACCTGGTGCTACACCGGCGCGCAGTGGAGCAGATCGTGCCGCTGAGAAATGGGCGGCCCCTCTTCCTGATCGACATCGCTGTGCCGCGCGACATCGACCCGGCCGTGGCATCCCTGGCGGGGGTTCACCTCTTCGACATCGACGACCTTCAGGGGGTGTGTGAGGCCAACCTGCGCCAGCGCCAGCGGGAGGCTGACAAAGCCGGCGAAATCGTTGCGGCCGAAGCAGCGCGCTTCGTGCAGTGGCTCGATTCCCTGGCGGCGGTGCCCACCATTCGCGCTCTGTTTCAAAAGACGGAAGCGATTCGCCAGGCGGAAGTAGAAAAAGCGCTACACAAGCTGGGTGATCTGTCTCCGCAGCAGACAGAGATCATCCATGCCATGAGTCGGGCCATCGTGAACAAGCTCTTGCACGACCCGGTCGTGCACCTCAAACAACCGGTAAACGGCCTGCCCCAGGCCGAATACCTCCACTGTGCCCGGAGGCTCTTCGGTCTTTCATCCACTACCACGGAGGTGCCTTGAGATGAAGTTTGGCGTGTTGATCCTGGAAGGTCCCTACCAGCACCAGGCGGCCGACAGTGCCTACCAGTTCATTCAGGCCGCACTGGAGAAGGGACACGAGATCGTGGGTGTGTTCTTCTACACCGACGGAGTACACAACGTGAACAAGTTTCAGAAGCCGCCCGGCGAACGGATCATCGGCCAGCGGTGGTCCGAGTTAGGGGCCCAGGGGATCGACTGCATCGCCTGCGTGGCCGGCTCCACCTATCGGGGAATCACCGAAGAGATCGCCGTGCCCAACGTGCGCATCGCCGGACTGGGGCAACTGGTCATGATCGCCCAAGAGGCAGACCGGTTGATCACCTTTGGAGACTGAAGAGAGGTGTAGCATGGCGAAGAAGGTCCTGGTACTCATGCGCAAGGCCCCCTACGGCACCTTCTACAGCTACGAGGGGCTGCAGACCGTGTTGATCATGGGAGCCTACGAGATTGACGTCAGCATCGCCTTCGTGGACGATGGCGTATACGTGATCACCAAAGGACAGGACACCGAAGCGCTGGGCGTCAGACAGGTGGCCAAAACGTTCCCCGCCCTGCCCGACTTCAATGTGGAAACCTTCTACATCCACAAGGAGTCCCTGGACGAGCGGGGCCTCACCCTGGACGACCTGGTGATCCAGCCCGAAGTCCTCGACACGGTCAGCATGGCCGGCGTGCTGGAAGATCAGGAGGTTATCCTGCCGTTCTAATACTACAACGAGACTTCGCCCGTTATGTCATTCTGAGCGACCGGAGGGAGCGAAGAATCTCCCTGCTGGCCTGCAATTCGGCGTCCTAAGGCGAGATTCTTCGTCGCTACGCTCCTCAGAATGACAAAGTCTCGTTGTAGTACTAAGAGCCTTCTCGGAAAATCGAGATTGAGCGAGCGTCTGTAGCAACGACCCGTGAACTTTGAAAAAACGATCAAGTTATGTCATTCCGAACGGAGCGCCAGCGGAGTGAGGAATCCCTGAGGCCGTGAAGAAAAGGCAAGGTCCTGTGGCTCATGCGTCAACAGACATGCGGAAGATGAGGGGCCATTTCTCCAATGCAGCCTACTTATCTGGGTACAGTCTCAGGGATTCCTCACTCCGCTGGCGCTCCGTTCGGAATGACATCTGCCAGGGCAATCGCATATAAATAGAACGGGCCAGGTCCCACTGGAATGTCATTCTGAGCGGGTTGCCGCAGTCAGTCTGGTGGGAGAACCGACTCGCTTATGCAATCGGACCGCCTGGCACAGATCAAGGGAGCGAAGAATCTCCGTCCCAACACCAGGCGGTAGGAGACGACAATCCCAATGCGCTGGTCCCAACCCGGCGAGGGTGAGTGCAGCCAGACTGACTTCAGAGATTCTTCGCTATCAAGGTTCTGCAAGGC
>CAZHMV010000269.1:0-5287 GCA_964532665.1 uncultured Anaerolineales bacterium
CTCACGGATGGAAAGAAACACGGATAAAAACGGCAGAGACAGTCCGTTTTTATCCGTGTTTCTTTCCATCCGTGAGGAAAACTCGCTCTGTTTGTTAAAGAATTCCCTGGCTCAAGGAATCTAACAGCGCCCTGGCCTCTTTCAAATCCGGCGTATCGAAACCTTCGGTGAACCAATCGTAGACGTCTTTCAACAGTCGATACGCTTCCGCCGGCCGGCCCTGCCGCTGCCACAGCCGGCTCAGGCTCGTCGCTGCCCGCAGCTCCAGCAACTTCGCCTGCTGGGAGCGGGCGATGTCGATGGCCTGGCGAAAGCAGGTTTCTGGCGAAGGATCGCCTGATTCATCATTCCGCCTTCTGCCTTGCGCCTTCCAAATCAACTCCCCCTTGAGGCGGTGCAGTTCTGCCTGGTAGTAACGTTCCCCGGTTCTGTGTGCCGCAGCCAGCGCATCATCCAAGATCGCAAGCCCCTCCTCGGGCTGCCCTGCCTTCCCGTACGCCTTGGCCAGCATGGACAGGGACAGAGGTACGTGTAGCCCTGCACCCGCATCTCGCCAGATAGCCAGACTCTCGTGCATCCTCGCAATCTCCGCCTGCAACTGTCCAGGCCCTTCGACCTCTCGACTGGCCCCTCGATGGACTCGGGACGAGGCTGGGGGCGGTGCAGGCTCAGATCTCTGCTCGACCAGTGCCCCGCGATGGATGACGGTCACCAACCCACTCCAGGCCGGCATTCCCAACCCGGCCGCGAGGTCTATGCTGGCCTGCGCCCACTCCAGAGTTGACTGCATATCGCGGCGCCATACATGGAAGAGAGCGCCTGCGCCCAAGACGGAGATCTCGCTGATGGGGTGAGACAATTCTCGGGCCAGGGTGAGGGCCGCATCTAGGTTTTCCAGCGCCTGGTCCGGATAGCCCAGGAACAGGAGCGGATACGCCACATAGTACAGGCACGCCACTCCGGGGTCGTACCAGTAGAGAAAACGGTGGGCATGGTGCTGTCGCCGATCGTAGAGGGCAATGGCTTGCTCCAGGTGGGCTCGAGCCGGCGCCAGTTCTCCCAGATAGAACAAGACCACCCCCAACGCCCGGTGAGCTACCAGGAAGGCGGTCGGGTCCTGTTCGCTCTCGGCCAGGCGAAGGAGTTCCTCCCCCATCTCCCGCGCCGTGTGCAACTCTGCTCGCATCAGGTGGAACGCCCACAGCCCCCACAACGCCGGGAGGTGTTGCGCCATCTCCCCCACGCGCTGGCACAACATCCGCGCCCGGGCGTAAGCTTCGCCCAATTCCGGAGATGCCAGGCCCTTGATGAAACTAAACGCATTCCCCAACGCCAGTTGCAGCGTCAGCTCTTGCTCAGCGCGCTCCAGAGTCTGGGGTAGAGTCTCAAGTAACATGAGTCCCCGGGTGAGCTGGTCGGCGGCCTCGTTGTTGGCACAGACCCGCGCCGCCACCTCGGCCGCCCGCTGGTAGTATGGGATCGCCTGCGCCGGCCTGCCGGCACGCTCATAGTGGGAGGCCACCTGACCGCTGACAGCATCCAGATCGTTGGCATGGACAGCCTCCAGTGCCAGAGCTACCCGACGATGCAACAGCCGGCGCCGCGCCGCGCTCAGCTCGGCGTAGGCCACCTCGCGGATCTTGTCGTGGCTGAAGTCGTAGGCGTCTGCGCCCTGTTCCCGCACGATCCGGCGCTGCCACAGTTCGTCCAACTCCTGCACCAGCGTGTCTTCGTCACTGTCGCTTGCCCGGGCCAGCACATCGAAGGTGAACTCCCGACCGATGGTGGCGGCCAGGCTGGCCAACCCCCGGGCCGGCGGGGAGAGTTGTGCCAGCCGTTCGTGGATCACCGCCTGCACTTCAGGCGATAGCGATAGCGACAGTGACGGAGGATCACTATCGCTATCGCTATCGCCGGGCAGTCCCGCGCGCACCGTTTCCACCACAAACAGCGGATTCCCCTCAGTTTCCTGATAGAGTCGCGCCGCCAGAGCCGGGGGAAGTTCCCGTCCCGCCACGTGCCCCGCCAGTGTCGCCGTTTCGGCTTCATCCAGCGGACTTAGCTCCATCTCGGTGAATTGCCGGCTGCGGTGCAGCGCCAGCCGCAGCGACGTCAGCGGGTGATCAGGTCCCGTCTCTTCGGGCCGAAACGTGCCGACGATGAGCAGCCGCGCCTGGGGATCGACACGCAGCAGATAGCGCAGCCACTCCAGCGTCTCCTGGTCACACCACTGCAAGTCGTTGATCACCAGCAGCAACGGTTGGCTGCTCGCGAGGATAGCCCGCGCCAGGGCATCGAACAACCGCTGGCGCTGCCAGCTCTCGGTCAGCGGGCCGGGTGGGGATAGATCGGTTCGTTCGGTCAGGAGCTCCGGCAGGAGGCGCGCCACTTCAGTGAGCCAGACGTCCTCCAGCGCTGGCAGTGCGGCGCGCAGCGTGTCTGTCCGCAGCCAGGCGGCCACGGGGGCATAGGCCAACGCACCCTCGGCGGCATACGAGCGCGTCCTGGCCGTGGCAACCCCCTGGTGGCCGGCCCACTCGATCAGGTCTTCGGCCAGCCGCGATTTGCCGATGCCGGCTTCGCCGGCCACCAACACGATGTGGGGACGTCCTCTAGCGGCTCCACGCCACGCCGCCTGCAACTGCTGCCACTCCCGATGGCGTCCCACCAGAGGCGGCCTGGCGGCCAATGCTGCCGGGGGCGTTCTGCGGGGTTCCGCTTGCGGCTCCACGTTCAGCAAGCGCTCATACATCTCGCGGGTTGCCGGGCTCGGCTCTACGGCCAGTTCGCGCTGTAAGACCGTGGCGCAGGTGTGGTAGGCCCGCAGGGCGCCGGCGCGGTCGCCGCTCAGGGCACGCAGGCGCATCAACTGGCGGTAGGCCGCCTCGTGCAGCGGGTCATGTCGCAGCAGGCGCTGGGCGTAGCGGATCGCCGTGGGGTAGTCGCGCTGGGCTTCCAGCAATTCGATCAGCCGTTCCAGTGCTCGGACAAATGCCTGGGACAACCGTTCGCGCAGGAGAAGAACCCAATTGTCATAGCAACCGGGCAGCAGGTCGCCCCGGTACAGCCCTACTGTCTCCTCCAGCGCTGCCCGAACAGCGGCCTGATGGCCGGCCAGGTCTGCCTTGTTCGCCTGCGCGACGGCTCGTTCGAACTCGGCTACGTCGAGGGTGAAGGCGGCCTCAGGCCGCCATTGCAACGTTTTGACATCGACGTGTAGAAAACGATCAGCATCGGGTAGGGCGCGGCGCAGATGGTACAACTGGTTGCGGAGATTGGTGCGGGCCTGGGCCTCAGTCGAATCGGGCCAGAAGAGGAACGCCAGATGTTGGCGTGACTGGGGCGCATCGCGGTGCAGCACGAGATACGCGAGCAGGGACTGCAAGCGCGCTGTGTTGACGTTCGTTACGGGCGTGTCGCCGTTGATCAAACGGAAACTGCCCAGTAGTTGAATATGTAAGCTCAACGTACAATGCCCCCCCCTGTCACTTCCGGCGCGACCTGGCAGTTTGGGACGGAAAAATGCTCTCAGTTAGCTTTGCCCTCGGCAGGGCCAATATTGGTCGCCTTGACGCCACGACGGGCGGGCCGGCTTGTGGCGGCTCTGGGGGAGGTCGAGGAAAATGACCTGCATCTCAGATGGCGAGGATGGCAGCTACCCATGCCGGCAATGCACTGCGAACCTGCGGCCGGCATTCCAAAGGCTGCCTGGTCTTCCCAGGTTCCCTGATGCGTCAAAGTCGCCGCGCGCGGGAGGTCTGATGAGTCAGTCGCTTGAGCGGCGACGGATATGAATATACCTCATTCGGAGCAATTGGTCAAGTGCTGAGGATTACCCATAAACCATCCTGTCAAGTCAATGATGGGAGGATAAAAACAAGGGTCTCAGAGGACATCACCAGGAACTCGGAGGGACTCAACAGCGAGCGAGCGTCGTAAGATCAAGGCCCATCTATCGCTCCTTCTTATAGAGGTGTCCAGTACTATGGGAGCGAACGAGAAACCGCAAGTCCACGTCGATATCAAACTATCGTGTGATAGGTGTGCCGAAGAAATTCAGGCCTGCGTTGCTGAGGGAATTGGCCCCGAACAACTCAGAGACGAATCGCCGGCCCTCTGGAAACACATTCGAGCCTGCCCAGCCTGTGTCGAAACGTACCTGGCCCTGATTCGCGCCGTCCAGGCCTTCTCGGCCGAGGACATCCCCTGTGAGCTCTGCACAAGTCAGATGGAGGCCGCGGCCAAACAGGGTCTGTCTCATGCGGAAGCGCGCAAAGTGTTCCCGGGAACCTGGGAACACGTGGAGATCTGTCCCGCGTGTGCGCCGCAGTACGCCGAGTTGCTACGCCTGATCCACGATGAAAGCCATCTGGAAGCTCACCAGGAGGAGCGAACTCTACGACGCACGGTCACAGGTATTGCAGCCCTGGCACTGGTGCTCATCGGCCTGCTGACCCTGGGTGCCCTGAGATGGGGGCGTGTAAACGAAGAAGCTGTTGTCAGCCGCATCTATCGACAATCGGGGCCGGCCATCGTGCGCATCGCCGCCGCCGGACGGACAGGATCCGGCATGATTTTCGATCGGGAAGGTCGCATCCTCACCAACAACCACGTGATTGAGGGGGCGGACAGGATTTCCGTACGGCTGGTAGATGGCACAACGGTGGACGCTCGACTGGTGGGCCGGGACCTGGCCACGGACCTGGCAGTGCTCCAGATTGACCTTGCCGGCCACCCAATCAGCATCGTCCGCTTCGGCAATTCTGATCAGTTGAAGGTGGGCGATCTGGCCATCGTCATCGGGAATCCGTTCGATCTGGAGCGCAGCCTGAGCGTGGGGCACATCAGCGCCCTCAACCGGGTTCTGTCCACCAAAGATCCCTACGGCGCGCAAATCAGCGGCGCGATTCAAACCGATGCGGCTATCAATCCTGGCAATTCCGGTGGACCGCTTTTTGATTCCGCGGGGGAAGTGGTAGGTGTCACCACCGCCATTGTGCCAGGGCCTTCTGGGGGCTCGGTCGGTCTCGGCTTTGCGGTGCCCGTCAACACTGCCAGGCGGATCATCGATAGAGTTCTGGCGCAGGGTTATGTCTCCCGACCCTACCTGGGTGTGATTGGTCGGCCTCTGATGGCTTTCGAGGCGACTCGACTGGATCTCCCGGTCGATCGCGGCCTGGTGGTATTGCGGGTCGATCCGGGTTCGCCGGCCAATGAGATCGGGCTACGCGCAGGTACGGGCAGCATCCGATCGATCGAGCCCGACACGGGGATCGGTGATGTGATT
>CAZHMV010000270.1:0-5264 GCA_964532665.1 uncultured Anaerolineales bacterium
CGACAGGCCACCGCCAGCCGGCGTGCTTCCTGGATGGATACGAGATCACGATCAAGTTCGTCTGTCATTGGAACCTCACAAACCCATCAAACTGAAAGTCGGTGTCCTGGTAGCACAGAATGTAACTTTCGCTTGACTTCGCATACCCAGCTCGTGAAACATGAAACGTGAAACGTGACGAATGGTTCATATAGGAATCCTCACGTTTTACGTTTCACGTTTCACGCCGTCGGTGCCCGCCGACTCGTCCTACCGGAAGTTGCTTTTCCCGTGCCAGTTCACAATCCTTTAGTATCGCAGTGGGTTGCGCGCAACTTCCAGAACGGCATCCTGAAAAGCAGCGCACGCCGCACGGCAAGCCGGCTGTGTGCCGGTGAGTAGTGCACCCGAAAAGTTCGTTTCCGAGGGCGGTGCAAACCAGACACACAGTTTGACTTCGGCCATCTTCAGTGCTGCATCTATGGCATACGTGGCCTCGATGGGCGGCGCGATCAGGTATGCCAGTGGTTCGCCCACACCGATTCCGGCCTCCTTGGACAGATAAGTGCCGGTCCGCGAGATTAGATGGGGGAAGAAGACCAGTGTGTCGTCTTCGTTAGCCGAGTAGAACCAGGCTTCCTCGCGGCAATATTCGATGCAGGCATCCAGGCCGGCACGCACCTCGGCCGGGTTGGGGCCGGCCAGCACGCCGATGATTTCGCCCGACAATGGGCCGGAAGGATAACCGGAGCCGGCGTAGAAGGACCGGGCGTAGACGACTTCCACGTCAGCAAACTTGGTGGCTTCGTCCAGGGCTGTGTAGAGTGAATCGTCGATGTCGCAGGTGATCAGGCCCAGGCTGCGCTGGTCCTCGCGCAGTTTAAACTGCTCTGCAAAGCCGCGATCAACGGCCGGAATCATCTTGACAGCCAGGACATTGGGTTTTATGGGATCAAGTACGGCCATAGTATCACTCCCTCGTTTCGGCCATGAGTTGCCTCAACTTGACGCCGCTGGCCTTGTACTGCAGCGTCTTCTTGATCAACTCGACGACATAGGCACCGCCTTCCAACGGATTGGTGCCGCCTCGCCGGGTGATCATGCAGATCACATCGCGATCGGCATCGGTCTTGCCGGCCGTGGGCTTGTAGCCCATGTAGGCACTCAGCGCGTCTGCGATCCCCAGGCCGGGGCGCTCGCCGATCAACAACAGCACCATGTCGGCCCCCACAACGTCGTTGACGTCGTTCATGACCCCCACCCGGCAGAAGCGGATGAAGAACAGGGTGCCTGTGGTGATGCCGGCTGCTTCCAGACCCTGCTGGATAACCGGCAGAATCTCCTCCAGGTTGTTCTCAATCGCGGCTGCGCTGAGCCCATCGCCCACGCAGATCTGGACGTTGGCCCCCTTCACACAGCGCTCAGCGATGATGCGTTTCGCCTCATCGCTGAGCTTGCGGCCCAGGTCCGGTCGTAGCAGGAACTCTTCGCGATCCTTCACCTGGGTTTGCACGCTAAAAAGCCCCATCCGCTCCAGGAAGTCCGGATCCACATCGCGCATGATCGCGTCCTGGGTCACACCGTGATCTGCCTGGAAGAGCAGCAGGCTGCGCGTGGTGGGCCGGGGGCCGGCACGCCCCACAGCGATGCGAGCAGTCGTGGTGGCACGCAGGTTGCGTAGCCCTTCCGGGTCATAGGGGTTCTTCACCCCGATGGCGAAGCGGTGCTCATCGGTGGTAGGGTCGTCCAGGTCGATGACCAAATCTGTATTGAACCCGGCCGAAGTGTCACCATTGCCGGATGGGGCGGTACTGCTAACCGGGGTCGTAGCCGCTGCGCCGGCCCCCACCTTCTGCAGCTCGGCGAGGACAGCCTGCACAATGGATTCAATTTGTGCTTCGTTCATTTATGATCACCTCTCCGTAGGGCGGCCTTGCCGGCCGCCGTTCCTGGTCGGGTAACAAACCCGACCTACGGGTAGCAAATCCGACCTACCAGCTCTTGCCACGCCGCTGCAGGAAGAAGGACGCATCGCCGGCCTTCTCGGTCAACACACCATCTTTCATGAGGCCAATCTCCTCCATCCAGGTCTCGAACTCAGGCAGGGGGCGCAGCCCAAGCAGTTGACGCAGACCCGGTGCATCGTGGAAGCTGGTGCACTGGTAGCTCAGCATGGAGTCATCGCCCATGGGCACCCCCATGAAGTAGTTGCAGCCGGCAGCGGTAAGCAGAACCGCCAGATTTTCCACGTCGTTCTGGGTCGCGCGGGCATGATTGGTGTAGCAGGCATCGCAACCCATGGGAATCCCGGTCAGCTTGCCCATGAAATGGTCTTCCAGGCCGGCACGGGTGATCTGAACCGCGTCGTACAGATACTCCGGCCCGATGAAGCCGACCACCGTGTTGACCTGGAACGGCTTCCAGCGTTTGGCCATGCCGTAGATGCGGGCTTCCATGACAAGCTGATCGGCGTCGTAGTGTGCGTCGGCCGACAAAGCGGTGCCCTGCCCGGTTTCGAAATACATGTAGTTGGGGCCGGCGGTGAAGCAGTACCGCTGGGCCAGCTCATAAGCTTCATCCATCATGCCCACTTCCACGCCGAACGCTTCGTTGGCCTTCTGGCTGCCGGCCAGGCTCTGGAAAACCAGGCCGACCCGCGCGCCCTTCTGCAGAGCCTCCATTTGGGTGGTGACGTGGGCCAGCACGCAGTTCTGCGTGGGGATTTTCCACGTCTCGATGATGTCGTAGGTCATGTTCATCAACCGCATCACCGAGCCCAGGGAATCGTCCACCGGATTGATGCCGATGACGCTATCGCCGGAGCCAAAGCTCAACCCATCGTAGATGGTGGCACGGATGCCCTCGGGGTCGTCGGTCTGGTGGTTGGGCTGGTTGCGGCTGGCCAGGGTGCCCGGCAGGCCGATGGTGTTGTTGCAGTGGGCGCTGATCCGAATCTTCTTGGCCCCCACCATCAGGTCCAGGTTCGACATCAGCTTGGTCACCGCGGCCACCATCTCGCCGGTTAGCGCATTGCTGATACGCTTGATGTCTTCGCCGGTGGTGGTGTCAGACAGGATCCATTCGCGGAATTCACCCACCGTCCAGTCTTTGATTTCCTGGTAGATGGTCTCATTCACGGCGTCGTCTATGACCCGGGTCACTTCGTCCTGGTCATAGGGCACAACCGGGTTTTCGCGAATGGCCCACAGCGGCACCTCGGCCAAAACATGTTTGGCCGCCATGCGCTCGGCGGTGGTGGTGGCGGCGATGCCGGCCTGGCGATCCCCGGACTTTTCTTCGTTGGCCTTCGCCAGCAATTCCTTGATATCGCGGAACTCGTATGTTTTGCCGAATAGCTTCGTCCGTAAGAGCATATGCGAACTCCTTGTCGCCTGGACATCTACTGCTCATGAGTAGAAGATCAACGTCTTGACGGACAACGGCACGACGCGGCCATCCAGCAGCGGCCGGCCGATGTCAATGTAGTCGCCTTCCTGCAGGCCGACCTGGTCAATGGCGATCACAGCCTGCTGGGGCAAGAGGGCCTTGATCGTTTGGCCGAGGGCCTGGGCGTAGTCCTTCTCGATGATGATGACCAGCGGTCGGCCGCGACGGTGGCTGGCAGCAAAGTGTGCCAACTCGTGGGCCAACGCCAGCAGTCGCGCATAGTTCAGCCTCTCTTCCAGTTCCAGGGCCACGGCGAAATCAGCCTCGTCGGGGTCCAGGTCCCAGCGTTGCACAGCCTGGATAATGGCGTCAGGCAGTCGGTCTGCGCCGGCACCATTAAGATGGGGCCGAACGACGGGCAGGTTACGCAAAGGTAGCACTTCGCTCTCAGCCCAGATGGTACTGCCACTCAGGGTGACGGTCTGGCTGCTGGCGCCCAGCACCGTCGCGCGCAGGGTTTGCGGCGGGCGCTCAATGCGGTAACTGTTGAGGTACGTGTGCTGACGCAACATTTCGGCCAGCAGCGGTCCGACGTCGCCGTGCACAGCCACGTCCGCCACGGTGCGGATGGGCAGCGGGTCGTAGTAGTACAATCCGATGCCGCCGGAGAAGGAGAGGACCGTGCCGGCACCGGACACGGCCGGCGGTGGTGTGAGCATCAGATCGCGCCCCAGGGAAGTGCGTGGGCCTTCGATCAACTCCACGGTCAGATCGGCCATGCAGGCGCAGAAGCGGCGTAACTGCTCCAGCGTGGGGGTATCGCCCACCCGCAGGCGAAGGCCCAGATGATCCAGGATGCGCTGCGCCGGCCCGGCCACGTGGGTGATGCGGCCACTGTCATGATCCACCATTAGGATGCGACCGCCATAGTTCATGGCGGCCGCAGCGATCATGTTACCATTGCGAAAAACTGCGCTGTTGGCCGATCCCCCACCGATATCCACATTGGTGACGGTGGTGAAGTTGGTCCGCGAGTAGGCAGCGGCCCCCGAGCCACGCCCAGCGATCATGGATTCGACGTGAGGGCCGGCGATAGTCACCACGAAGTCCCCGGCCAGATCGGCCAGGGCTGCCAGAATGGCATCGGCGTTGCGCTTCTTGGCCGTCTCGCCGGTGATAATCACGGCACCTGTCTCCACGTCGGCCGGCGTGATGCCGGCGGTGGCATACTCCGCGCGTACCAACCGGTCGAGGGCCACAACATCCACCTCATCGGCGCCCCGCAGCGGGGTGAAGTGAATACCGCTTTCGTAAAGGATCTCCTTCACGGTGATGCCGACGCGGGGGATCGCACCAGGACGACTTACCTCTGACAGGGTCAGGTTGGAAAACACCAACTGCGTCGTTGTGGTGCCCACATCAATGCCCACGCTGATCATTTTGCGCTCTGGCACTTCGATTGTCCTTCGATCCTTCGACCGCGCCTGTCCCGAGTAAGCCGAAGGGATCAGAGCCACACCCTACGCCTCAGATTCTTCTGCTTTCGGCAGGATCATCTCCACGTCGCCGTGGGGACGCGGGATCACGTGTACGCTGACCAGTTCGCCCACACGCTGCGCGGCCGCGGCGCCGGCATCCGTTGCAGCCTTGACCGCACCCACGTCACCCCGCACCATCACCGTCACATAGCCGCCGCCGATGTATTCACTGCCGATCAGCCGCACATTAGCGGCTTTGACCATGGCGTCGGCGGCCTCGATGGCGCCTACCAGCCCCCGGGTCTCGATCATGCCCAATGCAATCATCTGGATGTCAGCCATAAGCGGATGCTCCTCTCTTTATGGTCCTTTCTTGAAGGTCAACTCACCTTCCACTTCCAGCGAGTCCACGATGGCCAT
>CAZHMV010000271.1:0-5257 GCA_964532665.1 uncultured Anaerolineales bacterium
ATCGCCGAGGGATACCGCCGGCTGGAACAGGTGCAAGACGTTGCCGAAGCCATCGCCCACCCCCGACGCATCGACATGCTCCAGGCCGCCGAAGAAACCGTCGTCAACATCGGCCACACGGCGGCACTGATGGACCAGACCGACGAGGCGGAGCGACTCGCGGGCACGCTGGTACAGTTGATCGAAGAAGGCCGGCTCAAGGTGCGCGTCTACACGCGGGGCCGGCTCCACGCGAAAGCATACATCTTCGACTACGGGCCGGTCTACGATGCTCAGGGCCGGCCACTCCCTCGCGAGGAGCACGGCATCGCTGTAGTCGGCTCCAGCAACTTCACCCTGTCCGGCGTCACCACCAACACAGAACTCAACGTGCTGGTCCATGGCAACGCCAATCATGCCGAACTGACTCGCTGGTTTGAGGACCTCTGGGCAGAGGCTCAGGACTTCGAAGAATACCTGATGCGCGAACTGCGCCAGTCATGGCCCCTGGCCCAGGTCACACCCTACGAGATCTACCTCAAGGCGCTCTACGAACTGGTACGGGATCAATTGGAAGGGGCCGAAGCTGAAGAATTCCTCTGGCGGGATGACATCGCCGCCGTCCTCACCGAGTTCCAGGAACACACCGTGCGGCGGGCCATCCAGATGATTCGCCGCTACGGCGGCTGCTTCGTGTCAGATGTCGTGGGCCTGGGCAAGTCCTACATCGGGGCGGCCATTGTCAAACACTTCGAGCGCCACCATCGCGCCCGACCGCTGATCGTCTGCCCGGCACCGCTGGTGGACATGTGGGAGCATTACAACGAGGCCTACCAACTGAACGCCCGAGTCCTCTCCATGGGCCTGTTGCGCGAGGATGAGCACTACGGCCCCGAGTGGATGCTGCACGATGAGCGCTACCGCTACCGCGACTTCGTGCTGGTGGACGAGAGCCACAACTTCCGCAACACCAACACCCAGCGGTACAAGGTACTCCAAAGCTTCCTGGCCGCCGGCGACCGACGCTGCGCATTCCTGACCGCTACACCCCGCAATCGCTCGGCATTGGACATCTACAACCAGATCAAGCTATTCCATCAGGATGATCTGACCGATCTGCCCATCGATCCGCCCCACCTGCGCCAGTACTTCGCCGGCGTGGAAGCCGGCGAAAAGCGGCTGCCGGAGCTGCTGGCTCACTTGCTCATCCGCCGTACGCGAAATCACATCGTGCGCTGGTACGGCTACGACGAGGAGACGGATCAGCGGGTAGACCCCGACAACTTCAGACCGTACCGCGATGGCGAGCGACGCGCCTATGTCTGGGTTGGTGGTCGCAAGCAGTTCTTTCCGCAGCGAGAGCTGCACACGGTCGAGTACAGCATCGAGGCCACCTACCAGGGTCTGTATCAAGAGCTACGCCAACACATGGGCCGGCCCAATCGGTCAGCGGGGCAGTCCGGTTCCGACGAACTCACCTACGCTCGCTATGGGCTGTGGCACTACGTCCGTCCTGAAAAACGTCGCGTCCGGCCCTACGCCGACCTGCAACGTGCCGGCGCCAACCTGCGAGGTCTGATGCGCATCATGCTGTTCAAGCGCTTCGAGTCAAGTGTCCACGCCTTCCGTGAAACGCTGCGCCGCCTGCTGCGCATCCACGAGACGTTTCTGGCAGCGTTGGATCAGGGTATCGTGCCGGCCGGTGAAGAGGCCCGGGACCTGCTGTACGAGTCAGATCGGTGGGAAGAGCTCGCTCTGATGGAGGCGCTGGAGCAGGTCAGTGGCCGCTATGATCTGTCCGACTTCAACGCTGGCGCCCTGCGGGCCGACATCGAGCAGGATGGCCACGTACTCCAGCGCATGCTGGACCTGGTCGAGCCAATAACCCCGCAGCAAGACGAGAAGCTCACAACGCTCCTGCGCAAACTCAGCCGGCCACCTCTCAACCAGGGCAAGTGCCTGATCTTCACCCAGTACGCGGATACGGCGCAATACCTGTACGACAACCTGGACCCCGATGACTCGCGCGCTGATGTCGAGGTCGTTTACGGCCGCGATCGCGATCTGATGCGCATCGTGGGCCGGTTCGCCCCAAGGTCCAACCCGGCGTACCGGCCACCAGACGGCACGCCGGCCATCGACACGCTGGTAGCAACCGATGTCCTGGCCGAGGGTTTGAACCTCCAGGACTGTGACAAGATCATCAACTACGATCTTCATTGGAACCCCGTCCGGCTGATCCAGCGCTTCGGTCGGATCGATCGCATCGGGTCTGAACACGACGCGATCCACGGTTTCAACTTCCTGCCGGAGACGGAGCTGGACAAGGCCCTGGGGTTGAAGGAGAAACTGGCCCGGCGCATCCAGGAAATCCACGAGACTATCGGGGAGGATGCCGCCATCCTGGAACCAGGTGAACAGTTGAACGAAGAAGCAATGTACGCGATCTACGATGCGCGAGACGTCAGTCCCTACGAGGAGGACGACGTTGATGAGTTCGTGGATTTGCACGAGGCCGAGGAGATTGTCCGGCAAATCCGGGAAAGCGATCCAGACCTGTACCAGCACATCACCCATCTCCGGGACGGAATTCGGTGCGGATACGCCACTGGCCGGCGGGGAACCTTCGTATTTTGTCGGGCTGGCCGGTACCGGCAGCTCTACCTGGTGGACGAGGATGGCGAGATCATCACACGTGACATACCGCGCATCCTCGGTTGGTTGAAATGCGAACCTGACACGCCGGCGTCGGACCTGCCGGCCGGCTACAACCAACGCGTCATGGCGGTCAAACAGCAATTTGAGCAAGAGGTACAGGCCCGCCGCGCCGAGCGCGCCTACACGGTATCCCTCACCAGAGCACAGCGCTACGTCCGTCGAGAACTCCGCGTCCTCTTTGGCGATACTGATGACGAAGACCTACGCCGTCAGATCGAGACTCTGGAGCGGGCCTTCACACAGCCCAGTCCGAGGCCGGCCGTGAGGAGTGAATTGAACCGTATCCAGCGCGAGCAACTGACTGGTGAGACATTGCTGGATGCCCTGTCACAGGCCTACACCATTTACGAATTGGATGCCGCACCGTCATCGTCCCAGGTCACAACCGACGAGAACGACGAAATTCCGCGTATCATCTGCAGTGAAGCTCTAACTGCGTAGGGCGATTCATGCACTGGCCTCCGCTTGCCGAAAGAGGAGGTAGTGAGTGAAAGATCGTCTGCGCGAAGTAGACTGGGCGTTGCTGTCCGACGGCCGGTCCATCCACTGGCGCAACACTGCCCAGTGGGCGCACCACAAACTGGTGCAGGCCGGCTTGCTCGCATCGGATTCGCGGCGAGGCGTGTGGGAGGTTGCCGAGGCCGGCCAGGTCTATCTCCGGGAGCGTCGGCCCAAACTGATGTAGAGCCTGATGGGGAAGTATGTACGTCCCCTGTGCGGGCCGGCTGCTGTAAAAGAACGAAGAAGCTATGGTAGAAAGTAAAAGTGTACGCGATCCCATTCCAGATCAGTTCGCCACAATCGAAGAGGCTGCCGAGTTTTGGGACACGCACGACCTGGCAGATTATTGGGATCTAACCGAAGAAGTGGATTTCGAGGTAAACCTGCGACGCCGGCGTTATCCGGTAGCTTTGGACCCCGAACTGGCCGAAAAACTGGCTAAGGAGGCCCGCCAGCGGGGTCTGTCCACTGAGACACTGGTCAATTTGTGGCTAAATGAGAAACTACAGCAAGTGACCGCCTGGAATCTCAAAGAGCACATCGGGTGACACTGTAGACCACGACCCGAGCCACCTCCGTTGCCACAAACCACAGCGGCCCCCATCTGCGAAACTCACAGATGGGGGCCGCCGGCGTCCACAGCGCCAGACACACCTTCGCACCAGGGGGGCGTTCCACCCCCACAGGCACAGCCGGCGCGCCGGCACGCTACATCGGAGTTGTCAGCTTGATGACCGAGAAGACAGCACCCTGTGGGTCCTGTATAACCGCAAAGCGGCCAACACCCTCGATGTTCGTCGGCGGTACCTGGATTCGTCCGCCCAGACCCGCGGCCTGATCAACGCTGCGGTCGCAATCCACGACGGCGAAGTACACCATCCAGTGGGGTGGAATGTCGCCCAATTCCTCAGGCATCTGCATCATCCCCCCCGCCGGCTGGCCACCACTCATGAAACTGGTGTAGGTGGTTCCGCCCATGTCCTCCGTCTCCGCGTCCCAGTCGAACAGTTGCGTGTAGAACTTGCCGGCGACGTCGGTGTCGGCAGTGACAAGCTCGGCCCAGGTCAGCGTACCTGGCTCATTCGCGAGCCGCGCACCGATATGTTGGCGCGGCTCCCACACCGCCAATATCGCCCCCGTTGGGTCCTGCACCAGCGCCATGCGTCCCGAGTCGAACACATCGAAAGGCCCCATGAGCACCGTCCCACCCAGCGACCTGGCCCGCTCGGCCGTGTCATCCGCGCTGGCCACGGCAACATAGACCATCCAATGGGGCGGGACACCCTGTGCGCGTTGTTCCTCCTTCATCTCGTACAGGGCCGCGACCTCCTTCCCGTCGATCTGGAGCATGGTGTAGACACCCTCCTCACCCATCGGAACGTCATCGATGCCCCAGCCGAAAAGCCCGGTGTAGAACTCCTTTGCCGCTGCCGTATCGGTCGTAGCCAACTCTGCCCAGCAGAACATGCCCGGTGCGTGTTCAGTGTATTCCGTCATTTTACTTCTCCTTCACTCACTATTGGACTCTGGCAAATCGAGAAATGAGTACCCCCAGATGCGGACGGGGTCACAAAATACGGCACGCAGGCATGCCTTACTCTTCAATACGTTGGGGCATTGGTGGATTCGCCCGAGCCTCGCCATAGAACGTATGTTCCCATATAGTATAGCATAGGTTGCTCATCTTGTCCAATCCGGTTCAGCGAATGCCGGCGCTGCGCTGTGGGAGGGGGAGCAGCGGCGTACCGGACCAGGGTGCGGTGCGCATTTGCGTTTGACTATCGAGCGACTTTTCATTATAATGTGGACCATCCAACTTGCCATAGCAACGGCGACGACGGAGAGAGTAGGCCGGCCAAAGCTGGCAGGGAGAGCGGGTCACTGACTGCAAGCCCGCTTCAGGGGCAGCCGGCTGAAGTTCACTCCCGAGCTGGATGGGGGAAAGGGTTGAGAGAGGCCACTGGAAACGTGTTGAAACACGTTTCCAGTAGCAGACACCGAATGATGAAGATTGAGAAATTATTCCGGTAACGCAGTTTAGGCGATGTCCCTACATGTA
>CAZHMV010000272.1:0-5222 GCA_964532665.1 uncultured Anaerolineales bacterium
TGTGTGGAATTCCTGACCGGCATACCGGACGGGACGACGGACGTGGTGTTCAGCGATGTGGTGATTGACTCGCGGGAGGCACGCCCGGGGGCCCTGTTCGTGGCATTGCCTGGCGAGCGGACCGATGGCCACCTGTTCGTGGGCCAGGCGTTGGCCGGTGGCGCTGCTGGCGCGTTGATTCACCAGGACATCGCACTGAACCCGCGGCCGGCCATCATTGACGTGCGACAGGCGTTTGACTCAGCATTGCTGGCCAGTCTGGGCGGGCCGGTGATGATCCGGGTGGATGATACGCTCAAAGCGTTGCAACAGATAGCAGCCGGCTGGCGGGCGCGGTTTCCGGTCCGCACCATTGGGATCACGGGCAGTGTCGGAAAGACGACCACCAAGGAAACGGTAGCGGCCGTGATCAGCCAGCGGTATGATACCTTAAAAAGCGAAAGCAATCTCAACAACGAGATCGGCCTGCCGCTGACCCTGCTGCGGCTGCGTCCCAAACATCAACGCGCGGTCCTGGAAATGGGCATGTACGCTCGGGGGGAAATTGCGGAGCTGGCGGCCATCGCCCGGCCACACATCGGCGTTGTCACCAACGTGGGTCCATCCCATCTGGAACGTTTGGGCTCACTGGAGACAATCGCCGACGCCAAGGCGGAACTGGTCGAAGCGTTGCCACCCGATGGAACTGCTGTGCTCAACGCGGACGATCCGATGGTGGCTGCCATGGCCGACCGCACGCAGGCCGGCATCTTCACCTACGGGTTGGATCCGAAAGCAGACCTGTGGGCGGACAGCATTGACAGCCTGGGCCTCGACGGGATCAGCTTCCGGTTGCATTACCGGGGCGAGACACTTCATGTCAAGGTGCCGATGTTGGGCCGGCACAGCGTGCACACGGCTCTCGCCGCGGCCGCCGTTGGGCTCGTGGACGATCTGAACTGGCAGGAAATCCTGGACGGGCTTCAGGAGCCACGGGGGCAATTGCGACTGGTGGTTGTACCCGGGATCAATGGCTCGACCATCCTGGACGACACCTACAATGCCAGCCCGGACTCGACACTGGCGGCGCTTAATCTGTTGGCTGATCTGAGTGGCCGCAAGATCGCCGTGCTGGGTGACATGCTGGAACTGGGCAAGTATGAATCCGAGGGCCACGAGAAAGTCGGCATGCGAGCCGCTTCCGTTCTGAACAGCCTGATCACGGTTGGCGAATTGGGTCGAATGATTGGTGAGATTGCCCTGGAAGCCGGCATGACGCCTGAGAACGTGTACTTCGCAGCGGACAACGCCGAAGCCATCAAGCGGTTGCACGAAATCCTTCAGCCGGACGACACCGTCCTGATCAAAGGCTCCCGTGCGCTGCAGATGGAGGAGATCGTTACGGCTGTCGCACATACCAGTGATCAGTAATCAGTAACCAGTGATCAGCAGCCAGCAAATCCGTATCCGTAACTGATCACTGATTACTGGTCACTGATGACTGAGTACTGGGTACTGGTAACATGGCGGAGATTTATCCCTGGTCGTACGCCCTGGTGTTGGGCACGATCTCATTTCTGTCGGCGGTGATTTGGGGCGGGCCTTTGATCCATCAACTGCGCGAGCGAGGGATTGGCAAAGGAATCCGCATCGATGGACCACGCCGGCATCAGGTGAAGACGGGTACGCCTACAATGGGTGGACTGTTGTTTCTCGTTCCGGTGTTTGTCATCACTGTGGTGCTGAATCTGGTGAATCTACTGGGCTTCAACATCATCGGGCAATCTATCCTGATGCCGCTGGCTGTCATGGTGGCGTACGGCATTCTGGGTACCATCGATGATCTGGCCGGCCTGGTCAGAAACGGCGATTCAGGGACTCCCATGGGCGTTGGGCTCCTGGCCCGCCACATGTTCATGTGGCAGGTGGCCATTGCCACGGCGGTGGCGCTGGTGCTGCACTTCAGCCCAACGGACCTGCACAGCCTGGCCCTGCCGACGGTGCCGGAGCGTATCGACATCAGTCATTGGTGGATTCCCGTGGCAGTTTTCATCATCGTCGGTACGGCGAACGCCGTGAATATCAGCGATGGGTTGGACGGATTGGCCGGTGGGCTCAGTGCCATCGCGTTCATCGCTTTCGGGGTGATCGCGTTCCAGCAGGGTCAGATTTTCTTGCTGCGCTTCTGCCTGACGGTCGTCGGCGCGGTTCTGGCGTTTCTGTGGTACAATGCCTATCCCGCTGACCTGTTCATGGGCAACACGGGTTCACTGGCCCTGGGTGCAACCCTGGCCGTCGTCGCCCTTATGACCGGTCAGTGGCTGATGTTACCCATTGTAGGGGTGGTATTTGTCGCAGAGGTCGTATCGGACATCTTGCAAGTTGCGTATTTCAAACTCACGGGCGGTCAGCGACTGTTTCGGATGGCACCAATCCACCACCATTTCGAGCTGCTCGGCTGGTCGGAGGTCCAGGTCGTCCAGCGGTTCTGGCTGATCGGTATGTTGGCGGCGATGTTGGGAATTGCCCTGGCGCTGTTGTAAGCTCAGTTGAGCCTGATCACTGATGACTGACGGAAACCCTGCCCAAAATGATTGATACATATTCGAGCAATGGCATACCTGGCCTGAAATCCGGGCCTTCCGTCGCCGTGATCGGCATGGGGATCGAGGGTGGATCTCTGACTCGCTACTTCCTGAAACAGGGAGCGGATGTCACGGTCCATCACTGGATGCCACTGGAGGATCTGCAGGAAGACCCGAAGCTGGGACCGCAGTACGAGGCACTGCGAGCCGCTGGCGCTCACTTCAGCACGGGCGAAGCGTACCTGACCGGCCTGACGAGGCACGATGTCGTTGGAATCTTGCAGAGTGCCTTCACTTACAAGTATCCCGAGAATCGGGCGGCGTTGGCCGAAGTGCGGGACCTGGGCATCCCGCTGGTGACGAACCTATCCATTTTCTTTGACAAGTGCCCGGCTTTAATCATCGGGGTGACGGGCACCAATGGTAAGAGCACCACGACCGAAATGGCAGCCGGCATCTTGCAGCATGGCACGCGCCGCGTGTGGGCCGGCGGCAACCTGGGTGCATCCCCGCTGGATGTACTGGACCACCTGGTGCCCGACGATCTGGTGGTGCTCGAACTCAGCAATTATCAACTGGAATTCCTGGACGAGAGTCCCTGGATCGCCGCCGTGACCAACATCGCGCCGGACCATCTGGTGGACTACGGGGGTGATTACCGGGCCTACAAGGCAGCCAAGCGGCGGATCATCGATTTTCAATCGCCGCACGATTGGGCTGTATTGAATCATGACGATCCGATTACCCGGGCATGGCTTGCGGCGTGCCAGGCGCAGCCGTTTCCTTTCAGCCGTCGGGCAACGCTGGCCCAGGGAGCGTTTGTCCGCGATGATACCATTGTGGCGCGTCACGACGAAGACGAGACCAACATCTGTCAGATCAATGCGCTACAAGTACGCGGCACACACAATCTGGAGAATGCACTGTGCGCGGCGGCCGTCGGCGTGCTGGCCGGCATATCGAGCGACGGCATCGCCGCTGCCCTGACCGAGTATACGCCAGGTGAGCACCGGCTGGAGTTTGTGGGAGAGTGGAACGGCGTCCAGTTCTACGACGACTCCAAGTCAACGACGCCGTCCTCGACCATAGCGGCGGTGCGCGCCTTCCCGGACCAACCGGTGATCTTGCTGGCCGGCGGGCGGGACAAGGGGTTGCCGTGGGACGAACTGGTACAGGTTGTCAACGAGTCGTGCAAGGAAATGATTGTGTTCGGTGAAGCTCGGGACATGCTGGAGCAGGTCTTTGCAATGCCAGACTCCGGGGAGCCAGGCGAGGTAGTGCGACGACCGGTGATCAAGAACTGCGTAACTCTGGAACAGGCCGTAGATATGGCGATCAGAGACGCCGACTCAGGGAGTGTCGTCCTGCTGTCGCCGGCATGTACCAGTTTCGATGCTTTCGACGACTACGCTGAGCGAGGCCGGCGTTTCAAGCATCTCGTCAGGACAGCTTTTTCTCAGGCGGGAAGCAATCCCGCCCTACAGCGCATGTAGGTCGAGTTTGCTACTCGACCAGGCGGAAACAATCCCGTCCTACTCATAGAAGCAGGTGAACTGATGGCCCGTAATGGTAAAGCGGTGCAAACAGGTGGGATAGATGTGGCGTTGGTGATGGCCGTGGCCGCTTTGCTGGCCGTCGGGCTGGTCATGGTCTACAGCACCACGTACGCCCTTGGGTTCCGGCTGTATGGCGATCCAAACTACTTCCTGATTCGCCAGGGTATATGGGTCGCCGTCGGCGCCGCTGTTCTGCTGGTTATGACGCGGATCCAGTACACGGGCTGGCAACGCATCTCCATCCTGGTGATGGCCGGCATGTTGCTGCTCCTGGCGGTCCTGCTGATTTTCGGCGGGGAGCGGTTCGGAGGCCGGCGCTGGTTCTTCGGCGGCTCTGTCCAGCCATCGGAGCTGGCCAAATTGGCCGTGGTCATCTACATCGCCGATTGGCTGTCATCGAAAGGCGAGCAGATTCGCGATGTTACGTACGGGCTGATTCCGTTCGCTATCTTGATCGGCGTGGTGACCGGTCTCATCCTGCTGCAGCCGGATTTCAGCACCTCGATGCTGATTGCCGCCACGGCGTTCGCCATGTTCTTCGTGGCCGGCGCGGAGGTGAAGCAGCTTGCCATCAGTTTCCTGGTGGGCGGTCTGGCGCTGGCGATCCTGATTTTGCAGGCACCGTACCGCCTTGAGCGAATTGCGGTCTTCCTGGATCCAATGAGTGATCCCAGTGAGGAGGGCTATCAGATCGTGCAGACCTTACGAGCATTGGTACGAGGGGGCGTCACGGGTCAGGGGCTTGGCAATAGCCAGCAGAAGTTGGGCGCCTTGCCGGCTGCTCACACCGATGCGATTTTTGCTGTGCTGGGCGAGGAGTTGGGACTGATTGGGGGCCTGGTGGTGATCGGGCTATTCGCCATCCTGGCCTATCGCGGGTTCCGCATTGCCCAGGACGCGCCCGACACCTTTGGCATGATGCTGGCCACCGGAGTGACGGCCTGGCTGGCATTTCAGGCACTTATCAACATAGCCGTCGTCACATCGACCATGCCATTTACCGGGATTCCGCTGCCGTTCATTAGCTTCGGTGGCTCGTCCCTGGTCACATCGATGGCCGGCGTCGGCTTGCTCTTGAACATTTCCAAATATTCAGCGGTGG
>CAZHMV010000273.1:0-5218 GCA_964532665.1 uncultured Anaerolineales bacterium
TGCCTTGGCGAGTTCAACATCGAATTCTGTATCGATGGGAATCGCTCTCCCATTGCTAAGGCCAGGCTTTGGGGCCAATGGGAGACCCAACTGATACGAAGCTTGCATGGCTCTTACCTACCGCCAACTCGCGATCCGAAGGTCCTCGAACCCCCTACGACTCCGCCGGCACAAAATACACATCCGTCGGCTTGAACTTGGAGAGGCGTTTGAAGCGAGGACGTACTTCCATGCCGATCCAGTCCAGCGAGGCCGCATCGGGGTCCACGCCAATCAGGCGGGTCAGGAAGAGCGTGTCTACCCCCTCGAAGGCGATGAGGGCCAGCACGAAGGGCGTCTCCGGCAGGAACTCCTCGGAGCCGAAGTGGCACACGGTGAAGGCGTGGACCGTCGCCTTGCGCTCGGTCAGGTCCACCCAGTCGGTCTCGTGGCCGGTGGCCATGTCGTGGCCGCGCGGTGTGGCGTACGTGTAGCCCGTCTCCGGATCGCGCGTGCCCAGCAGGTGTTTGTTGGCCAGGCCGGCAAAGAAGGGGCTGTCCTGGCCCAGGGAATTGATGTAGTCGATGTGATACGGTCGCTTGAGGATAATGGGTGCCAGCTTCTTGACGCTCTGCAGATCCTCCGGGTCGGTTGGGAAGGGCACGTTGAAGAGCGTGCTCCCGTCTTCGGTCTCCGGGATGCGGGTTGGGATGTCTTTCTTTGACATGATGTGGAATCCTTTCTTACGCTTCGCGTTCCAGGATGCTGACCGTGACGTAGGTGCCGGTGCCGGCGTGGCTGTGGATAGCACCCCGGCGGGCATTGGGAACCTGGAGCGTGTTGTCGCCGAAGTGCTTGCCGATGGTGCCTTGCAACTGCCACAGCGCGAAGACGGCCTGCATCAGGCCCGTAGCGCCCACCGGATGGCCGCAGGCAATCAGGCCCCCGCTGGGGTTTACCGGGCAACGGGAAGGCTCCGGCAGGTCGAGGCCATAGTCCACCGTCGGCATGAAGGCTTTGCCACTGGCGGCAAAAGCTCCTCCTTCTCCGTAGCGACACAGCCCCATGTCCTCGTAGGTCTGGACTTCGCTGGAGGTGTAGGCGTCGTGCAACTCCACGAAATCGAGATCCTCCAGCGGATGGATGATGCCGGCCCGCATGTAGGCCTGCCGGCTGGCCATGCGGCCGGCGCGGAAGGAGTGCACGCCGGGGTAGCGGAACCCCTGGTCCCACAACTCCTTGTAGTACGCCCGGTCGGTGGGATTGTCTTCTCCGGGGAGCAGATTGTAACGCAGGAAGTCGTCATACGATTGGTGCGGGCGGTCGGCCATGCGCATGGCATCGGTCCCTCGGCCGATGGCTGCCACGCGCACACGGGGCAAACGCCGGCCTGTTGCTTTCTCCAGACGGGTCAGCCCGTCCTCGCTGGCCAGCGTGACCAGGGCAGCGCCGTCGCTCATCACGCAGATATCCAGGCGGGTGAGGGGCCAGGCCACCATCGGGGCGGCACGCACATCGGCGATGGTGAGCCGCCGGCGTTTCTGGGCGTACGGGTTGTAGTAGGCATTGGCATGGTTCTTCACCGACACGTGCGCCAACTGCTCCACCGTGGTGCCAAACTCCCTCATGTGCCGCGTGACCATCATGGCATAATAGCCGGAGTAGAAACCTCCCACCGGATAATCGAAGTTGGTGTCCGAGGCCAGGGCGATGAACTCGTTCCCCTTCCAGGTGTTGACCGTGGACATCGTCTCGAACCCAAAGGCCAGGCAGACATCCATGTCGCCTGAAGCGACGGCCTTGTAGCCTTCCTGGAAGCAAACGCCGCCCGTAGCGCCGCCGGACTCGACACGGTGGCTCGGCTTGGGGCACAGGCCCAGGTAATCGTGGGCCATGATGCCGGCCATCAATTGGCGAGCAAAGTGGTCAGAGAAATAGGAGGCCACAGAGCCATCCACCAGTTCATTGAACTGGGGTTGTTCCAGACCCAGGTCCTCTCGGGCATAGTCGTAGGCTTCTTTGACCAGGGCCTGGAAGTTCTTGTCTGGGCGAGCTTTGGCGAACTTGCTCACCCCACCAGCCACAACATAAACGGGTCGCATGGGTGCATATCTCCTTGTGTCTGAGCGAGTCAGCGTCTCGGGCCTCTGCCGCATCGACGAGGAGTCTACTTCGATCAGAGGCCCGAGACGAGTAACGAGCCGTCTCTGCTAAACTACAAGCATTGTACTACATGACAGCCATATACTGCAAGCTCTGAATGCACTTCCAGGATGTTCTGGAGATATGCCCGCTATTCACATGTGACCTACCAGCGTGCGTTTAACAGGACTGGCAGCAAGAACCGGACGTCGCTGGTCTCCAGGCTGCGATCGGCTCGGAACACAAGTTCGCCGGCGGCACTCGCGCCTCTCAACAGACGATCACCACGGATTGTGTAGAGCACTGGCCCCTCGTCTGTGCCCTCGAAGATGCGGTTGTCTTTGATTGTGTAGGCTACCGCACCGTTTGCGCCGCTGCCGATAAGCAGGTGGTCGCCGTCAACTGTGAACAGTCTCTCACCGGTAGCGTAACCATTGTTGAATATGGCTACCCCATCGAAGAACAGGACTGCCTGTCCCAGAGAGGTGCTGAACAAGCGCCCATCTTCGAACTCGTACAGCAGGTCGGTCATCTGCAGGTTGGCATAGAGCCGGATGCGTGCTGATGCCGACAGCTTGACCACGAGAGGCAACAACAACTTGAATGCTGGGGCGCTGTTTTCCAGGTTCTGGTCCCCTGTCAGGATCACCCGTCCCGACGTTTTTGCGCCCTGGGAAACCCGGTTCCCGACGATGGTGTACAGTATCTCACCGTTGGTGTTGGAGCCGGCGAAGATGCGGTTGTCCGACAGGGTGAAGATCGCCGGGTCTTTGGCGCGTGGTCCTGTATACAGCCGATATCCTCTGACGGTGTACAGTATCTCACCGTTGGTGCTGGCACCCTGGTAGATTCGATCGCCGGAGCAAGTCAGCAGGATGCGGCCGACCTTCTGCGGCCCAAGGTAGACGCGACCGCTCTTGATCTCGAAAGCAATGGGGGCCGTGTCGTTCGCGCCGGCCCGCAGGCGAACATCAGGTGGCTGGGCGAACGCGGTGGATACCGCCAAACCAGCCGCAATGCTGAACATGACCAGTGCCACAATGAGCTTTTTCATTTTTTTCCCTCCTTCCTCGTGCGCTGATAGGTGTTCAATCAGCGCGGTCCAAAGAGTTGGCCGGCGGACGTTCGGTTAACGTGATTTCGAAGGCCGTCTGCCGGCCATTCCGCAAAACGCCTAGCACGACCGCGTCGCCGATGGCGTGCTGGGCGACCACTCGATTCAGGTCCACCTGGTTCCGCACGGGTTGTCCGTCGATGGACAGCACAAGATCAGCCCCTTCCCTCATCTCACCGTAGGTCGTGCTGACGGCACCGTGACCGGAGTCGAGGCCGACCTGCTCTGCCGGAGAGCCGGGGTAGATCTCCTGTATCAGCAGCCCCTGCTTTACCGCGAGGTTCAGGTCCCGGGCCAACGTGGTGTTGACAGGCTGGCCGGCGATCCCCAGAAACGGCTGCCGGACGAAGCCTCGCACAACGATCTCGCGTGCCACGCGAAGCGCCGTGTCGCTGGGAATCGCCAGCCCGATGCCAACGAACCCCTGCCTGGGGGACTCGATGCGCGTGTTGATGCCGATCACCTGACCGCGGGCGTTGAGCAACGGGCCACCCGAATTTCCGGGATTGATGGCCGCATCCGTCTGAAGCACCCCCTCGATGTCGGGTGCGTATGGATCGTTGCTTCTCATGCGCCGGCCAACCGCACTGATGTGCCCCACCGTCAAGGAGTAGGCGTAATCGAACGGGTTGCCGATGGCGATGGCCACGTCGCCGACCCGCACCGCTTTGGAATCCCCGAACCTGGCTACTGTCAGCCGGTCGGGCGGTACGCCCACTTGCAGGACGGCCAGGTCGGTCGCGGTGTCGTATCCGACAATGGTGGCGGGAACCTGACCAAGTCCGGGCAGGCGGACGACGACATCTTGATCGGTCTGGGCTTTGCTGATGACGTGGTAGTTGGTCAACACGTGACCGTTTCTGCTGAAGACAACTCCCGAGCCGGTGACGCCGGCTGATGGCACCTGGATGTAGGCCACGGCCGGGCTCGTTTCCGCGTAGATACGAGTGATGTCTGTTGCCGCGCCTCGACCTTGTGCGAATACAAAGCTGCTGAAGGACAGAACGGCTGCCAGGATGCCGGCCAGGACGCTCAACAGGACTGTCCGACGCAGGGTGGTCACTTCGGCGTAGCCTTTCCGGTAACCCTCCCATCGCGCGAGTTGTATCACATCCGTAGAAACGGCCATCACCTCACGTTCTAGCGACACACTCCCCAGCGGAGAGAGCCCATCTATGGCCTCGCCCGCAGACCTGCCCTTCGCTTTGTGAGTTGGGAGTACAGATAAGTGGTATGCCTGCAACATCTGCTTTCTACTCTCGTTCGTTCTTCCGGAGCCCGGTTTGCTAAATCGGACCTGGTGGAAATACCTGCCTGAGCAACACCTGCACATCAGGTGTTCGAGTTCATCTCTACCCCTATGAACGAGGGTCCGGTCGATTTTACGGCGTCGGACGACGCGCAACACTCAGCCGCTCCCGCTGGATCACCGATCTGGCGGTTGAACGGCGCGAATCCACGCTGATTCCGCACTTTCGGCCTGGATGGTTCGGCCACGCTCGCCACAGAGCCTGCCCTGAGCTGCCGAAGGGGTTGATAATCCAGGCCGAGCGGCTGAATTCCTTGAGGCAGGGAATTCTTAACAAACAGAGCATGGTTTCCTCACGGATAGAAAGAAACACGGATAGGATCTGACTTTCTCTGTTTCTGTCCGTGTTTTTTCCCATCCGTGAGGAGTTGCTGCTGATCGCTCGTCGGTTTGAGGCGAAGCTTTGCTGGGTGGTCACGACAGAACTAAAAGAAGCCCCTGGCGTTTAGCCAGGGGCTTGGGAGAGGATATGCCTGGGTCGTCTGTGCCGACCCAGACTGCTACGGGGGGCAGGGCTTATTCTGGAGCAGAGTATGCGGCAGGTTGATCACGCCGGTGGGAAGCTGTGGATCAGGCGACGGGCAGGCACCCTGCATGATTGCGCCGGCCACATCGGGTGGGGGCACGCTGCCCTGTCCCTTCTGGATGACAAGCGCAGCCAGCCCGCTGACCAG
>CAZHMV010000274.1:0-2069 GCA_964532665.1 uncultured Anaerolineales bacterium
CGGACCGTGACGCCGCGAAGACGCCAATCCTCCTCGTGCACGACCGACGGGTCAAGTAGCTTCGCCAGCGAGACTTCGAGCACTTCGGCAACCTCGCAAGGGTTGGGGCGGAATGCTGGTCGGGCCGGCGTGTAACCCACGACCGGGCGGATGCAATAGTTGCTGGGTGCAATGTACAGCGGCGTCAGCCGGCCCAGCACCTGGACACCGGCCGGGTCCACATTCAGCTCCTCATGCACCTCGCGCAGCGCTGTTTCTTCGAAGGATTCCCCCGCCTCTTGAGCGCCGCCAGGTAGCGAAATCTGGCCCTGGTGACTCGGCAGATGCTCCGTGCGGCGAGTCAACACCAGATGTAGCCGGCCATCGACCAGGTAGAGCAGCAGCAAGACACCGCCGGCGCGGGCCGGCGCATTGTTCGTCACACGCGCCCGCGGACGCGGACTCATGCGCATCTGAGCTTTCAGGCCCGGCCGTGGCTGCTCAAGCGCCTTGCGCACAATGTCGATGCCGATTACCTTGTTCGTCATCACTGAGGGAGGGGAGAGTAGGCTGAACGTAACTACTCGGCCACTTCGCGCCTGGCGAATAAATTCGCGGCAACACTTGCGAAACCCGCCTTCGCGGGTTAGCCGGCGAAGGCCGGCTTCGCAGTTATTGGCGCGGTTTCAACCGCCGGCACCAGGCGGCCTGAGCAGTTACGATGAACAGTTACATCACCATATCTCAATCGAATAGTCCACCACGATGTATTCGAGACGTGCCCTTTCTATCATCTTTACCACTTCCGACAGCAGTGCATGGGCGTGCCGGCCATCGTTGGACACGCAGGCCACACCGATTTCCGCCGTCCCCCACACATCATGGAAGTCCACCTCGGCAATGGATACGTTGAACTTGTTGTGGACCTGGGCTTTGAGGGGCTTGAGGATCCGCCGTTTATCTTTCAGCGAGCCGGCGGTCGGCAAACGCAGTTGGATGGTGCAGACACCAACAATCATAGGCAACCCAATTGGACAAGATAGCTACTTTACCCCCTCACACAACCCAGATGCAAAGGGCTGAAACGGCAGTGGCAGCAATGGCGAGGAGAAAGGCGTCGTTGTAAGCCCCAACCTGGTCATAGACGTACCCGGCCAGCCAGGGGCCCAGGGCGGCCCCGATAGCAAAGGCTGCACTGATTGAACCATTGATGGCCCCGAAGTGAGGCCCCGGAAAGGTATCGCTGGCCGATGCGGTGATCAGCGAACTGCGGGAGCCTTCCCCCAATCCAGAGAACAGCGGGTAGGCGTAGAGAAGCCAGGGGGAAGCCAGCTTTTGCAAGGAAAGCAAGACCAGAATGGCCGCCCCCAGGCACAACGACCCAAGCAGATAGGCTACCCTGCGCCCCACGCGATCGGAGAGATAGCCCCAGGCGACAAATGCAACCGCCGTCACCGCACCGACCATGCCGGCCACCGTCGCCGCCTTCAGACGGCTGTAGCCGATGTCTACCAGGTAGGCTACCTGGTGCACCGTGATCATGCGCAGCGCAAAGAGGGCCAGGGCCGCAGCCAGGAGCAATACCCAGAATCGCCAGGTACGCACCGCCTGTCCCCACGTCCACCCGGCGGCCGCGTTGTCACCTCTCGGGCCATTCCTGATTTCGGGGGGAAAGGACAGGCCGTCGGGGTACAGACCGAGGTCCGCAGGCTCCGATTGCATCAGGAAGAAATTGAGCGGAGCTATCGTACCCAGCAGGATGAGTGCCAGGATTCCATAAGCTGCGCGCCAGCCGTACATTGTGATCAACCGTTCGGCCAGCGGTGCCATCAGGAATGTGCCCAGTCCTGTGCCGGCAAAGGCCAGACCGATCGCCGTCCCCCGCTTTTGCACGAACCAGCGGGATAGCACCGCGGCGTGAGCACCAACAGACAAAGCCGTAATCCCCACGGAAGCAAGCACGCCGTATGCCAGGTACCACTGGAAGAGACTCCCGATGTGACCGCTCGCGATCAGCCCCGCCGCGAAGAGGCCGGCGCCGGCCAGGAAGAACCATCGGGCCCCGATGCGGTCCAGGATGTGTCCGCCCA
>CAZHMV010000274.1:2169-4918 GCA_964532665.1 uncultured Anaerolineales bacterium
GCGCCGGCCAGGAAGAACCATCGGGCCCCGATGCGGTCCAGGATGTGTCCGCCCAGGGGCGCGGTCAGGGCGACCACGATCATGCTGATCGAATAGGTCGCGGCTGCGCCGGCCCGATCCCAGCCGAATTGGTGCGTCAGCGCCACAAAGAATACGGGGAAGGCCAGGCGAACGCCCAGGCTAATGCCGGCGGCACAAAAGGCAACCCCTACGATGACCCAACCGTAGAAAAAGCCCGTCCGCTTTGCGATGACGGCTGCGAAACCACCCTTCACCGGGTGCCCTGGCCTCTCTCCGACACGCGCGCGTCCGGCGCTTCAAGCAATAACGTGGTAACGTTCAGCAACCCTCTACAGCCCCAGATAAGCCTCTTTGATCCTGGGATCTGCCATGAGTTCTTTTGCCGGGCCGTGCATGATGATGTGCCCCACGTCCAGCACGTAACCGGTATGTGCAACCTCCAGGGCGACATGGACATCCTGCTCAACCAGGAGAATCGTCATCCCCTGCCGATTGAGCTGGCTAATCGTGTCCATCAATGTTTCCACGACCAGGGGAGCCAGTCCCAGGGAAAGTTCGTCAATCATGAGCAGCTTTGGATGTGCCATCAGGCCCCGGCCAACCGCGCACATTTGCTGTTCGCCACCAGAAAGCGTACCGGCCGTCTGATTCAGCCGCTCGCCAAGGACAGGGAAAAGCTGCAATACTCTCTCCAGGTCATGTTCCACCTGTTCTTTGCTGTCCCGGCGGCTGTAGGCACCCATCAACAGGTTTTCGCGCACGGTTAGTCCCGCAAAGAGGCGACGCCCCTGCGGGACATGAGAGATCCCCGCCGAGGCGATTCGGTCTGCTGGCATGCCGGCGATGGGTTGGCCATCGAGAGTGATGTTCCCGTGCATGGGCTTCAAAAGCCCGGAGATGACGGCCAGTATCGTGGACTTGCCGGCACCGTTGGAGCCGATGAGGGCTACAATCTCCCCGTCTTTCACCTCCATACTGACGTCCCACAGGACTTGCACATCGCCATAGCCGGCGGACAGCTTCTCAATGGTCAGCATCGTTTGCTCCCGTTCCGGCGCGACGTGCGTATTTCTCGCCAAGGTAGGCCTTGATGACCTCGGGGCTGGCTGCAATCTCATCCGGCTGACCTTCGGCGATTTTCTCTCCATAATGAAGTACAACGATGCGCTCCGAAAGGCCCATGATGGCTTTCATCACATGCTCGATGACAAGGATCGTTACGCCATGGTCATGGACATCCCGGATCAAGTCCATGGCCACTTCGATTTCCTTCGGGTTCAGGCCGGCCATGACTTCGTCCAACAGGAGCAGGCGTGGGTCCAGGGCCAGAGCCCGGGCCAGCTCCAGTCGTTTCAAGTCGGCGACGGTCAGCTCATCTGCATAGTCGTCCCGCTTCTTGTCCAGACCAACCAGCTCGAGCAATTCATCTGCCCGGTGAAACGCTTCGCTACCGGACCGACTCCGTCCCCCGGCACCAAACATGGCTCCCACTGCTACGTTCTCGCGCACGCGCAGATGCGGGAAAGGCTTTACCACTTGAAAAGTACGGGCAATGCCCAACTGATTGACACGATGCGGGGGCAGGCGCGTGATGTCTCGATTCTCGAACAGGACCTGGCCGGATGTCGCGGGGTCCAGGCCTGTGATCGCGTTGATGAAGGTTGTCTTTCCTGCACCGTTGGGACCAATCAGGCCCAGGATTTCGCCCTCGAAGATTGTCACGTCTACGTTGCTGACTGCCGCCAGTCCACCAAACTGTTTACACAGTCCTCGTGTTTCGAGCAGGACTTTCCCCGTCATGGCTATACTCTACTCTCCCTGACCGTGCGCAGGAAGTAGCCCCAGGTAAAGCGCTGGCGACCCCGAACCACATCCATAACCCCTTTCGGCATGAAGATAATGACAAACACGATGACAAGCCCCAGGAAGAGGGCGTGGAGTTGGGTGAACCGCAACCACAGGAAGGTACGGATGGCGTGGAAGAGAACAGCGCCCACAACCGGCCCCAGAACTGTGCCCGGTCCGCCTAAGATCGTTATGATAATCATGTGCAACGTGTAGGTGATGGTGAAAACCGAGTTGGTATCAATGAAAGTGTTCCAGTAGGCATACAGGCCGCCGATAAAACCTGTGACCAACCCACTGAGCATGAACGCAAGAACCTTGAAGAAGGTGGTGTTGATGCCCATCACCTTGGCAGCATCTTCGTCCTCCCGGATGGCAACCATGCCGTAGATCCAGCGGGTACGGCTCAAGAGATAGGTCATCAAAACAGAGGCCAGCAGAATGCCCAACATCGTGTAGTAGATCTGCAAGCCGAAGTTCGGGTCCTGACTGATGGGCAAGGTCATGCCATGCCCCCCCTCTGTGAGGCTCACCCAGTTGTCCGCGATTTCACGCACGGCTTCGGCCACGCCCAGGGTGGCAATCGCAAAGTAATGCCCCTTGAGCCGCAGGACGGGCAGCCCGATTAGGATCGCAAAGAGCGCGGCCACGATGCCACTGACAACGAAGCTGGGGACGAAGGTCCATCCCGTTTTGTTCATCAGGATGCCGGTCGTGTACGCGCCCATCCCAAAGAAGGCCACGTTCCCAAAAGCCGGGTATCCTGTGTATCCACCGATGAAGTTCCAGCCCTGGGCCATGCCGGCCAACATAAAGAGCAACGTAACGGTTCGCACCCAGTAGTCGGAGACAAAGAGGGGCAGCAGCACTCCGATCAGGAGGA
>CAZHMV010000275.1:0-1690 GCA_964532665.1 uncultured Anaerolineales bacterium
TGGGGCAAGGTATAATTCCATGAAATTTGAGGACGATCAAGGGAGATGTGAATGTCGGTTGAAGTATATGTTGATACACGAGCATTCGAAGAACTGCGGGAAGCGTGGAATGGGTTGGTCGATCGCAGCGTGACCAACACCATTTTCCTGACCCACGAGTGGCAGACTGTGTGGTGGGAACAGCTCGGTGAGGGGGATCTGTTTCTCATTGCAGTTCGGAAGGACGATGGCACGCTGGTCGGAATTGCACCGCTGTTTCGCGGAGTGGACAGTAGCGGCCGGCGGGTCATGGAGTTTGTTGGCTGTTTCGATGTTTCAGATTATCTCGACATCATCGCCGATCGGGAATATGTCGAGGAGGTTTGTCGGGCGGCAATGGACACGCTGGCCGGCGGGGAGATCGACTGGGACGTCCTGAGCCTGTGCAACATCCCCGAAGCGTCTCCGACCCGTACGTTGCTGGCGGAGTTGGCCGGGGAACGGGGCTACAACGTCACGCTGGAAGTCGAAGATGTATGTCCGATTGTCACGCTGCCGGCCTCGTGGGACGAGTACCTGGCGACGCTCAACGGCAAGGACCGGCGCGAGGTGCGCCGCAAGATTCGGAAGGCCGGCCGCACCGTCCGTGTGGACTGGCAACTGCTCCGCACCCCCGGTGAGATTGATGAGCACCTGGACGTCTTCTTCGATCTGCACCAGAAAAGCCATCCGGAGAAAGCCGAGTTCATGGATGAACAAATGCAGGCGTTTTTCCGGGCCATGGCAGCCGTGTTGGCTCAGCAGGGTTGGCTGGAACTGGCGCTTCTGCAGTTCGATGGCATCGCTGTTGCCGCGACAATGAGCTTCGACTACGACAACAAGATCCTACTTTACAACTCGGGCTATGAAGCTGAGGGTTACTATGCCTCTCTCAGTCCCGGGTGGATCCTGACTGCTTTCCACATCGAAAGTGCCATCGAGCGTGGCAAGAGCCACTTCGACTTTCTCCGGGGCGACGAGGACTACAAATATCGCTTTGGAGGCAGGGACACCCTGGTGTACCGCCTGACTGTGGAGAAGTGAGATACTCAGATATGCGCATCGCAATGCTAAGCGTTCACACCTGTCCGTTGGCCGCTCTGGGTGGTAAGAAGACGGGTGGGATGAATGTCTATGTACGAGAGTTGAGCCGCGAGCTGGGCCGGCACGGGGTGCAGGTTGATTGCTTCACACGGTCCGAGAACCCGGATGTGCCACACATCGACGACACCGACCTGGGGCCGAACGTGCGGGTGATTCACGTGGTCTCCGGGCCGGAAGCGCCGGCGTCGAAGCTGGTGGTCTGGCAGAATCTCCCATCCTTCGTCGATGGCGTGCGCCATTTCGCAGAAGAAGAGGGCATTCAATACGACGTGATTCACAGCCACTACTGGCTGTCGGGTTGGGTGGCGTGGATGTTGGAATCCGACTGGCCGGGTGTGCCGATTGTGCACATGTTCCACACGCTGGGACATCTGAAGAACCTGGTGGCCCAGACAGGCGCCGAGCAGGAGATTGGCCAGCGAGTGACAGTGGAGACGGAAATCGTCGAGTTTGTTGACCGGTTGGTTGCCGCGACTCCGCGTGATCGAGAGCAGATGATCACCTTCTACGGTGCCGACCCGACCAAAATCTCGGTCATCCCACCAGGGGTCGATCTTGAGCTGTTCCG
>CAZHMV010000275.1:1790-3082 GCA_964532665.1 uncultured Anaerolineales bacterium
CTGGAAGCGATGGCCTGTGGTGCGCCGGTCATCGCATCGGATGTGGGCGGTCTGTCGTTTATCGTCCGCGACGGCGAGACAGGTTTTCTGATTCCCGAGCGGAACATTGATGCGCTGGCAGAGAAGATGCTGTTGCTCCTCAGCCGGCCTGAGTTGCGCGACGAACTCGGGGCGCGTGGTGTTGAGATTGCACAGGACTATGCCTGGTCACGCATCGCCGATCAGATCCTGGTACTGTATCGTGAGGTGCAACGCTCCAGGGGCGAAGAGCGCTCGACCATTGTTCGTCCGCCCGTGCCGGCGGAATCGACAACATGACATTCCCCCGAGCCAGTGGCATTCTTCTCCACCCTACATCCCTTCCCGGTCCCTTCGGCATTGGCGAATTGGGGGAGCCGGCCTATCGGTTTGTGGATTTTCTCCACGCCAGCGGGCAGCGCCTGTGGCAGGTGTTGCCCCTGGGGCCAACCGGCTACGGTGATTCTCCCTATCAGTCGTTCTCGGCCTTTGCCGGCAACCCGCTGCTGATCAGCCTGGACCAACTCATCAAAGAAGGCGCTCTGTCTCCCTCCGACGTGGCGGACGCACCGCACTTCCCGGCCGCTCGCGTGGAATACGGGCGAGTGATCGACTTCAAGATGCCGGTTTTGCGGCGGTCGTTCCAGCGATTCAAGGCCCATGCTTCGTGGGCTCAGCGTGGTGAGTTCTCAGAGTTTTGCGACACGAATCGGCGCTGGCTGGATGATTTTGCGCTGTTCATGGCGTTGAAAGATCATTTTGGTGGTGTGGCCTGGAACGAGTGGGATGCAAACGTCGCCACCCGCAATCCGGACGCCGTAGCGCGGTGGGCCACAGAACTCGACGAGCAAATCCAGTTCCATCGATACCTGCAGTTTCAGTTCTTCCGGCAGTGGCTGGCGCTGAGGCGCTACGCGAACCAGCGGGGAATCCGCATCATTGGGGACATCCCGATCTTCGTGTCCTACGACAGCGCCGATGCCTGGTCCCACCCGACGCTGCTTCATTTCGATGAGGAGGGGAATCCGACGGTGGTGGCCGGCGTTCCCCCGGACTACTTCAGTCCCACCGGGCAGTTGTGGGGAAATCCGCTGTACCGCTGGGATGTGATGGCACAGAATGGCTACGCCTGGTGGATTGAGCGCTTTCGCGCCGCGTTCAGACTGTTCGACATCGTCCGGGTGGACCACTTCCGGGGCTTCGAGGCCTACTGGGAGGTGCCGGCTACCGAAAAGACAGCCGTCAAGGGCCGATGGGTGAAAGGTCCAGGGGCA
>CAZHMV010000275.1:3182-4826 GCA_964532665.1 uncultured Anaerolineales bacterium
CCCATCATTGCCGAAGATTTGGGCTTCGTCACACCGGAGGTCGAAGAGCTGCGAGAGACGTTGGGGTTCCCCGGCATGAAGGTGCTCCAATTCGCCTTTGACACCGATGCCACCAACGAGTTCTTGCCCCACAACTACGAGCGAAACTGCGTCGTGTACACCGGGACTCACGACAACGACACGACGCGCGGCTGGTTTGGCAACCGTTCCGACGACGAGCAAGAGCGAATCCTCACATACCTGGGCACCGACGGCCGCCAAATCCACTGGGATTTCATCCGGCTGGCATTCAGTTCTGTGGCCAACACAGCCATTGTACCACTCCAGGACGTCTTTGGCCTGGGGAGTAAGGCGCGCATGAACTACCCGAGCCGGGCGAGTGGCAACTGGACCTGGCGCTATACCCCCGAGATGCTTACGGATGAGATCGTTGCACGTTTGCGCGCTCTCGCAGAGGTGTATGGGCGGTGGTCAGTGATCAGTAAACAGTAATCAGTAATCAGACTGCTTGAATACTGGATACTGATCACTGATCACCGTTTACTGATCACTGGATGGCAAAGTGTACACATACATCGACATCTCCGCAGCCGTACACAGCCGGGCCGGCCTGGGTCGGTACGCCGAGAGTCTGGCGCGCGAGTTGGTGAGACAGGCCCCTGAGCGGTTTGCGTTGTTTTACAACCGTGCCGGGCGTTTATGGGAACTGCACGGCCTCGAAGGTGTGCCGAGGCGGTCGGTGCCGCTGGGCTACAAACCGTGGCGTATGGCTGCCTGGCTGGGGCAACTGGCCGGCCTCGGCTTCGACCGGCTGCTCCCCGATGCCAGGTTGTACCATGCCACAGAGCATCTACTGATGCCGTTGCATAGCGTGCCCGCCGTCCTGACGGTGCATGATCTCATCTTCAAGCTCTTTCCCCAGCACCACAAACGCCTCAACTACTGGTTCCTGAACGCAGCGATGCCCCTTTTCGTTCGCCGCGCCGATGCCATCATCACCATCTCCCAATCGACGAAGAAGGACCTGATCCGCCACTACGGTACGCCGGCCGAGAAGATCACCGTCGTCTACGAGGCGGCGGCACCTCATTTCCAGCCGGCCTTTCCCTTCATGGTGGCCCAGGTGCGCCGGGAATACGGTTTGCCGGATCGGTTTCTCTTGACCGTTGGAACCATCGAGCCGCGCAAGAACCTGTCTCGTCTGTTGGAAGCGCTGGTTCGGCTCCGGGTAGATGATCCGGATTTGCACCTGGTTGTGGTAGGCACGCGGGGGTGGCTGTACCAGGATTTCTTCCAGAAGATCGAAGCATTGGGACTGGAAAACATCGTTCACTTTCCAGGATACGTGCTCGATGCGGACTTGCCGGCGATTTACAGTGCGGCCACAGGGCTGGTCATGGCCTCGGTCTACGAGGGGTTTGGTCTGCCGGTGCTGGAGGCCATGGCCTGCGGCACGCCGGTGGTGAGCAGCCACGCCTCCAGCCTGCCGGAAATCGGCGGGGAAGCGGCCTGCTACTTCGATCCCGTGAACGTCGATGATATGACTGCGGCGCTGCGTCGGGTGCTGGCGGATGAGGAATTGCGCGCGGAGATGAGCGGGGCCGGCCTGGAGCAGGCTACGAAGTTCTCGTGGGAACGAGCCGC
>CAZHMV010000276.1:0-4735 GCA_964532665.1 uncultured Anaerolineales bacterium
CGCCGACCCCCAGCCCTGTGAGAGCTTCTCGCACCAGAACTCTTGGCAGATCGTTGGTGCGGACGTCGCCCAGCGCCAGGGCGCGGATGATGGTAGCCACTGTCTGTGAGCCGGCATTGCCCCCGGTGCCGATGGTCAACGGGATGAAAGTTCCCAGAGCTACGGCTGCTGCCAGTTCAGCCTGGAAGTGACGCATGACCGTCCCGGTCAGGCTGCCGGCGGCGAAGAGCAACAGTAGCCAGCCAATGCGTTTCCGCACCACCTGCGGGATCGAAAGCGCGAAGTAGGGTCGCTCCAACGGTTGTGAACCACCCAGCCGCTGGACGTCCTCGGTGAACTCCTCTTCCAAGATGTCCACCACGTCGTCGTGGGTGATGATGCCGGCCAGCCGGCCTTCGCGATCCACCACCGGAATGGCCAGAAAGTCGTACTTGGCTACCAGGCGGGCGACTTCTTCCTGATCGGTGTCCACTGTGACGAAGACGGCGTCCGGCTCCATGATGTCCCGCACCAGCGCGGTGGCCGGCGCTGTGATGAGGGCGCGGAGCGGCACGACGCCCACCAGACGATCATCATCGTCCACGACGTAGAGATAGGCCAGCGTCTCGGTTTCGGGGTCGATGGTCCGCAAGTGCTCGATGGTTTGCTGAGCTGTCCATCGCCGGCGAATGCGCACCACCTTTTCGGTCATGAGCCGGCCGGCGGTCTCGTCGCTGTACCTGAGCAACCCCTGAACTTCGGCTGCATCCTCGGGCTCCATCAAGGCGATGAGGGTTTCTGCCTGTTCGGGTGGCAGGTCTCCCAGGAGTTCAGCGGCGTCGTCCATGGGGAGCTCTTCCAGGAGATCGGCCAGGCGCTCGTCCGGCAAGGCCTCCATCAAGTCCAGCGTGGCTTCGGCCTGGGTCTCGTCCAGCACCTCACTGGCAACTTCATCTTCCAGAAGGCTGAACGCCTGAAGGCGGAGAGCCTCGTCCATCACGTCCAGGAGATCGGCAATGTCGGCCGGGTGCATGTCGGCCAGAATGGCCTGGGCGCGTGCGCTATGCCCGCGTTTCAGGCTATCACGCAGTTCGGTTTCGACGTCAGCGAGCTTCACCATGTCGGTCATTGGCCTGCCTCCTTGCTTCAGTGTGAGGTTTGGGTGAATCGGCGTGACGTTCGGGCCAGCAGGGGCAGATTATGCGGGGACAAACAAAAAGCCCGCCGGTGCATGGCGGGCCTTTGGAGGGCAACACAGGCTATCGGCAAGCGATGTGCCAACGGGGGTCATGGCGGCTCGGGCGCATCACATAATCGCCAGGCCTCCTCGGCTTCGCAGCCAGTAGCCCGGTGCCGGTCACTCCTGGCCCACCCCAGGCAAATCTGCGGTTCAGGGGCACGCCGGTGCCCCCAACTACTGCTGGGTAACGAACTGTCCACGGCTCTTTTCTCGGACATTGCTTGACAAAAACACGAAAGAATTATATGCAAAGTTGTCTGGCCCGTCAACTAACCTGCAACCTGCATCAGATACTCCCGCCAGCCGGCCTCGAACTCCTCGAACTGGACGCCCAGCACATCCGGGATCAGGCTGTCCCATCCTCGATGCTCCGATGCGTGTTGCACGAGTTTGCTGAGATACGACCGTCCATAAGTCTCGGCCAGGTAGGCGACGGCCGTGTCGTAGAGATACCCTGTGGTCGGATCAACGTCCCGCTCTGCCCAGGTTGGCCGGCCACGCAGCGAGGGTTGTACGCCGGCCTGCAACATGGCGCTGATGGCCTGCCGGCGTGGTGCGGCCCACGGCAGCTCCGTCTCCCACTGCTCCGTTTCCCAGCGGGTGACGGCTTCGTAGAGCGTGTCTGCAAAGGGCGTCGCCGGCGTCTCAGCCTGGGTGGCGATCAGGTGGCGGGACAGGGTCAGGCCGGCTGACATGCGGTAGAAGCTGGCCGGCGACATGTCGGTGGCAATCATGCCCAGGGTCGGCGAGAGGATCTGTAGGCGGGATGGGGGCTCACGTACAGACAGCATACCTTGCCTTGTGGCAACTGCGCCTGGTGTTTGTGAGACTGGACGATGTGGACTCATCCGAAGATGAAGGAGAACTTGCGTTGTAGCAGGGATGCTCGTCCTTTGTGAGACAACCTTCGTTTCCTGCTCGCGCCAGTCCAGCACCCCATAATCGGGTATGACGTCGATTTCGACGACAGGTTGCACCCCTCTGACCGGCCCTGCGGCCAGATCACGGCTTACCTGAATGAAGAACGCCTCCGTGGCCGGCAATTCCGCCCGTACCACTGCATCATCTTGCCGATTGAAGCGTATGCGAAGGTGTGGTGTCTCCTCCTCCGCCGTCAGTCCCCAGAACGAAGCCTGGGTTGAGGCCCATTTCCATCCATCGTCAAACCGGTGGTAGGTGCGAATCTCCTGATACGGCGTGGACCCTGGATCAGGGAAATGGACCTGGAGCCTTAGCAATGCATCATCCCCGTGGAGGATTGCATCCTCAAGCTGTACCCGAAACAGGGCGTTGGTGCTTCGCCGGAAATGCTGATACACTTCGAATAGCTGGGCCTGCTGCTCTCGCCACTCGGGGGTGCTGTATTGCGACAGCAAGCTGTTGTAGAGGTCAAGATCACCTTTTTCGACGGCGCGTTCTTCACTTGCAAGCATTTGGAGCAGCTCGGATTTCGCAGGCGTCCACGGGCCGAGGCGCACCCCGTCGCGCCGTGTGAAAGTGCGCAGCGCGTAGTCTCGCCAGCCGGCATCAAATTCTACGAATGGCACCTGCAGCACCTGGGGAATATCCAATATCTGGGTGACGAATGGGTGTCGGGCGTCGTATCGCCGGGTGCCGCGCACGATGTCGGACAGACTGTCGCGACCGTACGTCTTGACGGCGTAGTCAATGATTGCCTGTCCAACAACCGCTCGCGCTACGGGATCCTCCAGCGATTTCCAGGTCTCGTCTGTGAGAGAGAGGAAGGGCAGGCTGATGAGGAGATCCTGGACTGAGGCAGCCTGGGGCTCGGGCAGCGGAATCCCCAGCCAGTCGGCATACTCCCACTCTTCGACGGCCTGGATCAACAGCGGCAGGTCGCCCTGCTCCGTGCGAAACAGGCTCACGACCTGGTCCAGCAACAGGGTGCCTAGCCGGCGCTTGATGGCCTCCGTGTGAGCACTCGGCCCGAGGTCGGAGAGATTGTAGTAAGTGGGGTCGTTATCAAGTTCGCTCTCAATAGGTCGAACGGAGAGGATGACGTACAGCGTTCGCTTCCCTTGCGGCGGTGATAGCACCAGGTCGCCCAGCAGTTGCGCGTAGAGCACCTGGATGTCGGGCATGACGGCGATGAGCCGGGCAGCGTCCCGCTGATGGAATACGAAACGCAGGTTCTCCGTTTCTCGCGTGGTCTGGTCCAGCCAAACCTGGCCGCCCGGGGCTGAAGTTTCCAGCCATAAGCCGCCGGAGCGCCGGTAAGCCCGGGTTGCGCGATACGGCTGCCCGGCCGTGGGTTCGACCTGCAGTTCCGCGACGGCCAGGTCGGTGCCAAACAGTACAGCATCGGCCACGGTCATCCTGGCCGGCACGGCACCGTCGCCGGCCACGAAGGCCTGTTCCTGACGCTGCCGCCAGCCGGCATGCGCAGCCGGATCCAGCAGCGATTCATACAACCGGAGGTTGCGGGTTTCCCGGGCCCAGCTTTCCGTGTCAATGGTGGCCTGGATGTCCTGCCGAAGCCGTGCGGTTTGTTGCCGGGCCTTCCACCGCAGTGAGATGGCCGCTCCACCGACAACGACCAGCAAGACCCCGAGCAGGATCCACAGCCAGCGGGGAACCGGAGGCCGGCCTCTTGACCGGCCGGTCCACTGTCCGCGCAACTCCTCGGCTGCCTCCCACTCTTCTTCCCCGGTTCGCCAATCCAACATGCCTTAAGTGTACTCGATTTTGTGCCGAGGAGGAAAGCAACCCTCCCGCAGGTTATCGTTTTCGACGCCAAGACACCTTGTCTTGCGGGCGAACCTGCGTACAAAGCGACTTCGTTGCTTAACCTGCGGGAGGGTTCCCAACTCATTTGAAACAGACCCAGCTCGTTACTACTCAGCCTTCCTGCTGCCGGCGGTTGAAACCGTGCCTACCATTGCGAAGCGCTGTCCTGAGCCTGTCGAAGGATCGCCCTTGGGCGACTCGAAACCTAACCGGCGTAGGCCGGTTTCGCAAGGGTTGCCGCGAATTCATTCGCCAGGTGCCAAGCGGCTGCGTAGTTACCCCAATTCATTCGCCAGGCGTGGGTCGCCCCGCAGGCTCCGATTCGTGGCCCACCGGCACATGCCGCTGCATGAACAGTGCTGCCAGTGCGCCCACGACGCAGATGGCTGCCCCGGCCAGGAACGCCACCACGATGGCATCGAGAAATGCCTGGCCGAGCACCTGGTTGAAGGCCGGCTTGATCAGCTCGATCAGTTGCGCGGCATAAGGGTTGTTGCTCCCCAGTCCCAGGGTCCTGGCCGAAAGCGTCTGGCCGGCACTTCCCATGCCCGGCGACATCCTGCTCGCCATATTGGTGAAGTCCACCTGGGCCAGCCCCTGCTTCATCAGTTCCAGAATCTTCGGCTTGAGTGCATCTGGCACTTGCTGGTTCGTTTGAAGCGTCTGCGCAATCCCCTGGATCAGGTTCGTGGGGGCGTTTTCCAGGTTGGTTGCCAGTTGGTTTTGTACCGTGGCTCCCAGCACGGCGATTCCCATCACCGCACCGAC
>CAZHMV010000277.1:0-4691 GCA_964532665.1 uncultured Anaerolineales bacterium
GAACTGGTCGCCGGATGGGAGCCGGCTGCTGGTCGAGTGGTGGTCGGGGTCGATGGGCGATCCCTCCAGGCTGTGTGTGGTGGATCGAGCCGGCAATTACCGGTTGGTGGCCGGCCTGGATGACAGCGAGATTCTCCACTGGTCGCCGGACGGGGAATGGATGGCCTTCCATCGGAATGGGAATGTGTGGGTGGCGCGGGTGGTCAGCGGATTGGCTTCGCCGTAACGGATTATCGGATGGGAATGACAGAGTGAAGGGGCAGCCGAAGTAAGCGTAACATTTCCGCGCGAAAAGACAATTACCTTAATAGATCGAAGCTCGGCTCGATTGGGTTGAGTTTCATGTGAGCACGAAAAGGAGGTCACACATGCACGGTTTTTCTAGACGTCGTTGGCTATTGGCCCTGGGGCTGCTGATCCTGCTGGCGGTAGGCACCGTCCTGAGCTTGTCGAAGGGCAGCGTCGCGGCCAGCGGGCCGGCCCCCGCCGTTCAGTTGATTCACGTGGGCGCGCTGCGTGCCGGCCTGGCCGGCCACCACGCCGGAGCCCTCAGCCATCTCGCGGCGCCGGCCACCCCCATCCGCGTGCCGGCCGGCACCACCCTGGCCCTGGAAGCCTCGGCGGAGGCTGTTTTCTTCCGTGGCACCGGTACAACAGACCTCGGATTAACGCTGAAAGACGCCGGCGGCCGGCTCCTGGACTACGACGACTGGGAAGTTGCCGGCACCGGTCCGCACCGCGAGGCGGGTTATCTGCGCGTCGAAACCACCCTCGATACCCCCGGCCAGGTGCAGTTGGTGCTGGAGAGCTACGTCAACGCACGCCTGGGGGGTGAGCAGGCGCTGGACAGACAGGCGATCTCGCTGACCGTTCAGGTGCTCGATACCGCAGCGGCGTTGTCACCCGTGGCGCCCGCGCTTCAGACGCGGGTCGAGCCGGCAAGCCTGACGGAGGAGGAGCCGATCGCTCAGCAGACGACCGTGCTGGCGACGCCGCGCGTGCACATCTTCGGCTCCGTGGCGGCGGCCGAGGTGTTTGCCACAGCCGAGACGCCCACGCTGAGCGTCCTGCAGGGCCAACGCACCCGCGTCGAAATCCAGCCCGAGGTGGTGTGGTACGCCGGTGCCGATCCGGCCAGCGTGAACAGCGAGCTCAAACTGTTCTTGATCGATTCCGAAGGGGCCCGCGTGCCCTACGGTGAGGCGTCGGCCGTACTCGCCGACGATGTCTCAGGCATCGCCGGCCGCACCCTGTGGGTCAACCTGATGCTGCGCGATCCGGGCACGTTCGATCTGGTGGCCCAGGTCAGCACCGGCGGGCCTAACGGCGCTGCGACCCAGGTCGAGGTGCCCTTCCGGCTGATCGTCGAGGAAGCGCCGGCCGGCCAGCGGGCCTACATCGGTGGCCGCGTCACCGACGCCGAGACGGGGGCCCCCATCGCCAACATCCCGGTGCGCGCCCGGCGCGCCGACGGCACCGGGCCGACCAGCCGCATCGCCCTCACCGATGAACACGGTCGCTACCTGCTGGAGGTGCTGTACGGCGGCGAGTTCATCGTGCAGGCCGGGCCGGCGGTGCGGGCGGGGTATCCGGTGCGCTACTACCCGAATGCGGAGTCGCCGGAGGAGGCCGAGCCGGTGAGCGTGCCGGCGGGGCGGACGGTGAAGGGGATCGACTTCGCCTACGCGCCCATGGGGTCCATCGCCGGCCGGGTGACCGCCGAGGAGACGGGCGAGCCGGTGGCGCGACCGTTCGTCGTGGCCGGCGTGCCGGGTAGCACGCAGTTCATCTGGAAAGTATCAGGTTTCGAGGATGGAACTTACGTACTCGGACCACTGCCACCAGGCCAATATTGGGTGGGCACAGCCAACACCGACACCTTGCAGGGTGAGTACTACCGCGATGCACCGACCATCGAGGAGGCGGACCTGGTCACCGTGGAGGCGCGCCGGCAGACCACGGGCATTGACTTTGCCCTGGCTCCGCGACCGGAGCCGCCACCGCAGGATGAAGAACATGGAACCATCACCGGCCGCGTGGTTGACCAGGATGATGGAACGCCGTTGAGCGGTATTACGGTCATCGCGTCAAGCCAGGTCGGCCCGAACGATTGGGAAGGTGGGACAACTGAGACATCTACGGATGGGACATACACTCTCAGCGTTCCCCCAGGCGCGTATACCGTGTTGGCCAGTGATCAGCGCCGGCGAGGCATCGTAGAATACTACGATCACGTCCTCGACCGCGATCAGGCGACAGCGGTGTTGGTGCGCGCTGGTGAGGTGACAGATAGTATCGACTTCACGTTACCAGGCTGGCCAGAAGTATCGGGGGCCATCGAGGGGCGGGTGTATGCCGCCGAGCAGCCGGGTATGCATCGCCAGCCACTCATGGGACAATGGCTCAGTCTATTCGCTATGCCGCTGGACGTTGAAGGGGACAGAGTGTTCCGCCGTTGGGCGGAGGTCGACGACAATGGCTATTATCGCCTCGACGGGTTGGAGCCGGGCCGCTATCACGTGTGGGCCGAAGACCAAATATTCCGACGGTTTGCGTCGGACGGGATCGAGGTCGTGGTCAACGGGAACGAAACCACAGTAGGCGCGGACATCGAGATGTACCTGGTGGATGGTCCGCACATCGGCACCCTGTCAGGGCATATCACGGACGAGCACACCGGCCAACCCCTGGAGGGCATCCACATCTACGCCTACGAGAACGGCGGGGCCCAACTGGTCTACTTTGTGACCACAGACGCCGATGGGCGCTACCGCTTTGACCGGATCGCGGGTAATTTCTTCGTCCAGGCTTTGGATCCCAACGGCCAGTACATCGCCGAGTGGTGGTCCGATTACACGGACAGTGCCACCAGCCGTAGCCAGGCGCGAGAGGTACAGATTTACCGCGGCGCTGATGTGACAGGCATCGACCTGGCCTTGCAACCGATCAGTCCGTAAGTCATCCCGCCCTCTGCCCGCGGGATAGCTCTTCATAAAAAACGGAGGGCGAAGTTGCTCCGCCCTCCGTTTGCAGTGCTAACCACAGCATAGCCCGTGGCTCAAATGAGCTTTCTGCCAGCTTTGCCCTTGCTACCAATTCTCCTGCTGGAAGTAGTTCCACAGCCAGTTCGTGGACTTAGTGTAGGCGAAGTCATCTTTCTCCCGATAGCTGTCCTGCATGTACTTAACGCTGCAGTTGGACGCTTGTGAACTTGGTCGGTAGGTAGCCACGAACCACTCCATGACAGTCTGCACGGCACCGGGTGGAACACTCACCGTTACTGCCACACTGGGAGTTTTGTAAAATGTATATCCAAAGGCATTGCAGGTAGAGATGGCGTATATGTCCTGATCGGGGACTTGAGAGAAATTTGAACAGCTATGCCAATTATCTTGGGCGTCTTTCCACCACAGACAATAGTATACGTCCATGTAGGCACCCATGTCCTTGACGCCGATTGCGGTCGTATTACCTGTATCCCGCAAATTCAGGTGGAGGACCCAGGTCTCAGTCGTATCTGCTGCCACCGGTGTGGGGCCGACGGAGCCGGCCACGATGCTCAAGGCAAACACGATGGCGATTGTGAAAAGCAACATCTTGCGGTTGAACATGTTGTTGAACTCCTTTCTTGGTTTTCTCTGGCTGCCTTAAAATGGCAGCATTGATTTGTTGTTAGCTCACGGGGCTCGATGGTCGTCTCGGCTGCCTCAAAGGCCGTGAGCTTCCCTCGAAACAGCCGGTTCGGGTTATTTCGCTAATGGCATGTTCTGATTGGCATCACCTCCTCGCGTGTACGTCCCTCATTAGTTAGTAAGGATTTGGTGATTTACATAAACCCGTACTGGCGGGCCAGCCGCCGGCCCTCCCCCACCAGCTACCCGTTTGCCGGTTGCTGCTCCCGCCATGTTTGGTGCCGGCGGTGCAACTCCGCAATCTGACAGGTGTCAGGTGAGAGCGGTCTTCACAATGAGGCGCAGTTTGGGGGGTCTACATAAACTGGAGAGGGGCAAGACAAAGAAGGCGCTGGAGAGAAGAATTGGGAGTAGTTGCCAAATTCGCTCGAAAACAGCGTAACATTTTCGCGCGAAGATACAATTAACTATCGATGGGGATTCAGTGCGGACTTAGAGAGGAGAAAAGTGAGGAGGATCAACAAATGAAACGCGCATTTCTAACGTCAGTCTTGCTACTTGTTGTGCCTATCGCGTTCAGCCAGCCGGCAGTTACGCCGGCCCCGCTGGATGCCGCCGTCAGCAACGCCTTCCTGGATCTGCTGGTCAATGATGCCGGCTCGCCGGCCCTGCGCACCACCGGCGGCAGCCCTGCCACACCGGCCGACGACGATGAGCCGTTGCTCTTCGGCGCCAACACCTCCTTCACCTCGGTGTGGATCGACGGCACAGCCACCTCCCTGCGGGACACAACGCCCACCGCCGGCCCCACCGCCGAGGGCGACGCCATCCCTGCACTGAGCCCAGTCGAAGTGACGACGACATGGACGGTAGGCGAGATTGAGATCACCCAGACCCACGCCCTGACCACGAACCCCTACACCGGCCGGCCCGACACCATGCAGGTGACGACGATTCTCCGCAACGCCGGCGCCACCGAACACGAGGCCGGCGTGCGCGTGCTGCTGGACGTGCTGGTGGGCGGCAGCGACGTCGCCACCTTGCTGGTGCCCGGCGTCG
>CAZHMV010000278.1:0-4679 GCA_964532665.1 uncultured Anaerolineales bacterium
CCAACTTGACAGCCTGACTGCACTGTGCTATAATATTATCCCCAAGGGGGGGATGGGGAATGTGGAGGCTTAATCCTGTCCTCACAGACAGAATCTACGAGCCGGCTGCATTTCGCTGATGGTTACGGGTTGAATGAGCGAGGAAACGAGACTATGGTTGAAGTATCAGCCCACACGGGTACGGAGGCAATATCGGAGAGGGTGTACCTGTCATCGGGGGTGGAGCAGGACCTTCGGAACCGGCTGAACCGCATCGAGGGCCATGTGGGAGGCATCCGGCGCATGCTGGATGAGCGAGAAGATTGTGAGCATCTGCTTGTCCAGATTGTTGCGGTGAAAGCAGCCCTCAATCAGGTGGCCATCAAGCTCCTGGACGAGCACATGTCCATGTGCGTGGCCACGTATGTGAGCACGGATGACACCGAGGCTCTGGAACGCTTCACAGAGGCGTTGGGCATCGTGCTGAAAAGGACGTGAAGGAGGAAAATAGAGAATGGAACCTCGTGATAACAGTGGCAAAGGTTTGTTGATTGCTCATGCCATTTGCTGCGGCGGGCCGCTGCTGTTGGTCCTGATCGTCAGCAACGCGGCCTTTCTGTTGGGCCTGGCACGCAGCGGGGTTTTCTGGGCCGGCACCGCTTTGCTGCTGGGGGGCGTCGGCTTCTTTTTCGTCCGACGCCGCCGAGCCTTGCCAGATACGACCGCCCATAACCGACGGTTCAGCCGGGCTCACCGCAGACCGCCGGCCGTCGCTTCGCGTGTTGGAGGCCAGGTCCCATGACTAAGAGATCGCACGAACTAATTGTCGGCGCGGCTTTTCCGCAGGCGAAGGTGCAACAACCTGAAAAGACTGAGAGCCTGCCGATGGCCGCCGGCGTGGCCCTTCTGTGGTTGCTTTTCTGGCCCGGGTTTATCATCTGGTGGACACTCATGTCGGCCCTCTTCCGCCGGGGCGCCTACCCCGCCGGCGTGGCTGTGGCCTACGCACTGCCGGCGCTGTACCTTCTGGCTGCCTTCATCGCTTCGCGCCAACGAGGACGGGCCGTGAAGCTGCTCCACTTTGGAACTTTCCTGGTCTTGAGCCTGGTCTTTGCCGCTGCGCTGGCGTTGATGGGCGAGGCACCGCCTCTGGACGACGCCGGGCCTTACCTGAGCATGGCCTTCATCGCCGCCGTGATGGGTTTGATGCAGTATCCCAAGGCCGGCCTGGAGCGCTACGAAACTTACCGCTCGTCCCTCTTCATCGGCGGTGTCATCTTCATGCCCCTGTTCATATACATCGCCGCTTTGCTCCCCAATGTCCCGCACACGCCGGCGCTGGACAAGGTCTACCTGTTCCCTATCGGCATGCTGGGCTTCTGGCTGTCGGCGGCGTGGCTGGGCCTGCGGGCAACGCAGGGGGACCACGTCCCCGGGCTGGAGATGCAGCCCCTGCTCCCCTTCCGCCCCGATTTCATCCTGCCCGGTGGGGTCAACTACGTCAAAGGTACTATCATGATGGGCGTCGGGTTGATGATCGCCATCCATCCCGAGCTAGGCATGCCGAAGTGGAACTGGTGGGGTTTTGTGCTGGCCTTCTGGGGCATCATCACCGTCATTCCCCTGCGCGGCATGTACAAGATGGCGAAGAGCCGCCGGCTGCGCATGCTGGGCCTGGGCGGCACCGGCTTCGGCCACGAGTTAGTCAAGGGACTGATCCTCTTCATCGGGTTGTTGATCATGCTCTACGGGTTCGTCAATGCCTTTTTCGGCACTGTGCCTTTTGAGACGTTAGGCGTGGAGCCGGAGTTCAGCGCCTTTGTCAGCGGCACGCCTGCCGGCCAGGTGATCGGTGTAGCCGCCTTTCTGCTGGCCTTCGTCGTGCTGGTGCCCTTGCGCAGTTGGCACAAAACACGGTTGCTGGAGGGGGTCGAGACCACCGGGCAGATGATCACGAAGCAGGTACTGTTGTGGCTGGGCACATTGTTGCTGCTCATCGCCTTCGTTCACCTGCTCAACCTGCCGCCGATTCGCGGCAAGGGTTACATGGCCTTCTACCCGGGCGATAACCCGATCGGATTCGCCGTCGGATCGGTGCTGTTCCTGGCCGGCTCGGCCCTGGTTTTGATCCTGCGTCCCATCGCTTTACGCAACGAACTGGAAGCGACGATGATCACCATGGTAGGTGTGGCCAGCGACCAACCCGAAGCCCTGCGGCGCTGGATGCTGGAACGTCGGGTGCATGCTCTGGCGGCCATGCCTGAGGCGCAGCGGAACCGGCATGTGGCCTGGATGGCGGCCGGCCTGGGCCGGCTGCCGCCGGAGAAACGCAGCCCGATGATGAGCACTCAGATGGCGGTGCTGTCGGAGGCCGAACCGGAAGTCCGCCGTCGCATCATGGCTGCTATGGACAGGGCAATGATGGGGGGCTGAAAGTAGGGAATTCAGGGGAACTCGGGGAATTCGGGGGAACTTGGAGGAACTTGGAGGGACTCGATGGGACTGTTGTTTGTGTTGCTGGCCGTGGTCGCGGCGCTGATTTTCCTAGCTGCGCCCCTCTGGGTTGCGGTAGGATACCTGGTAGTGTTAGCCTGGAGCGCCTTTCTGCTCCACCTGATCTTCAACCGGCCGGACCCGGTATCCGAAGCCGTGGCACAGCTCCAGGAATAGGGAATGTTGAAGGTTGTGGACACCACCTAACCTTCAACCTGTCGGCCTTCGAGAGAAAAAGGAGACAATGAAATGGGAATGGACATGAGAGACATGGTGACTGCTCTGGCGAAACAGCCAGAGGAGGGCCGGCGGAAGATGATTGAGGAGCGGCTCAACATGTTTGCCGGGATGCCCGACGACGAGCGGCAGAAGGCCATGGGCATGATGACCCAGGCGCTTCACGACCTGCCGGACCAGGACATGCGCAAGGTGGTCAAAACTCGCACGGAGGTGCTGTGTAGCCTGCCGGCCTCGACCCGGGAGACGCTGATGATGACCCACATGGGCGTGCTTCAGGGTCTGAGTCAGGAGAAGATGATGCATGAAATGAGGGTGGTGCAGGCGATCGTGCCCGAGCTCTCTCCTGGGGATCAGAAGACGGTCATGGCCATGATGGAGAAGATGAAGGGGGACATGCCCATGGGCGAGATGGCCCACCACGAGCACGCGCTGGAGGCTCCTCCACAGGAAGAACCCAAGAAGCCCTGGTGGAAGTTCTGGTAAGCTAACTGGACCAAATCCGCGGCGCCACGGCAACCGTGCCAAAGCGACCGTGATGCTGGAAACCGGTTTAACGTGCAAAGGCTGTAAGATCACGTTACATTCGTCGCTCCCTTCATTAGATTAGGAGGTATCAAGCACCATGGGAGCGAATGTGAAACCGCGTGTCCATGTCGATATAAAACTGTCGTGTGAGGCGTGCGCCGAAGAGGTGCAATCCTGCGTCGTCGCGGGGGTCGGCCCCGAGCAACTCAAAGACAACTCACCGGCCCTCTGGGAACACCTGCAGGCATGTCCAACCTGTGCTGAAACGTATTTCGAGCTAACCCGTGCTGCCCGGGCTCTCTCAGCCGAGGATGTCCCCTGTGAGCTCTGCGCAGGTCAGATGGAGGCCGCGGCTGAGCAGAGCCTCTCCCACGCTGAAGCGCGCGAAGCGTTTCCAGTAACCTGGAAACACGTGGAGGTATGCCCGGTATGTGCGCCGCGCTATGCAGAGTTACTGAGTCTGATCCACGATGAAAGCCATCTGGAAGCTCACCAGGAGGAGCGAACTCTACGACGCACGGTCACAGGTATTGCAGCCCTGGCACTGGTGCTCATCGGCCTGCTGACCCTGGGTGCCCTGAGATGGGGGCGTGTAAACGAAGAAGCTGTTGTCAGCCGCATCTATCGACAATCGGGGCCGGCCATCGTGCGCATCGCCGCCGCCGGACAGACGGGGTCCGGCATGATTTTCGATCGGGAAGGTCACATCCTCACCAATAACCACGTCGTTGAGGTCGCCAACGAGATTTCCATACGGCTGGTGGATGGCGCAGCGATAAACGCTCGACTGGTGGGCCGCGACCTGGCTACGGACCTGGCGGTGCTCCAGGTTGACCTTGCCGGCCACCCAACCAACATCGTCCACTTCGGCAATTCGGATAGACTGAAGGTGGGAGATCTGGCGGTCGTCATCGGAAATCCGTTTGATCTGGAGCGCAGCCTGAGCGTGGGCCACATCAGCGCCCTCAACCGGATTTTGTCTACCAAAGACCCTTACGGCGCACAAATTCCTGGCGCAATTCAGACCGATGCGGCCATCAATCCTGGCAATTCCGGCGGTCCGCTCTTTAATTCCGAGGGGGAGGTCGTGGGAGTGACAACCCGCATTATACCAGGGCGTTCCGGAGGGTCCATCGGCCTCGGCTTCGCGGTGCCTATCAACACTGCCGGGCAGGTGATCGATGAGATTCTGGCGCACGGCTATGTCTCGCGGCCTTACCTGGGTGTGATTGGCCGGCCTCTGATGGCTTTCGAAGCCACTCGACTGGGTCTGCCGGTCAATCGCGGCCTGGTAGTATCGCGGGTCGATCCGGGTTCGTCGGCCGATGAGATCGGGCTACGCGCAGGTACAGGTAGCATCCGTTCCATCGAGCCCGACACGGGGATTGGTGATGTGATTATCGCACTGGATGGGCAGCCGGTGGAGTCGATGCCAGACTTGT
>CAZHMV010000279.1:0-4630 GCA_964532665.1 uncultured Anaerolineales bacterium
CCCGCCAGATGATCGAGGCCGGCGCCACCCGCATCGGCGCTTCAGCCGGCGTCCAAATTGTCACGACTGGCAGGCAGCGAAAGGCCGCATAGGGATTGGAGTAGCTGGCGCCAGGCTGCAAAGGGCTTCCTCTCCGGCACTTCAGATTGTCTTGTTCGATATCAGGCAAAGCTTCGCCAGCCATTGTTCTGCTGTTGGAGCAGCACGCGCCGCAGCCAGGATCTGACGGGACCCCGATAGCGCTTCACCATGATAGTCGTCTGCAGACATTCCCGCGCTACTCGCTCTGTGATGTCGCCGAAGAGGAAGCGGTCAAACAACCCCTCCTCCGTTGCACCAATGATAACCAGGTCGTGCATTTCCGCGACCCTACAGATGCCCCCCACTACGTCCCGACTATAGGCGATTTCGATATCGATGGGGTAGTCGAAATCTCGGGCCAGCTCTTCCAGGCGCGCCCGTCCGATGGCTGCCTCCTGGCCGCCGCCCCGGGGCGAGGCCACGAAGAGAGTGGTGACCGAGGCTGGCTCAGGTTGCTGCCGGGCCACAGACACGGCAATCTCTAGCGCCAGCGCAGAGTTCGGGCCGCCAGCTGCCGGCACCAGGATACGGGCAAGGGTGCCGTCCTTGCGCAGATGGACTACCGCCAGGTCGCACGGTGGATTCAAACTCACCAGGTCGATCACTGTCCCGAAAGCCCTGTCCCGGCTTTCCGTGTACCCTGGCCATCCCAGAATCACCAAATCCGCGTTCCGCAACCGCGCGCTGTCCATGATGGCCCGTCCCAGGTGGTGTCCAATGCGGATCATGGTGCGGACGGGTACGTCCCATCCCTTGCCCACAGCAACGGCCTCCTCCATGATGAACTTGCCTTCCCGCAGGAACCTGCGCCCTTCAGCCAAACTGAGTTGCGTGGGGACGCGGATCACGTGCAGAGCAAATAACTCCCCACCGCGATCCCGGGCAATAGCTGCGCCAAACTCACCAAACTGCCGCATCTGGCGGCGATTGGCTGCCGGCACTAGTACTGAGAACTCTTTGACGGCCACAATCTCTTCGTGCAGAATCTCGTATTCGGCCAGATCCTCCCGCTCCTCCAATGTCGCGGAGTAAAACAGATACACAATCAGGCCAAGACCGATCCAGGCCAGGCTGACGAACCAAGCCAGAGGCTGGAACTTGAACTGGTACACCGCCAGACTTATGTTCGTTAAGATGCCAAGCCCGGGCGTGAGAGGATAGAATGGCACTCGGTAGCCGCGCTCCAGATCCGGTTCCTTCCGACGAATCAGGATCAGCGAGGCGTTCACCAGTGTGAAGCTCAGGAGGAACAGCAAGCTCGCCCCCGAGCCCACCACCTCGATGGGCAACAGCACCGCGATCAGAAGCAGAATCAGACCAGTTACCAGGACCGCAACGTGGGGCGTCCGCCGCACTGGGTGAATCAACGAGAGCAGGGACGGCAGCATGCGCTCCCGCCCCATGGAGAAGGCCACCCGCGAGGATGCCAGCACGGTGGCGTTCAAGGCGGACATCGTGGACAGGAGACCACCGAAGACGATAAGCAACACCCCAAAGGACGGCATGAAGTTCTCGGCCGCCCGCACGATGCCCGTCTCCTTGTAGACCCCCAGCACCTCCCACGCCGTGTTGATTACCGGGTTATTTCTGTCAAACGGCTTCGTGATACCTAGTTCTGCTGGCAGTTCTGCGATTGTGTGGCCATAGATGGCAAATTTCCGCGGATCAACGGCACCGATGGAGACCAGGACGATCAACAGGTAGATGGTTACCGTAACGGCAAGGGCGGTGAAGGTTGCCTTCGGGATATTCTTCGCCGGTTCTTTGACCTCCTCGCTGACCGTCGCGATCAGGTCATAGCCTTCGAAGGCAATGAAGGTCAGCCCCATGGCGATCACGACGCCCCCCCAGCCGTTGGGCAGCAACGGCTGGAAAGCAGCCAAAGCGCGCTCCGAATTTCCCGCGATGACACGCAGGCCAAATGCGATGAAGACCCCCAGAATGGTGACCTTCGCCATGGTGATGATGTTCTCGGCCTTGCCGGTGACATCGGCGCCAGCTACATTGAGGGAAATGAAGAAAGCCGCGATGGCAACCGTGACCAGAGACGCAGCCGCACGATGGCCGAGGATCCCAACCAGCAGGCCCTGTAGGCTCGGGAAATAGGTACCCAGGAGTTCCAGAAAATAGCCCCCGAATCCGACAGCGTACAGACTACAGGCCACCGTGTACGCAAACCACAGCATCCACCCCGACAGGAAACCGATCGCGTCAGGCATGGCGCGCTTTACAAAAGAATAGCCACCTCCGGCCTCGGGGATGGCGGAGGCGAGTTCGGCGTAGCTGAATGCTGTGAAGAGGGTCACAATCCCGTTGAGGGCAAAGGCGATAATGGCAGCTGGCCCGGCCTGCCCGGCTGCGATCCCCGTGAGCACAAAGACCCCGGCCCCGATCATCGCCCCGATGCCCATCATTGTGGCATCGAAGTAACCCAGGGTCCGCGCCAGGGTCACCTCACCCTGCTCGTCTTTGACCGCCGGCGCCTCTCGCGCTGCCATCAGGACACCGCCGCTCCATCCCGTCTTTCGTCTCATACGCGCCCCCTGTTTGGACTCAACAAAAGGCACTCGTCCCTGTTCGCAATCAGGCAAGCAAAGAAGAGCCAACTCTGCCACAAATTATGCAGCTATCGCGTCGTCGTAGCGGTTCGACAAGTCTTTGCACGCGACCCACCTGGGGTCACCTCAAGAGACGGAAGGATGACAGAGGGAGTAGAGAGGGGCGGTTCAAGTCATCTGTTCTATGTTTACAGAGTCCAGGATGCCAACGATGACAGAAATAACAGGGGAATTGGGGTCGTTGGTGATCTGCCGCGCGCCACTCCCTTCCTGGTTGACCAGCACCGCATCACCCACGCCGGCATGCGCCAAGTCAATGGCCAGGAAATCGTCACCCGGCTGCTCGCCGGCCAGGTGCATGGGCTGAACCACCAGAAGCTTGTAGCCCTTGTAGGATGGATGCTTCATGGTGGAGACGACAGTGCCGATTACACGCCCTGGAACCATGGCTGTACTATGCGAATTCCGTGTATCCTGGCGGCAACTCCAGGTCGTACTTCTCGATCAGATCAACCGTCTCAACAATACCCACGATAGCCAGGTCGATGGGGAGGTTGCGCACAGGATAAGCAATAGAAGCTTCGCGCTTGCGCGCGATGAACACCAGATCACCTTCACCGGCCTGAGCCACGTCTACAGCAACTTGAGGACGTCCTCGTGGCTGCAACTTCTTGTCGAGGATCTGCACAATCAGCAACTTGGCCCCCTCCAGCCCCGCGTACTTGCGCGTGGCCACCACGTTTCCGATGACACGTCCCAGGATCATCGCGCTCGCCTACTGAAACCGGCGCAGCACACTACCAATGATCCCGTCCAGACCATCGGGCTCGACACCCAGCCGTGCAATGACAGCGGCGCGCACGCGCTCGTGCAAGTCGGCGGAGGCAGGGCGTTCCGGGGACGGTGTCACGCCGGCATCGGGCACACGCACCAGGCGCAGACCACGCTCGTGCGCCCGTTCGCGCGCGATGTCTGTGAGCACGATGCTATTGTCGATGCACAACTCGGTCAGGCCCTCATCAGCAAAGCGGTCAATATCCCGGGCCGTATAGAATGTCCTACCCATGATTCCATCTCCCCAGCCTGTCGCAGTATCCTACACAGATACACCTTCCAAACTTTCCAGAGCGGTGACGGCTGCATCACGCGCTGCCAGGATGTCGGCCTCGGTACCGCCCATCCACAGCCGGCCAAAGCGCCCGACCGACGAGACATGGATAAGGTTCACCGCGGCCGCCTTCTCCGCCTCATTAGCCGCCAGGCTGATGTAGGCGGCCGGTGCACACTCCAACACTAACAGCGTCTGGCCTGGCACCAGCATCATCCCCCGCGTAAAGCGATTCAGCAACTGAGCCTGATAGGGATTGACGTTGGTGATGACCTGGATGGAGGCAATGGATGGCTTCACCCGATCCTCTACCCGCAGCCCCAGACGATCCAGCACCACGCGACCGGCCTCCAGCACGGCCGCCTGGGAATGGGAGTGTATCTCAAACATGCCGAACTCGCGTTCGACAATCTGCGCCCCAGGCTTTACCTCTGTGGCCTTGACCGCAATATCTACCACGCGGAAAACCCAGTTGCCGGGTGACATCTCCACATACAGACTGGCCATACCTTCAACCGGCAGGTCCCCCTGCGTGACCGTTCCGACAAACGCCGCAAATTGGGGCTGCATGCGGTCCAGGTAGCAATAGGCGCGGAGTGCGAATTCGTCTGCCATAGTCTGTCCTCGTGATCTCCTGATTACGTTATGTTATCGTGCATCGCGATGCCCAACGGTGTGACGAATAACGGATCAGGTGGCCGATGGGTCCGCAGTCCCGTGTACTCGGCCACAACCTGGTCCATCCCCTGAAAGCTGGCCGCACCGCCTACCAGGTGGAGTTCCTCCACGTGAAAAGGCGCTACGTGACGGGCAATGATGTCGGCCACTTTCTCCATCACCGGGCGCACCAGGGGGAAGAGACGTCGCTGCTCCTCCGGTCGCA
>CAZHMV010000280.1:0-4614 GCA_964532665.1 uncultured Anaerolineales bacterium
GCCGGATACCTACGAGTTGATTTTGAGCGGTCCTGAGGTAGAAATACACATTCAACATCTGGAGGTAGCACCGAGGGGCCGGCCGCCATTCTGAGGTGGAATGTGCTGAAAACACAACCTGTGGCTTCCCAGGATTTCATCGAGCAGTTGCTGGTGCTGCCGGACGTCGCGGCCCAGAAGCGATTTCTCGAAAGAGACGTCCGCATGCTGGACGACGGGATCGCCGACGCGCTCAAGGGCCAGGCAGATCAACTTCTGCGCTCGGACATCCACCGTTCCCTGCAGACAGCCGGACTCCTCCTTCACCTGGCTGAATTGACGGGGAACCCCCTACATCGGGCTCTGGGCCTGCTGGCTGAGGCTAACGCCCGTTCTATTGGTGGACTGGGCGAGTATGCGCGAGCTGTAGAGCTCTACGACGAGGCAGCCGCGATCTACAAAGCTCACAATCGCCTGGTTGACCAGGCCAATGCTCAAATAGGCAAAGTATTCTCTCTGGCCATACTTGGTCGCTACGACGAAGCATTGGAAGCGGGTCAATGGGCCAGCGAGGTCCTTGAAGAGCACGGCAAACTGCACCGTCTTGCAACACTGAAACTGAACCTGGCTGTGGTGCACGGCCGGCAAAGAGAGGATTCTAAAGCCCTGGCCATGTTCAACCACGCCCGTGAACTGTATCATCAGCTCGGTGCAGCGGGCGAAAAGCAGCTACCGTTGGTCGAAGGAAACCGCGCTATCGTACTCCGCAATCTGGGCCAGTTCAGAGCGTCGATCAAGGCCAGTGAGACAGCGTGTGAGATAGCCGCTCGGCTGGATCAGAAGTCTCAGATTAGTCGCGCACAACAAGAGTTGGCGTACACCTACCTCGTGCTGGGACGCTACAACGAGGCTTTGGAACTGCTCGACAGAGCCCGAGATGTCATGATGTCCGATGGCCGTCCGTCCGATACGATCGAAGTCGAACTCGTGATCTGCAACTGCCTGCTGCAACTTCGCCGGTTTAACGATGCGCTGGAGACGTGCCGGCAAATCCGCGCTCGGTTTAGAGCGTACGGGCGGTACCGTGAGGTGGCCGAAGTCACGCTCCACGAAGCCGCAGCCTACGCCGGACTTCAGCGCTATGACGACGCCCTCGCGTCGTTGGTGGAAGCGCGCCACCTGTTCGAGAAGGAAGGCACACGCCTCTGGATTGCTCGCACGGATCTGGAGACGGCCGCCGTGTTACATCATCGAGGGCAATTTGAGGAAACTCTGGCGACCGCCCAGGCGTGTGCCGGCGTGTTCCAGGAACATGACCTGCCGTTCCAGGAAGCACAGGCCTGTCTGGTCGCTGCGCGAGCCGCGGCCGCCCTGGATCGACACGATCTGGCTTACCGCCTGGTCAACAAGGCGTTGGCCGTCGGCGAGGCTAAAGATGTGCCCGCGCTGACATACGAATGCCGGCATCTGCTGGGTGCGCTGGCCGAAGCTCGGGGCGACCCTCACTGGGCACTGAGTGAGTATGATCGGGCTATCGAGCAGTTGGAGCGACTGCGGGGACGGATGATGGTCGAGTTTCGGGCAGGCTTTCTGGAGGACAAGCAAGTCGTCTACGAAGACGTCGTCGGACTGTGCCTCGATCTGGATCGGTCGCTCCAGGGTCTCGAGTACGCGGAACGGGCCAAGTCCCGCACCCTGCTCGACATGCTGGCCTACCGGGTTGATCTGAGCATTCAGGCCAGGAGTTCGGAGGACGCCCCCCTGGTGGAAGAGCTGATGCGTCTGCGCAGCGAGCGCGATCGGCTGTATCGCCGGTGGGAGGGTGACAAAGAGCTGAAAATGAAGGGCTGGCCGGCGACGAATGGCAACCGTCAGTTGGCACAGCATGAGGTTCTAGCGCTGGAAAAGCGGATTGAGGACCTGTGGCACAGGCTGCTGATCCGCAACGCCGACTACGCCCGCGACGCCGCGCTCTGGCAGGTCCGCACGGAGCCCGTCCAACCCTACCTGTCCGCTGATACGTTGTTGCTGGAGTATTTCACCGTGCATGGCGAGCTGGCCGCCTTCCTCATCACAACCGATACGGCGCAGGCAGTACGCCTATCCGTGGATCTGGCGCGGGTCCGGCATCTGCTGCAACTCCTGTGGCTCAACCTAAGGGCCACCTCCCGCAGCGATCCGAGCAGGATTACCAGCCTGACGAAGAATGCCCAGGGGCTCTTACAGCACTTGTATACCGCCCTCCTCTCGCCACTGGCTGACACGCTGACCCTGTACCCGAAACTAATCATCGTGCCACACGGTCCACTGCACTATCTACCATTTCACGCTCTGCACGATGGAGAAACGTTCCTGCTGGAACACCACGAGATCGCCTATCTTCCTGGTGCCAGCTTCTCGCGCTACGTGACCGAGGCCAGGTCATCTCCTTCAGGCTTCTTTGCCCTCGGTCATTCCTATGGAGGCATGTTGCCATACGCTGTCCAGGAAGCGCAGTCGATCGCCGCTCTCCTGGGCGGTCGGGCTGTGGTGGAGCAGGAAGCAACTTTGGCGCGATTGTTGGAGGGATCGCAGGACTGTCGTATCCTCCACGTGGCGGCCCACGGCGATTTCCGGCCCGACAACCCCCTCTTCTCCGGCCTGGCGCTGGCCGACGGCTGGCTGACAACTCTGGACATCTTCAATCTGCGCCTGCAGGCGTCCCTGGTCACGCTGAGCGCCTGCCGGACGGGCCAGAGCGTGGTCGGCGGGGGTGATGAGCTACTGGGATTGATGCGGGCGTTTCTGTACGCCGGCGCTGCCTCCCTGGTGCTGAGCCAGTGGGCCGTCGAGGATCGTTCCACGGCGCAGATTATGGAGACCTTCTATGAGAAGCTGGCACAAGGCTCAACCAAGGGCGCAGCCTTACGGTATGCCCAACTACAGTTTATTCGGGGCGCGGGCACTGATCTGGAGGGAGAATGGTGGGCTCACCCATATTTCTGGGCACCGTTCTTCCTGGTAGGAGACACAGGGTCTCTATAGCGCGTAGTTGCGCCGAAGTCGTGACAGGCGCATAGCAAGGAGGATTCGCAATGCGTGACATACGACACACAGCCTTGGTTTCGTGTTTGCTCTTCCTGCTTTTCGGGATCGTGTGGGGATGCGCACCTCCAACTGCACCCCCCGGCCCACCGGTCGTCACCACGCCGGCCCAGGCAGGCATCTCCACGCCGGGTCCCATCCTTTCTGAAGCCCAACTTGACGAGATTCAGCGTGAGTGCATGGATCTCAGCAACCAAGGCCGGGCCGAGCAGGCGAAGATACCAAAAGGCAAAGACCTCGTCTCTTCGCCATTTCTGGGACTGATCTACATAGAGGGTCAGGTCATCGTCAGTGGCAGCCCGGAAGACATCGACGCGTTGGTTGAACAGATCCGAGATCTGGAACTGGACCAATTGTCCGCGATTAAGCTGGACGCGGAGACGTCAATCAACCTGTTCCAGATCGGCAGTGGAAATACTGTGGAACAGGTGGTCTGCACGATCAATGAGATCAGCGCTGAGACGGAGTCCACTGTCGTCGCCGATCCCAACTACCACATCAGTCCCGCCGGCTGGGAGGGAGGAGGCAGTCCCTGGACCCAGAATGGTCAGTGGACGGGGCTGCCCGGCGGAGGGCTGGCCCCAGCGCCGGGCACCGATTTCCGAACCCAGTGGGCGCTTGGAGATGCCGGCATCCAGCTTTTCGACAACGCGGGCAACCGGTTGATCGGATTCAAGGGGGACGGTATCCGAATCGCGGTGTTTGACTCCTCGCCCTTTGAGGAGGTGGGGGACAACGAAAAGTGTGTGGGATGCTTCCGTTTCCACGAACTGATGGGCGACGTGTTTGGGGATTCCATCGCGGCGGAGCCGCCGCTGACGGTCTGGCACTTCACGCCGGCCCCCGCACCGACGTGCCCCGGGCTAGATCGGAAGGACAAGCATGATCGGGAAACTCAGGACATTAGCAATCATGGCCTGTTTGTGGCGGGGCTGGCCCATGCCATCGCACCCCACAGCGAAATCGAACTGATCCGGGTTCTCGAGAAGGATGGCTGTGGGGATCTCTTCACCATCGAGCGGGCCATCGATGCCTTTGTCAACGAGACGCTCGAGGAAGGGGGCAACACATTGCACGGCACGGTCCTCAACCTGAGTCTGGGCGTCCACCAGCCAGAGCGCCCGACAAGGTTCGGTTTGCCTGAGGGGGTGAAATCCCTGCAACTTGCCGTGCAAAAGGCGGTGGATCACGGCGGTGTCGTGGTGGCGGCTGCCGGCAACGACTCCGCCGACGAGCAGGGTAATGGGATTCTGCCTCCGCGCTCCATGGAGATTCCGGCTGATGAGACCGCCGTCATCGGCGTTGCAGCGAGCAACATCGAGAGAGCGCGGGGCTGTTTCTCCAACGCAGGGGACGTGGCCGCACCAGGCGGTGACAGCGACCTACCTTGCAGAATACCCAGGTGTGAAGATCATCCCGAGGCATGTCTGATCAGCGTGGCACGCAACAGCAAGACACAGTATGTGTATTGGGTCGGCACCTCGTTTGCTACCCCACTGGTCAGCGGGCTGGCTGCGCTTGTCATCCAGAAGGGACAGGGCAGCGTGCCCC
>CAZHMV010000281.1:0-4558 GCA_964532665.1 uncultured Anaerolineales bacterium
CGGGCGAGGGGCCGGCGGCGGCCGGTGGGCGTAACCTGCACCCGTGTCGCACCCCAGGCCAGGGCTCCCGTCTGTTGATCGGTGGTGGGAACCAGCAGGTCCACCGGGTTGCTGCCCCGGCCTTGAGCGTAGCGCCCGTACTCGATATGCCCCTGGCCGACAGGGATGGAGATCACATCGGGACGAATGCCGGGGTAGATGTACACCGCGGCTTCGATCTCGCCGGCCGGCGATGACACTTTCACAATGTCGTCGTTCTTCACGCCAACTCGAGCGGCTGTCTCAGGGTTGATCTCGACCCACGTGTTCCACGCGACCGTCGTCATGGGGTCCGGCGTCTCCTGAAGCCAGGGCTGGTTAGCCCCGCGCCCGTCGGACAGGGCGATGGATGGGTAAACGTGCAGGTAGTACGGGAAGTCTGCCGCACTGCCCTGGAATTTTGGTTCGGGGACGGCCAGTGGTGTTTCAAAGACTTTTCCGGGTTCGGGAACTTGCCGCTCCTGGCCTTGCGGCCACCAGCCACCTCGCTGCCGCCAGGTAGCCCAGAACGTCGCCGCTGAAGTGCCGACATCCCGCAGTCCGGTTACGATCTGCTTGAGAAATTCCACCTCATTGCGCCAGGGGAGTGCTTTGGCTATGTCACCGCCCAGCTTATCGGCCAGCGCCAGGATGACGTCGGCGGTGGCGCGGGTGTCGAAGAGGGGACGTACCACAGGCTGTTGGCTGCTGACCACGGGTCTATCTGCACCCGGGGACACGACCTGATAACCCCAACTCTCCAGGTAGGTGTGATCGGGGAGGATCAGGTCAGCCTGGGAGGAAGTCTCGTCCACGAAGGAACTGAAGGAAACAATGAACGGCACTTCGGCCAGCGCCTCGGCGAATCCAGCCGCCGCCGGCAATTCGAATATCGGGTTGACACCGTGCACGAACAGGAGCTGCACATCGCCGGCCCGCATGCGGGCGATCAAATCCTGGACGTCGGCAAAGGTGGACAGCGGGGGTGGGGTGAAGCCCTCCACGACTGGCAGGGTGGTCAGGAACGCGCCGCCATGTTCACCCAGGCGGAACATCGTGACATTCAGCGCATGGACGGCGTTGACAGTTGCTCCACCGTCGTTGCGGGCGGCCAGATTTCCGCCCGGGATGGCTACCTGGTGGTCGGCATTGGCAAACACCCGGGCCAGTCGTTCCAGCTTCTCGGCAGGGACTTCAGTGACCTGAGCGATCTGACCCACATCCACTCCCTCGTACAGGACAGCATGCTCGCGGTGGCTCATTTCGTGGCCCAATCCCTGCTCGACAATGATCTTGCCCAGGGCTAACGCGATCAGACCCTCCGTGCCAGGGCGAATGGGCACCCACTCGTCAGCACTGGCGGCCGTACTGGAAAAACGAGGCTCGAACTGCACAATGTAGCCGCGTTTGCCCACCTGTCCCTGGCGCAGGCGACCAAAGGCCGCACTGTAGCTCACCGGCGAGAGCCAGGTCTCCAGGAAATTAGCACCGAAGGAAAAGACGACGTCGGTGGTGGCGATGTCAAAGATGGGGAGTACCGGGACGCCAAAGAGTTGATGGCTGGCCTGAACAAGTGCCTGGCGTCCCTCCAGCGCGCTATGCAGATCGTAGAGCACCGGGGGCGGCGCGCCCAGGGCTGCCAGAAACTGGCCGGTGATGGTGTACAAATGATCGGGCATCAGTCCGCCCAGGAAGGCGATGCCAGACGGGTCCGATACGCTCTGTAGCCGGTCTGTCAGCAATTGGATCGCGTCGTCCCAGTACACGGGCTCGAACTGCTGGGACCCACGCCCGCCGGTTTGCCGCAGGGCATTCTGCACTCGATCCGGGTTGTAGAGCACCTGCAAGCCGGCCTGCCCGCGGGCGCATAGTCGGCCTTCGTTGAGGGGATGCAGGGGGTTCCCCTCGATCTTGCGCGCCCGACCCTCGCTGATCCGTACCAGGATGCCACATCCGGCCGGGCACTGCCGGCAGGTGCTGGCGTACCACAAGTCCTGGCCGGGTAGTCCCTCCTCGGGCGGGCGGACGTACGTTTCCAGATACTCAGTGCGCTGCAAGTTGGCCGTGCAACCGCTGATGACCGTGGCAGCTCCGGCCACGGCGCTGACTTTCAGAAACTGCCGTCGCGTGATTGTTTCGGGCATCGCATCCTCACTTATGGCACGTCTTGCAATCTATCAGGCGTTCAACCTTCTCCGGAGCCTGCTGGCGATGACAATCCAGGCAGAACCCCATGTTGATGTTATATACGGACTGGACTATGTCCATCTGGCTCACGTCCCCGTGGCAGGTTTCACAGCTCACGCCGTTGAGCACATGGGGCCGGTGGCTGAAGTAGACAAAGTCCGGCATGTCATTCACTTTGGCCCAGCGCAAGGGCCGACCTTCATCCCACATTCGAACCAGCGTATCCACATCTGGTTGATCTTTCTCGTCGCTGGGCTGGACGTTCTGGTGACAGCCCATGCATTTGGCCATGGAAGGCAAGCCGGCCACGGGGCCGTTCATCACACCCGGGTGGCAGAAGACGCACTGTGTGCCGGCCTCTATGTGCTTCTGATGGCTGAAAGCCGGTGGTTGAGGAGGCTGAGCCTCGGCCGTCGGGCCGACCAGGAAGTAGAGACCACTCAATAGCAGCAATCCGACCAGCAGCCCGATCACTGCCCACTTGTTATTAAGGCCGATGTGTTTGAGTTCTTTCGTCATGCTGTGCTCCTGTGCTGGCCACCGAATCTGCCTCGAAAACACAACTTTCCCCATCGGGCGAGGTCTCCCGGCCGATGCCCTGTGCGGCGGCGGTCAGGAGACCTTGCCGAACAGCGGTCAGGCAACCTGGCCGCACAGAGGAATTTGCTTCTGAATTTCGGCAGGGAACCTCTAGACGCCCAATCGCACCCCGGTTGGTGAGTGGGGGAAAAGCCGTATGGCTCAGGTCATGAACTATACCTCACGCGGGTCTTAGCTATGTTACATGAATGTCAAAAATGTGTCAAGATTTACCTATGGAGGCACTTCAGCGCTGAATCCGTTTTGTTGTTGGGAGATGAGAGGATATAATAATAGTAAGCGTAGACAGGATGACGCGTCGTTAGCGCGCGTATTGCGTGTTACCTGCGATGGAGGTGTCAGTATGGCATTCATCCCGCAATTGAAACACCAACTAACATCGGACGACCCGCGTGCCCTGGATCGGCGCATACGATGGATCCAGATGGGGTTACCCATACTTCTCTTCCTGATCGTCCTGGTGTATGAAACCAGGGAACATCTTCTGCCAACGCACTTTCAGCGGATAAATCCCAACTTCTTCGGCGAGGTGATTTTCTTCGGAATCCTGGGGCCGGCAGCCGTTTCCCTCGTCCTGGGGTGGATCGGTCGTCAGGTACATGAACGGCAGCGTGCTGAAGCTGCGGTGCGTCAGCTTAACACCGAATTGGAAGCCAAGGTGCAGGAACGCACGCGGCGTCTGGAGGAAGCTAACCGGGAACTGGCGCGAACAAACGAGGAACTACAGACGCTGGATCGCCTCAAGGATGAGTTTGTCACGCTGGTATCCCATGAACTTCTGGCTCCGCTGACGAGCCTCAATGGCGGTCTGGAGATGATGGTCGAGGTGATGGACGAACTGCCGGCCAGCCACCGCGATACAATCCAGATCATGCGGCGCGAAAGTAGCCGGCTCACGGAGCTGGTGCGGAAGATTCTGGATGTCTCGACTCTGGAGGCGGGTCGCCTTCACATGAAGGCCGGCCCGGTAGCCCTTCCACCATCACTGCGCCAGTGGGTACGTCACCATCAGTCGAAAGCCCCACAGTGTGACCTGCGGCTGGAAACAGCCCCCAATCTTCCCTTCGTCCTGGCGGATGAGGAGTACCTGGCCGAGACCGTGCACAACTTGCTGGACAACGCCATCAAGTATTCGCCGCATGGGGGGCTGATCAAGGTCAGAGCCTGGCTTGAGAACCCAGAGACCGTGGCCGTTTCGGTGACCGATCAGGGGATCGGCATTCCACCGGCGCTACATGAGCACGTTTTTAAGAAATTCTATCGTGCAGATGGGCGCGAGAGCAAAGAAGTATACGGCCACGGGTTGGGACTCTACTTCGCCCGCAAAGTCGTGGAGGCTCACGGCGGACAGATTGGTGTGCAGAGTGAACCCGGTCAAGGGAGCACCTTCACTTTTACCTTGCCTGTTGCCATGGAGATGGCCGATGCCACGGAAGGTTCTTTTAATTGACGACGATGTCTCGATTCTTGAGTTGCTGGGCCGCTATCTGGACAATGCGGGTTATGAGGTAGTCACGGCCGGGAACGGCGTCCAGGGTCTACAGCAACTGTACCACCAACAACCGGATATCGTTGTGCTGGATGTGATGATGCCCCGGATGGATGGCTGGGAAACCTGCCGGCGCATCCGGGAGATGACGGATATTCCCATCATCATGCTGACCGTCAAGGGGGAAGAGCCAGACAAGCTAAAGGCCTTCCGCCTGGGCGTGGATGACTATGTTACTAAACCTTTTAGCTTTGCCGAGCTGAC
>CAZHMV010000282.1:0-4531 GCA_964532665.1 uncultured Anaerolineales bacterium
AGTCTAAACCTGCGGGAGCGTGAGCAATGACGCGAGAAAGAGGATGAAACAATGAGCATGGGACGCATTGAAATCGATACGGACCGGTGCAAAGGCTGCTCCTTGTGTGTCCCAGTCTGCCCACCCGGAGTCATCCAAATGGCTGACTGGTTCAACGTGAAGGGCTACCACCCGGCACAGTTGGTCGATCCCGAGAGTAAATGCACCGGCTGTATGCTGTGTGCAGCGATGTGCCCGGATGCGGCAATCACGGTGTTCCGGGTGGATCGTCCACGAAAGGGACGAGCAAAGGCGCGTGTCGCGGCGCAAGGCGATGTCCTGAGCCTGTCGAAGGGAGGCGCATAACTATGGCGAAGCAATTACTGAAAGGCAACGAGGCCATCGCAGAAGCGGCGGTGCGGGCCGGCCTGCAGGCATTTTTCGGCTATCCCATCACGCCACAGACCGAGTTGCTGGAGTACCTGTCGAAGCGCATGCCGGATCTCGGCCGACCATTCGTTCAGGCCGAGAGTGAGCTCGGTGCCATCAACATGGTTTACGGCGCAGCCTGCACAGGCGTGCGCGTGATGTCCTCATCTTCGAGTCCGGGCATCAGCTTGATGCAGGAGGGACTCAGCTACATCGCCGGCTCCGAAGTGCCAGTTGTCCTGATTGACATCATGCGGGGCGGTCCCGGCCTGGGCAACATCGCCCCTTCCCAGGGGGACTACTTCCAGGTTGTAAAAGGCGGTGGCCACGGCGACTACCAGCCCATCGTGCTGGCGCCGGCCTCGATCCAGGAGGCCATCGACCTGATGGGCCTGGCCTTCGATCTGGCAGAGAAGTACCGCACCATCGTCTTTGTGATCGCTGACGGCATGATCGGGCAAATGATGGAGCCGGCTGAGTTACCGCCGATGCGGGTGGTTCGTGAGGACCATCCGGGGTGGGCCCTCACCGGTGCTAAGGGCCGGCAACACAATGTGATCACCTCGCTGTACCTGCGCGAGGAAGACCTGGAGGCTCTGAACGAGCGCCTGCAGGAGAAGCTGAGCCGCATCGAAGCCGAGGAAGTTCGCTATGACGAGTGGCTGACCGACGACGCTGACATCCTCATCGTGGCCTTCGGGACAGTGGCACGCATCTGCCGCACCGCTGTGCGTGAGGCTCGAAACAAGGGCATCCGCGTCGGGCTGCTGCGTCCTATCACGTTGTGGCCGTACCCGGAGGCGCGGCTTCGCGAACTGGCGGAGCAGGCTGAGGCCATCCTGGTGGTAGAGATGAACGCCGGCCAGATGCTCCAGGACGTCCAGCGCATCGTTGCTGAACACACGCCGATCCGGTTCCTGGGACGGATGGGCGGGGTCATCCCTATGCCCGATGAGATTCTGAGTGCACTGGAAGCCATCCGTGCTGAGCATCCGGGTGTGCGTGGCCGTGTAGAACTGCGTCCGGCGTTGGAGTTGAGCTGAGGAGGTTGGTGGTGAGCCACGGAGCGAAGCGGAGTGACGTTGAGAGAACGGGGCACTCCACTCCGTTTCGTGCCTGACTATGAGCCTGTAGGAGGGACATGTGTGATGGTTGCAACTATGGAGACCCTGGGCTTGCAGGAGAAGGTCGTCTATCAGCGACCGGCGGCACTGACGGACGCTTACACTCATTATTGCCCGGGCTGTGGTCATGGTATCATCCACCGACTCGTCGCGGAAGTCATCGATGAGCTGGGAATTCGGGATGTCACGATCGGGGTGGCACCGGTGGGCTGTGCTGTATTGGCCTACAACTACTTCGACCTGGACATGGCGGAAGCGGCGCATGGTCGCGCGCCGGCCATGGCCACCGGCATCAAACGTGCCTTGCCCGACCGCGTCGTCTTCACCTATCAGGGCGACGGCGATCTGGCGGCCATCGGCACCAACGAGATCATCCACGCTGCAGCGCGTGGCGAATTGATCACCACCGTCTTCGTTAACAACGCCGTGTACGGCATGACCGGCGGCCAGATGGCCCCAACGACGTTGCCCGGCATGGTCACCACTTCCTCGCCCGGTGGGCGGGATGTGAAGCGCCAGGGGAATCCCGTGCGAATATGCGAGTTGCTGTCCAGCCTGGAAGGGCCGGCCTACGTCGTGCGGCGCTCGGTCCACGACGTGGTGAACGTGAAGCGCACGAAGCGGGCCATCAAGACAGCCTTCAAGGTGCAAATGGCCGGCCTGGGCTTTGCCATGGTGGAAGTCCTGTCCCAGTGCCCGGTTGGCTGGAACCTGGAACCCCAGGAGGCGCTGGACTTCGTCCGCGATCAGATGATACCATACTACCCGCTGGGGGACTACAAGGTGTTGGAGGAAGTGAAGAAACTGCGGTAGGGGATTCATGAACGGCGTTGGAAGGAGCAAGGCAATCATGGAAACTTCGATCATCATTTCTGGCTTCGGCGGGCAGGGCTCGCTGTTTGCCGGCCAGGCGCTGGCCTACGCCGGCATGGACGCCGGCCTGCACGTAACGTGGATTCCCTCGTATGGCCCGGAGATGCGCGGTGGTACGGCCCACTGCACGGTAATCCTGTCGGATGAGCCCATCGGCTCACCGCTGGTCAGCCGGCCCACCATCGCCATCGCGATGAACCTGCCCTCGATGGACAAATATGAGCCGCTGGTGCAGGAAGGCGGCGTGCTGGTGGTCAACAGCTCGTTGGTGGACCGGCCGGCGGAGCGCGACGACATTCGGGTTGTTGAGGTGCCGGCCAACGACATCGCCGACGAACTGGGGGACCGCCGGCTGGCCAACATGGTCATGCTGGGTGCCATGCTGGCAGAGACGGAGCTGCTGCCCCTGGAATCGGTGGAGAAAGCGCTGGAAGGCCACCTGCCGGCGCGCCACCGCGAGCTTCTGGCAGCAAACTATCGGGCCCTGCAGCGAGGCGCCACGCTGGCGCGCGAGGACGCGGCAGTTGAAACTGCACCTACCCTTGCAAAGCCAGCCTCCCTCGGATGAAAACCAGTCGCCGCAGGGCGACTTCGCAATGGTTGCCGCGATCTCAATTGCCAGGCTGAGCAGACACCTCAGTTTGTGTTGCAGAAAGGACAGTCAATAATGACTGCACGATGGACTGATCGCTATGCGCTGCGTACCGGGGTGATGGGCAGCTCCATCATTCGCGAGATTCTGAAGGTAACGCAACAGCCGGATGTGATCTCCTTTGCCGGCGGTCTGCCGGCCCCGGAGTTGTTCCCGGTTGAACAGGTTCAGGCAGCCTGCGAGCGGGTTCTTGCCGAACACGGCTCGCAGGCCTTGCAGTACAGCACCACCGAGGGCTATCCCCCGCTGCGGCGCTTCATCGTCGAGAAGATGGCGGAATACGGCATCGCCGCCGAGGAGGAGAACGTCCTGATCACCCACGGCTCGCAGCAGGGGCTGGATCTCATCGGCAAGGTGCTCCTGGACCGTGGCAATACCGTCTTGCTGGAAGCGCCAACCTACCTGGGTGCGATTCAGGCCTGGCGGCCCTATGAGCCACGTTTTGCCACGGTGCCTATCGATGAGAATGGTATGCAAGTCAATCTCGTCGAAGAGATTCTCATTCAGAAACGGCCCAAGTTCATCTACGCCCTCCCCAACTTCCAGAACCCCGCCGGCACCACATTGCCGCTGGAGCGACGCGAACGCCTGATCGAACTGGCCAGCCACTACGGGGTGCCCATCATCGAGGATGACCCCTACGGTGAGTTGCGCTACTCGGGTGACCACATCACGCCGATCCTGGTATTGGATGCTCGTCGGCTCATCGCTGAGGGTGAGAACGACGGCAACCGGTATCACAAAGGCGATGTGATCTACATCAGCACGTTCTCCAAGACGCTGGCGCCAGGCTTCCGGCTGGGCTGGGTCGTAGCACCGGCCGAGGTGATCCGCAAGCTGGTGCTGGCCAAACAGGGCGCCGATCTGCACACGAACACCCTCGGCCAGATGGTGGCCTACGAAGTGATCAAAGACGGCTTCCTGAAGCGCCACGTGCGCCGGCTGCGCCAGGTCTACCGCGAACGTCGCGACACCATGCTGGCGGCCATGGAGTCCTACTTCCCGGGGGAGGTGACCTGGACTCACCCCGACGGCGGGCTGTTCCTGTGGGTCACGCTGCCCGAGGGGGTTGACACGGAGGCATTGCTCGTTGAGGCCATCGAGGAGAAGGTGGCCTTCGTGCCCGGCAGCGCCTTCTACGCCATGGGCGGGGGCGAGAATACGATGCGGTTGAACTTTTCCAACGCACCACCGGAGCAGATCGAGGCCGGCATCGAGCGCCTGGGCCGGGTGATTCGCCGGCGCATGGAAGTTCGGGCGCAGGCCGTGGCGTAGGTAGCCGGCCAAAACCCGCGTCGTTCAGATGCAGGAACCGTTCTCCTAGCCCAGGCGACTTGCTACGGCTGGAACAGTGACATGTACCGCAAGAATGCGTACAATGAGAGAGAACAAACGCCCCCTCCTCGACTTTGGCCATTTTGCTGATACCACAATATGTTGAGGAGTAAGGCACGCCCACGTGCCGTATCTTGTG
>CAZHMV010000283.1:0-4508 GCA_964532665.1 uncultured Anaerolineales bacterium
CTGCCGAGAGGCCTGCCCCGGCCCAGGGGTCAGGAGACTCCGCCGATGGGGGAGGGATCATCCGTTGGCGCGGTCGGTGGATAGCTGCTTGACAAAGGCGCACCAGGGTGATATAATAAAGTTAATTCACTGAAGAAAGTAAAAGGAGTCGACCCTCTTGACTCATTTGCGTAAGGGTAACCGCGACCTGATCAAAGAGATCAACCGCAGCCTGGTTTTGAACCTCATCAAAAGCCGGGGGCCAATCTCTCGAACCGAGGTTGCCCGGCTTTCCGGCCTGAGCCCGGCCACCATCTCGGGGATTACCGCTGACTTCGTCGCAAGCGGGCTGGTGCGTGAGATGGGAGAGGGTGAGTCCACCGGCGGCCGTCGCCCCGTGTTGTTGCGCCTCAACCACCAGGCCGGCTTCGTGGTGGGTGTCAAGCTCATGGAGCATGCCGTTACCAGCGCGCTCACCGACCTGGATGCCCAGGTGCTGCACTACCGGGTGACGCCGTTGCCGGCCGCCGACCCTTCGACCCTGCTCAGGACAGGCCGCCGACTGCCGACCGTTGACGCCATCCTGCCGCTCATCGTCCAGGCCATCGAGACGACCATAGCCGAGTCGGGCGTGGATCGCGGAAGGATGCTCGGCATTGGTGTGGGCATGGCCGGCCTGGTAGACGGTGAAGCCGGAATCTGCCGCTACTCCCCCTTCTTCGGTTGGCGAGACGTCCAGATCGCCGAACCCATCGCCGCGCACTTCGGGTTGCCCGTCTACCTGGAGAACGACGTGAACACCCTGACCATCGCCGAGCAATGGTTCGGCTACGGCCACGGCGTAGATCACTTCGTCGTGGTCACGGTGGGACGGGGCATCGGAGCGGGGACCGTGGTCAACGGCCAATTCTACCGGGGGGCGATGGGCGGGGCCGGAGAGTTCGGCCACATCACGTTGCAGGATGATGGCCCGCCTTGTGACTGTGGCAAGCGTGGCTGCCTGGAGGCGCTGGCTTCGGACCCGGCGGTGGTGCGCCGGGCGCGGGCGGCCATCGCCTTGGGGGAACGGACGGCGCTGGCCGGCGTGAAGCCGTTGACCCTGGAGGCCATCGTGGCAGCGGCCGAGGCGGAGGACGAACTGGCCCGGCAGTTGCTGGCCGACTCGGGGCGCTGGCTGGGAATCGGTATCGCCACGCTGGTGAACATCTTGAATCCCCAGATGGTCATCGTCGGCGGCGAGGGCGTCCGCGCCGGCCAGTGGCGCTTCGATCCCATGCGTGAGGTAATCCAGGCTCACGCCTTCAACAGCCTGGCCGACAAGCTGGAGATCGTCATCGAGCCCTCAGGCGACGAGGCCTGGGCACGCGGCGCGGCCTGCGTGGTGCTGGGGGAGCTGTTCAAGTCGCCGGTGCAGCGGAGACAGGCGGTGGATCTGATGGCAGCAATGGTCTGAGGGTTTTCTTTTTGGCTCAAACTTACTTCGTTGATCAAATTAAGTGATCATGAGAGGGAGGTGATGTAGCGGAGCCCTACGTCTGTTGATGTAAGCCAATGTTTGTCATTTGATCAACCCGATATTCTCAAAAGTAAGGAGGAGTATGTCATGAACAAGCAGCAGCCTTTTGCATTTTTGGTGGCAGCCGGCCTGGTCCTGCTGGGCCTGGTGGTCGCCGCGTGCGCACCGGCGGCCGCGCCGCCGGCGAAAGAAGTCACGAAGGTGGTGACCAAAGAGGTGCCTGTCGAAAAGAAGGTGGTGGTAACAGCCACGCCGGCACCGAAAGGGCCTGTGACTCTAACCTTCTGGCACGCCTATAATGAGGTTTCGCCAGAGAATGAGATGCTGACCAAAACGCTGATACCGATGTTCGAGTCTAAGCATCCGAACATCAAAGTGAAGTCACTTGCTGTCCCGTACGGTGAGTTCCGCCAGAAACTGCTGACCTCAATGGCCGGCGGGGTGGCGCCTGATCTCATTCGTTCTGACATCATCTGGGTGCCGGAGTTGGCGGAACTGGGAGCGTTGGCTCCGCTCGATGAGATCATGCCTGATTTCGAAGCATACAAGACCAAGGTGTTTGCAGGCCCCCTTTCTACCAACTTCTGGAAAGGGCACTACTATGGCCTGCCACTGGACACGAACACCCGGGTCTGGTTCTGGAATAGGGAAATGTACAAAGCAGCGGGCATCGCGGAGCCGCCCAAGACGGCGGATGAGGTGGCGTCTCAATGCGCAGCGATCAAAGCCCTGGGCGAAGACAAGTACGTATTCGCCGACGGTGGCACCTATGCCTGGGCTGTGTTGCCCTGGATCTGGAGTTTTGGCGGTTCCATCACGGATCCGGAGATCACCAAAGCCACTGGCTATCTGAATGGTCCCCAGACGGTGGCTACCTACGAGTTCCTGCTGAAGCTCTTTAAGGACGGCTGCCTGGCGCCCTCCGTGTTGGGGAGTGGCGTGGATGCCGGCACGGGTTACGCGCAGGACCAGTATGCCAACTTTCTTGACGGTCCCTGGATGTACCCTATCTTTGAAAAGCAGTTCCCTGACAAGCAGCTCCATGCAGCCCTGATGCCGGCCGGTGCGGGGGGCTCTATCTCAGTCGTGGGTGGTGAAGACATTGTGCTGATGCAGCAGTCGCAGCATAAAGAAGCGGCCATGGAGTTCATCCGCTTCACGCTATCGCCCGAATACCAGCTCAAGATGGCGGAAACCGGGCAACTGATGGTGCTCAGCGAACTGCTCGAAAGCGACTACATCAAGAACCACCCCTACTACGGCATATTCCTGGAGCAACTCAAGACAGCAAAGGCCCGCACGCCACACCCTGCCTGGACGAAGATGGATGAGATCATCACCAATGCCGGGCAGGCCATCCTGCGGGAAGAGAAACCGGTCCAGCAGGCTCTGGATGAGGCTGCAACTAAGATTGATGCTTTGCTGACAAGCAAGTAGCGTGATAGGCTCTCGAGGGGTCAGGTGGACCTGGCCCCTCCTCATTGGTTTCCCAGGCCGAGAAGAGACGTAACAGATGAACATCGCGAAAGCCTTTGGCCGAGACAAGGGGGAAGCAATTCAGGCAGAAAGTCGCTGGCGCAGACATGTGAACCCGACGCCGTATCTATTCTTATTGCCTGGACTGCTTCTGTTTCTGGCATGGACAGCTTACCCCCTGCTCAAGGCTTTTCAGATCAGTCTGTACGAGTGGAATCCTGTTCCCGGGCAGGCAAGTATCTTTGTTGGCACGGCGAATTACACCCGTGCTTTTGGCGATCCGGTCTTCTGGTCGGCACTGCGCAACACGTTGATGTATGCAGTTGTGACGGTTATTGGCCAGATGCTCCTTGGCCTGACTGTTGCCCTGCTGGTAGACCAGGTTGTGTTCGGACGAATTGTGTTTCGAACTATTTATTATTTGCCTGTTGTAACTTCGTGGGTGGTCGTCTCGATTCTGTTCAAATATCTGTTCAACTCCAGTCGCTCTGGGCTGATGAACTATCTTTTGGTAGACGTCCTGCACCTGTTGCCCAGTTACGTGCCGTGGCTAAGCAACGCCAACACCGCGTGGGCGCCCATCATGAGTTTGGGCATCTGGAAGGGGATTGGCTGGAGCATGATCATTTTCCTGGCTGCCCTCCAGGGCATCCCCCCCGTATTCTATGAGGTGGCAGCCATTGATGGGGCGAGTGGCTGGCGACGCCTGTGGCATATTACCCTGCCGCTGATCCGGCCGACAATTGTGTTTGTCCTGGTGATGTTGGTCATTGGTGGCTTTCAAGCGTTTATCTCCATCTACCTGATCACAGGAGGTGGACCGATGCAACGCACTGAGGTGTTGCTCAGTTATATGTATAACCAGGGATTCAAATACCTGGACTTCGGTTACGGGGCTGCGCTTTCTTACCTGATGGCCGCCATGATCTTTGGCGTCAGTTTTCTGCAGATGCGGTTCTTGCAACAGCGAGTTGAGTACTAGGCAGGAGATGCAAAGGTGAGCACACATGCGCAACGCCGCTTGACACAAACAGTTATCATACTGGCTCTTAGCCTGGGGGCTATATTCGTGATATCCCCCTTCCTGTACATGATCTCCACCTCTTTGAAGGGACCGGTGTATGTCTTTGAATTTCCCCCCCGTTTTATCCCCACTCATCCGACGCTGAATAACTTTGTATCTGTCTGGAAATCCAATAATTTTGGCCGCTACTTCCTCAACAGCCTGCAAGTGGCACTGGCGACCACGATTCTGGAGCTTTTCTTCTCTTCTACCGTTGCCTATGCCTTCGCTCGCTTTGAGTTTCTCGGCAAGAACGTATTGTATTATGGGCTGCTGGCGACCCTAATGGTCCCTGGGATGATGTTGATTATCCCGCAATTCATGTTGGCCTCTCGCCTCAAGCTCTTGAATACGCTGACCGGTTTAGTTCTCGTGTACACAGCAGGCGGCATCGCTTTCAATACCTTTCTCCTGCGAGGCTTTTTCGAGCAATTACCTCGCGAACTGGAGGAGGCTGCGCTGATTGACGGCGGC
>CAZHMV010000284.1:0-2312 GCA_964532665.1 uncultured Anaerolineales bacterium
AAAGTGGAGGTGGCAAATGGGCAGACCTGTCGAAGTCGCCCGGGGCGTTTTTCACCTGCGGCTGGGTGTTTTTGGTCAAGTCTCAAACGCGTACATCTGGATTAGCGAGAGGGGGCCCGTGGTGATCGATGCCGGCCCGCCTGGTGCCGGCCAGGCCATCATCGACGCGCTGACCGCCCTTGGGTATCGGCCGCAGGACGTGGTGGCCCTGCTGGTAACCCACGGTGACTTCGACCATGTCGGCGGGTTGGCAGCCCTGAAGCGTTGGTGCTACGCGCCCGTTGTCGCAGCCGAGGGCGACGTGCCGCTCATTCAGGGAGACGTTGACCACCGGACACGGCTGCAAGCACACTCGGCCGCCGGGCGCCTGGTGGTGGCAGTTGCCGGCGCCTTCACGCACATGATGGGCACACCAGAGCCGGTGAAGGTGGATGTCGTGCTGACGCAGACGTGTGACACCACTTTTGGTGGACTGCGCCCCGTCCCGACACCGGGTCACACCGCCGGCCACACCTGCTTTCTCGCACCTCAATCGGCCATCCTGTTCGCCGGTGATGCGATTCTTAACAATCGGGGGTTATCACTTCCGATCTCCATCGCCACCGAAGACATGGACCTGGCTCGCAGGTCGATCAAGCAGTTGGCCGCGTTGGACTTCGACGTCGCCTGCTTCGGCCATGGCCGGCCCATCGCGAGGAATGCGGATCAGCAAGTCCGTCAGTTTGCAGCATCACTGTATTGACAATTCATTCTTAGGTTTGCTGAGAGGAGAAAACGAAGCTCTATGTCCGATCCACGTATTGTCAGTGTTGCAGACATTCTGGTCAACTACTCAACCAGAATTCAACCTGGTGATCTGGTTGCCATCACGGGCTCGACCGAGACGATTCCCATGATCCAGGCCGTTTACCAGAAGGTGTTGGAGGCCGGCGGCCACCCTACCCTCCTGACAGAAATCCCAGGAATTGAAGAGCTCTTCTTCGAGTTTGCCAGCGACGAGCAACTCACTTTCGTGTCACCGATAGAGCGGTTGATTCTCAATGAGTACGATGCCACTATCGGTGTCCGGGGAGCCTCGAATACCAAAGCCCTGTCGAATGTCGATCCGGCACGGCAGGCCAAGCGCCAGGCGGCGCGCCGCGACCTCACCGAGGTCTTCATGCAACGCAGTGCCGAGGGTACCCTGAGGTGGGTGGGCACTCTGTTCCCAACCAATGCTCATGCTCAGGATGCAGAGATGAGCCTGCGGGAGTACGAGGACTTCGTCTATGGCGCCTGCCTGGTAAACGAGTCGGATCCGGTGGAGGCATGGCAGAAAGTCTCGGAGAAACAGGCCCGGCTCATCGACTACCTGCGCGACAAAGATCAGGTGCGCATCATCGCTGAGGACACCGATCTCACCCTGTCCGTCAAGGGACGGACGTTCGTCAACGCCGATGGGAAGTACAACTTCCCCGATGGTGAGATATTCACAGGGCCTGTCGAAAGCTCCGCAAACGGCGTCGTCACGTTCGACTTCCCGGCCATTACCGCCGGCCGCGAGGTCGAAGGGATTCGGCTGCGTTTCGAGGACGGCCGCGTTGTCGAGGCATCCGCCAGGAAGAACGAGGGCTTCTTGCACGAGATGCTGAAGGCCGACGAGGGAGCTCCCTATCTGGGAGAGTTTGCCTTTGGCACCAACTACGGCATCCAGCTCTTCACCAAGAATATTCTCTTCGATGAGAAGATTGGCGGGACAGTCCACATAGCGTTGGGGGCCGGCTATCCCGAAACGGGCAGCCAGAACAAATCGGCTATTCACTGGGACATGATTTGCGACCTCCGGCATGGCGGCGAAGTGTATGTGGATGGGGAATTGTTCCAGAAGGACGGAGATTTCGCTGTTCCATGAACCCACCCTGGCATGAGTGGGGTGGTTCCCATCCGGCTCTATGAGCCAACATGACACCCCGTGTTCGCCACGGTTCGCAGAGCCCCCAGCCCCTGAGCCTTGACAGTCGTCGTTGAATTGACTACCATTTATCCAGGCAACGCAGCATTCATGTCATGGCCAGTTATCTACTCTATCGACTCTTCGGCTGGTTGGCGCTACACGTCCCGCCCAGGCTCGGCTACTGGCTGTTCGCGCGTCTCGGCGATTTGTTCTACCAGTTGGACGCAGATGGCCGGCGGGCTGTTCAGAGCAATCTCCGCCACGTATTGGGAACAGACGTGCCGGCCGACGTCCTGACCGAAAAGGTGCGAGCGACGTTCCGCATGCAGGCATATAATTATTTCGACCTGTTCCGCCTGCCAGGTATGTCGCCCGAAGA
>CAZHMV010000284.1:2412-4460 GCA_964532665.1 uncultured Anaerolineales bacterium
CCGGTTGTTGTGGGATTCGCATTGCGCTTGCCGGATCACCGTCTGCGAGTGCGACTTGAGCCGCCATTGGGGGTTCCTCAGACGGATGATCGGGCCGCCGATGTTCGAGCCGCGATGCGGCAGGTGCTGGATATCGCAGAACGGTACATTGCGGAGCACCCGGAACAGTGGGTCATGTTCCGTCCAATCTGGCCCTCGGATAATTGAAACGAACGCGTATTCCATGGTCAATCGAGGGAGATCGATGAAGATCGCTCAGGTATCGCCTTATGACTATCCCTACGCCGGCGGCGTTCAGGAGCACATTCGTCACCTGACTGAACACTTCCAGGCGATGGGCCACCAGGTACAGATCATAGCCGCCTCCTCAGCAAACGAAGATGAACTGCAAGACAACATCATAAACGTGAGTGATACGATTGTGCCGGTGCCTTTCAGCGGCTCTGTTGTACGCATCAGCATCTCGCCTCGAGTGTATTGGCGGGTCAAGCGCATCCTGGAGGAAGGCCAGTTCGACATCATCCATCTCCATGAGCCGATTGTCCCATTGCTTCCGCTGGTGGTGCTGCGCCATGCCAAAGCGGTGACTGTCGGAACATTCCACGCTTATCGGGACTCCCATGCTGCGTATGAATGGGGCAAGCCGGCCATTCAGCCCTTCATCGATCGACTGGACGGCAAAATCGTCGTGTCGGAGGCGGCGCGTTCCACCGTTGCGCGCTATTTCCCCGGCGAATACGTTGTCATTCCGAACGGGGTGGAGGTGGAGCGGTTTGCCGATGACACGATTATCCCCATCGAGGGCTTCGATGACGGCCGGCCAAACATTCTGTTTGTGGGCCGGCTAGACAAGCGAAAGGGGTTTAAGTATCTGTTGCAGGCCTTCCGTTTCATCAAGGCGGCTGTGCCCGGTGCGCGCTTGCTCGTTGTTGGCCAGTACGATGAGGAGGAGGTGGAACCGTTCGTGTGGTACGTCCAACACCACGAGATAGACGATGTGCACTTCATCGGATACGTGCCGGGCGACGAACTGCCACGCTACTACCGCACCGCTGACGTCTGCTGCGTACCGTCAACCGGCTTCGAAAGCTTTGGCATTGTGCTTCTGGAGGCCATGGCGTCGGGGACGCCAGTTGTCGCCTCCAACATTCCCGGCTACCGAGAAGTGCTAACGGATGGCAAGGAGGGGCGACTGGTGCCGCCTGGTGATGTGGATGAGCTGGCATCAGCCGTCATCGCCCTGCTCAACGATCCTGAACGCCGGCAGCAGATGGGCCGTGCCGGCCAGGCAACGGCCCAACAGTATCGGTGGGAAACCATCGCACGGCACATTCTGGACTACTATGAGATGCTGCTGGCCGAACGCCAGCGCCGTGTCCGCGACGGCCAGCCTGTTGAGCAGTCATGGCGGGTGCTGGCGGACAGGGTGTCGAGTTGGCTCGAACCTCGGACGGAGGGAGGCCGGCGTGCTTAGCGAGCGAGTCCGGGGGATGAGCCGTGGGCTGCTGGCCGAGGTTGCGGGGATCCTCGCGCGCACGGGGTTGACGCCCAACATGCTGACCTGGCTTGGCCTTGTGCTGAACGCTGTCACCGCCTGGGTCCTATTTCGCGGCGCCTTCACGGCTGGCGGGGTTCTGGTTCTGGTGGCCGGCCTCTTTGATGCCCTGGACGGTAGCCTGGCCCGGGCGACGGGCCGGGTCAGTGCCTTCGGAGCCTTTCTGGATTCAACGCTGGATCGGCTCTCCGAAGCTGTTTTGTACTTTGGGCTGTTGCTCTTCTTCGCAGGCCAGCCAGGCAGCCAACAGGAGATCGCCCTGACATATCTTGCCATCATTGGCTCCCTCATGGTGAGCTATGCCCGGGCCCGGGCTGAGGGTCTGGGCTACGAGTGCAAGGTCGGGCTGTTCACACGTTTCGAGCGCGTGCTGGTGTTATCGTTGGGGTTGCTGCTCGCTCAGGTGCGTGTGGCGCTCTGGATTCTTGTGGCCGGCAGCTTTTTCACGGCGTTCCAACGTATGTGGCACGTTTGGAAGAACGCCACCGGGTGA
>CAZHMV010000285.1:0-4378 GCA_964532665.1 uncultured Anaerolineales bacterium
GGTGATGTGATTATCGCACTGGATGGGCAGCCGGTGGAGTCGATGCCAGACTTGTGGCGTGTGCTGCAAGAACACGACGTTGGCGATGAGGTAGTTCTCACGGTGTTACAGGCCGGCCGCACGGTAGAACTGACTGCCAGGCTACAGGAACAGCCCAGGCCGGCTCAGTAAGCCGTGTCAGCGCTGTGCCCGATATAGCCCGCCGGCGTTGACCAACCCCATCTCATCCCGCGCAAAGAACCTTGACGTATCTCCTGGTTACCAGTATAATAGCCCTGCTAATCCCCAAGCAGGGGATGGGGACACAAAGAGGAGGGGCCTCGATGGTTGAGAAGCAGGGCCGGGTTTGCCCGGAGTGCGGTACGCGGTGTGAACCGGATGAGTGCCATGTGTGTCCGGCGGCCTGTTGTTGCATTGTGGTACCACAGCAGCCTCGTGAGGCAGAATGCCCGTACTGTGGTGTTTGCTTTGAAACTGATCAGGGGCACGTCTGCGTGTGGCTGCTTCGGCTGCAAGAGCCGGCACAATGAAAATATATTGACAATAAGAGGAGTACAACAACATGGAACGCTTCGATGTGATAGTGATTGGTGGTGGGCAGGGTGGCCTGCCGGCGGCCAATGCCCGGGCCGAGGGGTACGAGGTGAAAACGGGCACCTTCCCCTTCGCCTGGTCGGGGAAAGCCAAGGCTATCGGCGACACGCGTGGCAAGATCAAAGTGGTGGTAAACGCCGAGAACGACGAAATCCTGGGCTTCCACATCCTGGGTCCCGACGGCGACAATCTGATCCACGAGGCGGTGGTGGCCATGTACAATCGTGGAACCGTGAAGCCCATCACCAAGTCCATCCACATTCATCCCACCCTGGCCGAGGCCGTGAAATCAGTGGCGAAGGCCGTTGGTTGAGTGCCTGTCTATCCGAAAATCGATCCTGAAGAGGCCCGGTGACAGAACGGCAAGATGATGCAGGCCTGTTGCGTCTGATACAGAAGGCACAGCAGTACGACGCTCAGGCACTGTCGGCGCTGTGCGAGCTTTTCTTTGAGGACGTTTACAGCTATTTCTACTATCGGGCCAGAGATGCAGCCGATGCCCAGGACCTGACCAACGATGTTTTCCTGCGGCTGGTCGAATCGATTCGGTCGTTTGAGCCGGCCCGAGGCACCTTTCGCACCTGGATCTTCGGCATTGCTCACCACCGGCTGGTGGATTATCGCCGCCGGCAGGCGGTGCGGGATCACGAGCCGTTGACCGAAGCCCTGGCCAACTCAGGCGATCACCCGAGCACGCAGGCGGAGGCGTGGCTCACCCGGGAGCGCCTCCGTCAAGCACTGCATGGCCTCACCGAGGATCAACGCCAGGTGGTCGTGCTGAAGTTCATCGAGGGTCTGAGCAACACCGAGGTGGCCCAGATTCTAAGGAAAAGCGAAGGGGCGATCAACGCGCTGCAGTATCGGGCGCTGCGGACCCTGCGACAGGTCCTCGATCAGTAGTAGCCTGAAAGGAAGGTTCAACTCATGTTCGTCAAGCAATTTGTAGATGAAGGATTGGGGAACTCGTCGTATCTGGTCGGTTCACAGGAAACACGGGGCAGGCTGTGGCCATTGACCCTCAGCGAGACGTGGACCGCTACGTTCAGGTGGCCGAAGGGCTGGGCCTGCGCATCACCCACGCCCTCGACACTCACCTGCACGCCGATTTCGTCTCCGGTGCCCGAGAGCTGGCTGCGCAGATCGGTCTACCCATCGGAGCCAGTGCTGAGGCAGAGCTGGCATTCGACCATCTGCCGCTACGAGAAGGGGATAGCATCTCCCTGGGCGATCTGACTATCGGCGTGCTGGCCACCCCGGGCCACACACCGGAACACATCAGCTTCACAGTGCAGCCGGCGGTTCGACAGGCTCACCACGCAGCCGATGCCAAGGGGCCGACTGTCATTTTCAGCGGCGGTGCGCTGATCGTCGATGGAGCGGCGCGCTCCGATCTGCTGGGATACGACCTGACAGAGCCTCTAGCCCGGCACCTGTATCACACCATCCACCACAAGCTGCTTCGCTTCCCTGACGAGGTGCTGGTTTACCCCACCCACGGTGCTGGCTCCTTCTGTTCTGCGCTCAGCACCATCGAGCGAACCACCTCCATCGGCCAGGAGCGGCAGCAGAACCCCCTGGTACAGGCAGCTTCGGAGGAAGCGTTCGTGCGTCTGGCGCTGAACGATCTGTCGTCGTACCCCACATACTACCAGTACATGCGCCCCGTAAATCAGCAGGGGTCACAGGTGCTCGGTGGCATCCCGGTGCTCGAACCGCTGCCGCCGGAAGACGTGCGTCAACAGATGGCGCAGGGAGTCGCTGTGGTGGACACGCGTTCGCCACGCGAGTTTGCGGCGCGGGGCACATCCGGGGCGGCTATGGCATCCCCCTGGAGGCTCCGCTGATCACGTGGGCCGGCTGGGTGGTGCCCTTCGGCACGCCTATCATCCTGGTCGCCGACAGCCCGGCCGAGCGGGAAGCGGCGGTCCGTCAACTCATCCGCATCGGCTACGATGACCTGCGCGGCTATCTGAGGGCGGCCTGGTGGCCTGGGAGGGGGCCCGCTTGCCCGTCACTCAGGTGCCGATGATACCGGTCGAGGAGCTCCGCCGGCAACTGGAACGTGGCGATGGTCCGATAGTGTTGGATGTGCGTCGGGACGCCGAGTGGCGTGCGGGGCACATCCCCCGGGCCATACACGTCGAAGCGGGGCGCCTGCCGGCTGAAGAACTGCCACTGCCCAAAGCTTGTACTGAGCGTGGCCGAAGTGATGGCCCGGGGGTCGTCCACTGCGCCACGGCGACCGCTCCACCGTGGGCACCTCGGTACTGGAACGACGGGGATACCGCAACCTGATGCTACTGGATGGCGGCTTCAGTGCTTGGGAAACAGCCGGGTACGAAGCGGTGCGGGACGACAAATAAGCCCCCGACGGCTTACCCGGAGTAGGTGAGATCGTATCATCTGCGCAAAACACTGACAAAGGAGAAATGGAAATGACATCAGCCACCCCACCGACGCTGGTCGAAGCTGAAAAGACGTATCTGTCACCGGAGTTGGAGGAGAACATCCAGAATCGCCTGAGCCGCATTGAAGGGCACGTGCGTGGCGTGAAGCGCATGCTCGGCGAACATCAGGACTGTGAAAACATTCTCATCCAGTTGGCCGCCATCAAATCCGCCCTGAATCAGGTGATTATCAAGGTGCTCGAGGGGCACATGGAGACGTGTGTGATGGAATGTGTGGTTGAAGGTGATGGCGAAGAAGCACTGGAACGGTTGCAGAGCGCGCTTTCGCTGGTGCTCAAGAACGCGTAGGGTGTGTTGTCTGAGGGACTATGCTGATTAGCGAACTGGGCCGGCGGTTGAACGTTAACCCCAAGACGATCCGCTACTACGAGGGGATTGGGCTGCTGCCCGAGCCGGTCCGCAACCCCAGCGGCTACCGGGTCTATTCTGGCCAGGACGTCGAGCGGCTGGCCTTCATCCTGCGCGCCAAAGCGCTGGACTTCTCGCTGGAGGAGATCGGCGAAATCCTGGCGCTGCGGGAGCGGGGTGAAGTTCCTTGTCCCTACGTGCTCCATCAGATCGAGGCGAAAATCGCGGAAGCCGACCAGAAGATTGGGCAACTGCGGCAGTTGAGAGCCGAATTGGAGGATCTGCGGGCGGAAGCGGTGGCGCTACCGTCGGAAGAGATCGCCGCCAAAGGCCGCATCTGCCATCTCATCGAGAACCGCGATCTGATTCGGGTTGACGAGATTGGTGGCCTGTAGCCCTTACCGTTACTCGATCCGCGAAATGGAGATTGTAGTGTGAAGTCGAAGTTGGCATTTCTGTCGATGGTCGTGCTGTCTTTGGCAGCATGTGTCGCCTCGCCGGCACGGCCATCTCCGACCCCCACGCCAGGCTCAGTCGCGCTGGGGGAGGACGTTTTTACTCGCGTCTGCGCGGAGTGCCATGGCACGAATGCCGAGGGACATGCCTTTCCGCCGGCGCCGGCCCTGGATGGCAGCGAACATGCCTGGCACCACCCTGACGTCCAGATTCGAGACTGGATCAAGAATGGCAAGTTCGGCCCGGTTCCGACGCCGGCGTTGGGTGATCGGGTGACGGAAGCAGAGATCGACGCGGTCATCGCGTACATCAAGAGTTTGTGGTCGGAAGGGCAGCGCAGCTCTCAGGAGAGCATCAACCAGCGCTATCCGACGCCGGCACCGTAGTGCTGAACCATCAGGACTCTCCATGGCCCTCAAGCGCCCCCGTGCGACTTGAGGGCCTTTGTATTTTGCCTCACTTGACATTCCAGTCGCTGGAAGGTGTATACTGTGGACGTGATACGGGATGCG
>CAZHMV010000286.1:0-4362 GCA_964532665.1 uncultured Anaerolineales bacterium
CGCTTCCCCCAGTGCCCCGGCTCAACGGCGAGTCGGGGCACCTCCCTCCGGGGTGGCCTACTTCAGAGACTGTGCCTTTATGATTGACCTACATCCCCATCCGATGCGAGTGGCTATCGTGGGCGCCGGCAATGTGGGCGCCACCTTCGCCTATGCCCTCTTGCTCAGTGGGTTGGCAGCAGAGATCGTGTTGGTGGACGTGAACCGGGCCGAAGGCGAAGCCATGGATCAGAGCACGGTACTCTCGGTTTCTAGCCTCATCGAGGATTACTACGGGATCAACGACGTCTGCCTGAGCCTCCCCACGGTCGTGGATCGGGGCGGCGCGGAGCAAGTATTGTGGTTAGATCTGAGCCCAAAGGAGATCGAGGGCTTGCGTCAGTCGGCCCAGGTGCTGAGAGCAACCCTCGCTCAGTTGGATCTGGAGGGAACATGAAACGTATCGCAGTGTTGACCAGTGGGGGCGACGCCCCCGGCATGAATGCTGCCATCCGGGCTGTGGTGCGAACCGGGATCGACAAAGGCTGGGAGGTCTTCGGCATTCGGCACGGCTACGCCGGCCTCATTGCCGGCAACGTTGTGCCCCTGGGCGCCCGGGACGTGGGTGGCATTATCCAGCAGGGCGGCACGATCCTGGGCAGCGCTCGCTGCCCCGAATTCAAGACCGAAGAAGGGCGACTGAAAGCGCTGCGCCAGCTTCATCAACATGACATCGAGGCCCTGGTGGTCATCGGCGGCAACGGATCTCAGGCCGGCGCCCATGCCCTGTCCCAGATGGGCTTCCCGGTGGTGGGCATCGCTTCGACCATTGACAACGACCTCTACGGCTCGGAGATCACCATCGGGGTGGATACCGCTCTCGACGTTGCTCTGGAGGCCATCGACCGGCTGAAGGTCACCGCTTCGTCCCACCAACGGGCCTTTCTCGTCGAGGTCATGGGCCGTGACTGCGGCTACCTGGCTCTGATGGCCGGTATTGCCGGCGGGGCGGAGGCTATTGTCATTCCCGAGGTGGAGACGGATCCGGAAGCCGTGGCCGCCGAGCTGCGCGCCGCCTATGAGCGCGGCAAAGCCCACGCCCTGGTCGTGGTGGCCGAAGGTGCGCAATACAATGCGGAAGGGCTGGCGCGCTACTTCCAGGAGCACCGCGAGCGGTTGGGCTTCGAGCTGCGAGTGACCACCTTGGGCCATGTCCAGCGGGGCGGTGCGCCCGGTGCCTTCGACCGGCTGCTGGCCACCCGGTCGGGCGCGGCGGCGACAGAGCATCTCGCTCGAAGCGAGCACGGAGTCCTGATAGGCCTGCTCAAAGGCGAGATCGTGGCCACGCCGCTAGCCGAAGTGGTTGCGAACAAGAAACCGTTGGATCTGCGCCTGCTGGAGTTGGCGCGAGTGTTGGCAAAATAACATATCACAGAATGAGAGAAACCGGGATAGTGCCAAATGTCACCTTTGTCAAGTCGAGTCAGGGGACACCTCATCTGGGAGCAATTCAGGATGATGCTCACCAATCAATGCGACATAATCCCGAACGACGCTGGGCTGCATCTCCAGCAACGGTGCGATGCGTCCCGCCGGCGTCCCTTCCGCCAACATCAGTTTGACCCGCTCATAATCGCGGATATAGGTGCCGACACTGCTGGGCGCATGCCCACCTTGACGTATGATGTCGGCTTCGTCCAGGCCAGCCTCATACAGGGCGATGATCTCGGCCTTATGAGAAGGTCGGCGACCCTGATCAAAGTAGTAACCCTTGGTCAAGAGCGGCTGGCCGGTATCGCGGCGCGCTTGGGCCAGCAGTTGACTGACCTGAACGGTGGAGAGACCCAGCATGGCACTCAAGTCGGCCAGGGTCAAAAGCACCGGTCCCTGGGCATGCTGCCAACCGTATTCCACGATGCGCACCAGCCGCTCTTGGAACCAGGTTTGACGCGCTGCTTTGCCGGCCGTGCCGGTCGGCCGGTTGGCCAAGGCTTGAATGTCTTCTGGCAGCAGGACCGGCCACGCCAAGGTCACCAGTTCGTGATCGCCAGCCGATTGACCCGGATAGGCTTTGCCGCCGGTCGCCTTGGTGCCGGTGAAGACCAGCCAGCCACTGCTGATCCGCTCCGGTGGCGGATAGAACTGGTCCACCAAGCCCTGCAGGTCGGCCACCAACAACTCCAGCACGCGGCGACTACCCAGCAGACTGTAGTCCGTCTCCAACAGGTGCAGCACGGCCTGTTGAAAGGTACGTTTGGCGCTGCCCACATAGGCTTGGCCGCTCATAGCCCCCCCTTTGCCGCCGCTGATAGGCGGGCCGGGCCGTCGATCAAGCGCTGCAGTTGCTCGTCTAGCCGCTTGCGACATTCGGGAGTGTCATTGTCATGATAGACCGCCAGATACTCCTCAACCAAGGCTTCGCTGATGCCCAGCAATTGGGCGATCTGACTGTTCGAGAAGCCTTGTCGATGCAGATGGACCACCCGCACGAAGGTCTGGATGTAGCGTTTGATCGAGCTCAGAGCATGGCGCGTGTGCAACTGGATTTGATCGTACGTCTCCCCCTTCAGCCAGCGTCCCACAATCTGCGGTTTGTGGGTTTGGCCCCGTCCGATGCCGTGCAGCTTGCCCCGCGTTGGCAGAAAGATGCCCTGCGCCTGCAACGCGGCGAAGTCGCGCTTGATGGTGCGCACCGAAACCTGCAGCGCCTGCGCCAGGTCTTCCTGGACCGCCGCCGCGCCCTGGTCCAACGCTTCGTCCAGCAAACGTTGGAGGCGCACCTGGCGCAAGGCGATGGCATCGTGCGCTTGCAGCACCTGTCGATCTTCCAGCCCAGCGTCTATGGTCCACACCACCTCCGTCGTCGCCGTCTCCCGCAACGCTCGCCCATGGCCGGCTTCGCGTTTGGTCAATACGACCCGGACCTGTCCCGGCCGCAGTTGGTCCGAACTGCCCAACAAACAGCTCTGCGCTTCCTCCAAGATGGCTTGCGCCACTTTGGGCGCGTAGTGAAACTCTGCTTCCAGCATGTGCAGAAAGCGCTGTTCGGGGGTCTTGGCCTGCAGCCGTTCTATTTCGTTGTTGTTCATCTCTGTCACCTCCTGTCAGCGAGGTGGCAGTTTACACCACCTCACTTGAGGTGACAAATGTCACTATATAGGTTTCTGATTTCAAAACAGAGAAGGAGCAAAAGCAATGACAAGCAAGAGAATACGCGTGGGCGTCAACGGCTACGGGGTCATCGGCAAGCGGGTGGCCGACGCCGTCAGATTGCAACCCGACATGGAACTGGTGGGGGTAGGCGACGTCGTCAGCGACTACCGGGTGAAGGCCGCGGTGGTGCTCGGCATACCTGTCTTCGCCTCGCTGCCGGAGAAGGCGGACGAGATGAAGGCGGCCGGCATTCCGGTACTGGGCACTCTGGACGACCTGCTGGCCCACGTGGGCGTGGTAGTGGATTGCACGCCCAAGGGTATCGGCGCCAGAAACCTGGAGCGCTACCGGACGGCCGGCGTCAAAGCTATCTACCAGGGGGGCGAGAAGTACAGCCTGACGGGCCACTCTTTCGTGGCTCAGGCCAACTACGAAACGGCCCTGGGCCGGGACGCGACGCGCGTCGTCTCCTGCAACACCACCAGCACGGTGCGTACCCTGACCGCGCTGCGCGACGCCGGCCTGTTGAAGAAAGCCCGGGGTGTGTTGATACGCCGGGCCACCGATCCCTGGGAGTCGGACCACAGCGGCATTATGAACACCATGGTGCCCGAGAAGGAGATCCCCAGCCACCAGGGACCGGATGCCCAGACGGTGGCACCTGACCTGGACGTGATCACCATTGCGGCCAAGGCGGCTCACACCCAGACCCACAATCACTACTGGGTGGTGGAGCTGATCCGCCCGGCCAGCCGCGAGGAGGTGCTGGGCGCGTTCCGTGCCGCACCGCGCATCGCTTTCATCCGCATGAGTGACGGCATCGTGGCCCTTAACAGCACCATCGAGTTGATGAAAGACCTGGGCCGGCCCCGGGGCGACATGTGGGAGGTGGCCTTGTGGGAAGACGTATTGACGGTGAACGGAAACGAGGTATACTATACTTACCAGGTCTACAACGAGGCCATCGTCGTGCCGGAGAACATTGATGCCATTCGTGCGTTGACCGGCGTTGTCGAGGACGGCCAGGAATCCATCCGTATCACTGATGCGGCCCTGGGTATGCGGCGCGATTTCCTGGCCGCATGACGTATGTTCTCACACCACGAATTATGGAGAGGGCACCGCGTGACGGATGTAAGGAGGAGGCATCGACCATGAAAGAAGCTGTCCTTTGTGTTCACGGCATGTTATGCGTGGGAGATGGCCGGGGAGTGGAGAAACGGCTGCTCC
>CAZHMV010000287.1:0-4349 GCA_964532665.1 uncultured Anaerolineales bacterium
GTTCAGGCTCACCGTCCCAAAGCGCCCGAAGACCGGCTCTGGCACTTCCTCCATGTAGTCGGCGCCCTTCAACGCCCGTGACGCCGCCGCGGCGTCCTCCCCGCCCCAGACGCCGGCCCGCAGCCCGTAGCGATTGTCCCGCGCCAGGGCCAGCGCTTCGCCGGGGCTCTCGAAGCGCGCCACGTAGCTCACCGGGCCGAAGCTCTCCTCTTGCATGCCCCGCATGGCCGGCGTGGCATCCGCCACGATGGTAGGTTCCACCAGCAACCCCTCGATGTGCCCGCCGCACAGAATGCGCCCGCCCCTCGCCGCAGCATCTGCCAGGTGGGCGCGGATGTTCTCCACGGCGAGGGAGCTGGCCAGTGGCGTCACGTCGGTCTCGGGATCGCCCGGATCGCCGATGCGCAGGGCCTGCGTGCGTTCCACAAAGCGGTGCAGGAACCGCTCGTAGACGCCGGCCTGGACCAGGATGCGTTCCGGCGCGGTGCAGGTCTGGCCGCTGTAGCGGTACTTGCCGTCCATCAGGTCATCCAGCGTCGCGTCCAGATCAGCATCGTCGAAGACGACGAAGGGGTCGTTGCCCGGCCCCTCGAACACCAGCTTCTTGCCGGACCGCTGCACCGCCTCTTGATACGGCCAGACATGGCGGTCGGAGCCGAAGATGACGATGGCGCGGACCTGCGGGGCGGCCAGCGCCCAATCCATGAACTCGACGCCAGGGCGATAGTCGAAGCGTACGTCGTCGCCGAAAAGGGGCCGGTACAGATCCTCGGTGAAGCGGGCGATGTCCGAGCCTTTGGAGGAGAACTTGACCCGCACCCGGTTGCCCACCAGCCAGATGGACAGGATGGCGATGTTGAGCCAGGCGCTGCCATCGTAGGGCAGCATGAGCGCGATTTCGTCGTCGGGGGCCTGGCACAGTGGTTCGCGGCCTGCCAGCAGCGATTCGGCCTCGCGGAACGCGTCCAGCCGTTCCACGGTCAGGCCGAATTCCCCCTGGCAGTCGCGCACGGCGAAGCCCAGGTCCTCCACAGCCGTGCGTACGAAGATCTCGCGCCGCCGGCCCAGGGCTGTGGCCAGGACCTGGATTCGCTCGATTCGTTCGCCAAAGCTCACTAAACCACCTCCACGCAGTCACCTGAATTCTTTGAGGACTGAGATCCCTCACAAACAGCGCAAGTTTTACTCACGGATGGAAAGAAACACGGATAGAATCTGGCTTCCTCCGTTTTTATCCGTGTTTCTTTCCATCCGTGGGAAGATGTTGATCTCTTGTCGGTTTGAGGCGCAGCTTCGCTGGGTAGTTATCCAGAAATGATTCTCGCCTTCCCTACGTGTCTGAGGCCAGCCGGCGACGCAGGGCGCGCCACCCCAGGCGCTGGATAATCATCAAGGGAATGGCGGTGAAGAAGTCCCAGGCCGCATCCCAGCCGGCCCGCTTGAAGACACGAAATACCGGAGATCGCCCGGGAACCACCCTGGTGTCCTCGCCGAAAGCGTCGCTTTCCAGGTCTCCGGCCAGGAGCGCATCCAGCACGGCCTCAACGCGATCTGGGTCGTTCCAGATGGCGCGATAGCGGATGATCCCCTCGCCGTCCAACACGTAGATCATGTTCGGCCAGCCACCGTAGGCGCGATGCATCGTCCCTGCCAGATCGTCGATCAGCACCCGCCGGCCGATGCTTTCTTCGCGTACCATGTCTTCGGCATACGAGCGCTTCTGATCCATCGATTCGTGCGGGCCGTAGTGTTTGCCGGGGTGCGGCTCGCGCGTGTAAGCGACGATGAACTCTACCCCTTGAGCACGATACTTCTCGTAGACCTCTTCCATTCGGCAAACCTTGCCGATCATCACCAGTCAGGTGATGGCACCGAACTCGATCACCACGGGCCGGCCGCGCAGATCACGCAGGCGTACGGTCTGGCCGTGCAGGTCCGTCAACTCGAAGTCGGGCGCCGGCTGGCCCACGCCGGGCCCACGTCGAAAGACTTCCACCGGTGACTCGTGTTGGCCGGCCATGCGAAAGTGCCGATAGTTGTATGAATCCGTCATTTGCGTTCAATCCCTTCTCACGGGTGGGATGAGGTCCAGAGTGCGCCGAACCGGTTGCTCCTCAGATCGCATCACTTTTCTCCCGCAAATTGATTAGCAGTGAGAATAGTTAGCCAAGACAATTATATCCAGTTTGCTCATTTTGTCAAAAAGGGCCGGTGACCTGGTCGTGCGTTAGACGACCAGGTCACCGGCCTTTGTTATCCAGCCAGGGGCTGGCCAGCTTTAGCTTGAGGTTTCTTCTGTCACCTCGACGATGGCCGGCCCTCTCCCAGGATGTTCCCTATGTGTACCGTCGCAGAAGGGGAACTTCTGCGAGCCGAAGCAACGGCACAGAGCCACCTTCTCGCCGGGTTGCAGCTTCACCGTCGTCAATGGATGATCTGTTTCCTGTGTTTGAACTTCTGCCATACTCGAACCTCCTTATGTGATGTGTTGATGATGGGTATGAAACTTGCCGTCAACCACCCAGGCTGAAAGGCCAGGGGGTGGGGATGGCCAGGAACATCAGGGCCGACGCGGCCAGCGCGATGTTCTTCAAGAAGTTGACCATCTCGCCCATCTTCATCTGGGGATCCTCTATGGTCCAGAAATTGTGCATCATGAAAGCCACCGGCACCAGGAAGATGACGAGGAGCGCGACGCCGATGTAAGGCTGGTAGCCCAGCAAGATGCTGAGCCCGCCCAGCAGCAACACCAGGCCACTGCCGGCCACGGCCACCTTCGGTGCCGGCACGCCTTTGGAGCCGGCATAGCCGCTCATCATCTCCAGTTGCATGAAATGATTGGCGGCGTTGAAGAGATAGTAGATACCCAGAATGATCCGTCCGATGAGAAATGCGATTTCCATTACAATCCCTCCTTCAGTGTGTTTGACATGAATCCTTTGCTTGCCCAATCGGCGATCAAATCCACCATGGTGTCGATCATATCATTGGTCAACTCATGCAGGTCAGCTACCGTCAGGTCAGCCACCAACTCGCCCAGCGTGATTTCCCGCTTCCACACCGGGGCAAAGTCCAACATGCGTCTGCTCGGCTTCTCTCCTTCTTCAGGTCGGGGTTCCAGTCGGTCCAGCCGGCCCCCAATGCGGACGATTTCCGCATGGACAGCACCGACCAATCCCAGCGCCAGCGCGGAGGCACCAATGCCCCCGATCCAGACTAGCGTGGTTTTCTCACGAGCCAGTCGGAAGGTGAGCAATACCAGGGCGATCGCAGCCAGCAAGGCGGTCAGGAAAAAGGATGTATGACCTGCTTCGTCGGGCCAGAATGAGCGCATGGGGAATCTCCCTCCACGAGTCATGTTGAACCTCAGGCAACGGCCCCCACCACCGTGTGCTTACCGGCCATTACGCGGGTGGCCGGGAGTGCCCAGAACTCGCCGTTGCGCACCGGCATCTCTTCGACCTGCCCCTCCGTTGTCAGGCCCTCCATCTCCGCTCGCACGGTCTCCACCGATTGGTCGTAGACTTCGGCCAGTTCGCGTGTGGTCAGCGGACCGTAGTCGGCCAGTAGCGCCGGCACGTCCCGAGGCGCATGTTCCTTCAGATCGGGCGCCAACTGCTGGAGCACCTGCTGGTAGGTGACGAGGGACCGATGCCCGATGACCAGGATGGGCCGCTCGGCATCTGAAACCATCATCGAGCCCATCCGCCGGAAGAGCAACGTCGGGAAACCGGTCGCGCCGTAGCGGCGGCACTCCGCCAGGTCTTCGTGGAAAGCTCGCTCCGCCGCACCGCTCTCCAGGTCAGCCCGGAAGCGTGCCACGTCGAGGCCCGGCGACTCCTGCGCCAGAGCGAGGTACACCTCCGGAAGCGAGATGATCTTGCGCTCCGTCAGCGCAGCACGGCGCATGCGCCGCAGGTACGCTTCGCCTACATCCTCCCCCTGGAAGAAGGCCGCTTTCACCGCGATACAGGCCGGCCAGGTGGAAAAGTGCGGATCGGCGATGTCGCTCATCAGCCGCTCATCTATCGGTTGCCCGGAGCGTTCACTGACCATGCGCCAGTGGGGAGCGACTTCGGCGGTGGTGCCGATGGCGTTGAGGCTGTCGTAGAAATCGGCCATGTCGTGCACCAGGCCACCCATCACGTAGCGGATGCGCACCTGCTCCCGGTAGGCCTCCCGAATGCGGTACAGCATAGGCTCCGTCGCCCAGCACCACGAGCAGTAGGGATCGGTAAAGTAGGTGATTTCAATCCTGGCTGTTGTCATCAAGCACCTCGTGATAGAATGTGATGGTCAGCACGTTGTGAGTACTCCTTCCGTCGTGTGTGTCGGCTGATCAGGTGGGC
>CAZHMV010000288.1:0-4248 GCA_964532665.1 uncultured Anaerolineales bacterium
CCCGACACCGTTCTCCTGCAACACATACGGACCACCCTTCGGGAAGCCGGACGCAAAGAACAACTGAGCGTAGATCGTATTGCCAACACTCCACACGAGTTGATGCTCATCTCGTCCTGTGTTCGGGCCATAGTCCGCCGGCTGGCCGTAGATGCCACCCGTGCCGGCCAGAATCGCCGCACCGCGTGTGGGATACCCAACGTTGTCAACAGTCTGGTTCCACCAATTCCCATCTGCATCCGCCCAGCCGAGCAGCCACTGTCCGCTCCTATTGATGGACACCTCCATCTCTGCCGCTACACCGGGGATCACAACGAACGGCTCTCCCTTCCGCTTCCCGGAGGACTCCCACAGATGCTGGCCCATGATGTTCTCGCCATCGTTCCAGAAGAAGATCCACTCACCACGGCGTTTGTTGAAAGCCAACTCAATGGTCCGCGCGGCGCCCGGCTTTCCACCGATCTGGAACACATCCCCCTTCGACAGGCCATTGTCGCGCACGAAATGGCCATAGAACGTGTTCCCGTCATGCCAGACGATGAGATATTCCTGCCGGCCCGCATTCAGGTTTGCCGACCACGCCTTAACCACAGGATCGGGGGCAGCAGCAGCCTGGGGTACGACGGCACCCAACAGTAAAACAACCGCAAGTCCCACAAAAGTTAATCGAAGCACCATCTTCATAGGGGCAACTCCTTTGCCAGTGAATTTGAAAAAGAAACGCTATCTCCCAAGGGTGAATGATCTACACGCCATCCGATCCCCGCTCACAACACGTTGGATGCACAAACCGCAATACTTCTTACGTCTCCCCAACGAATTTCATACATCTCACCAACACTCATCACAGACAACAAAACAGGCCGGGAGCGGAGATTCCGCTCCCGGCCCGGGATTGGTGTCGGACGTAGTGCCCGCCGGCCTCACGCCAATTGCAACTTCAAACCTCGCAAGCGTAGCGAATTGGTGACGACGAAGATGGAGCTCATGGCCATGGCACCGGCGGCCCACATGGGGTTGAGCTGCCACTGCGGCCCGAAGAAGGGCACCAGCACCCCCATCGCCACCGGAATCGCTGCTACGTTGTAGAAGAACGCCCAGAACAGGTTCTGCTTGATAGTCCGCATGGTGATCTTCGACAGCCGGATCGCCTGCGGCACGCTGCGCAGGTCACCGCGCATGAGCGTGATGTCCGCCGACTCCATGGCGACATCGGTGCCCGTGCCAATGGCAATTCCGATGTCGGCCTGGACCAGGGCCGGCGCGTCGTTGATGCCGTCCCCGACCATCGCCACCAGCTTGCCCTCAGCCTGCAGCGACTTCACGGCGTTCGCTTTGTCCTCCGGCAGAACTTCGGCCATGACGCGATCGAGACCCACCTGGTCGGCGATGGCCTGGGCCGTGCGCTCGTTGTCGCCAGTGATCATCACCACCTCAAGGCCCATGTCGTGGAGCTCCTTGATAGCCTCCTTCGACCCCGATTTGATCGTGTCGGCCACCGCCACCACGCCGGCAGCTTCTCCGTCCACCGCCAGAATCATCGCCGTCTTGCCTTCGGACTGCAAGCGGTCCACAGCATCGCTCAAACCGTTCATCCGTACCTGGCGTTCGGCCATCAGGGTCATGTTGCCCAGGAGAAGAGTGTGCCTATCGACCGTTGCCTCGATGCCACGGCCGGCTACGGCATTAAACGCATCGATTTTAATGAGCTCGATCTGGGTTTCTTCGGCCCGGCGAACGATCGCCTCACCAAGCGGATGCTCGGAGCCACGTTCAGCGCTGGCCGCGAGCCGCAACAGATCGGCCTCGGCGGTGCCGTCGCGCAAGGCCAGCCACTCATCACTGAACACAATGTCGGTCACCTCAGGCTCACCCCTGGTGATGGTGCCAGTTTTGTCCAGCACAATCGTGTCGAGCTTGCCAGCCCGCTCCAGGCTCTCGGCCGTCTTGATCAGGATGCCGTTCTCAGCGCCCACACCGGTGCCGGCCATGACCGCCGTCGGTGTCGCCAACCCCATGGCGCACGGGCACGCAATCAGCAACACCGCTGTCATGAAGACCAGCGCCTGGGTGAAACCGACGCCGCCCACGAAGTACCAGGCCACGAAGGTCAGCACCGCAAGCGTGATGACAACCGGGACAAACACGCCAGCGACCTGGTCGGCCAGACGCTGCACGGGGGCCTTGGAGCCCTGAGCTTCCTGCACCAGCCGCACAATCTGGGCCAGTGCCGTCTCTGAACCGACCCTGGTGGCTTTGAACTGGAAAGCGCCCATCTTGTTCATGGTGCCGCCAATGACCTCGTCCCCCTCCGCTTTCTCTACCGGGATCGATTCGCCCGTCACCATGGACTCGTCCACAGAGGAGTACCCGGACACCACGACGCCATCCACCGGCACCCGGCCGCCTGGCCGAACAACGACGATGTCACCCACCTGCACTTCGGACACCGGCACTTCCTGCTCCTGGCCGGCGCGCAACACGATGGCCATATCGGGCTGCAGGCTCATCAGCTCACGAATGGCCGCCGAAGCCCGGCCCTTGGCCCGAGCTTCCAGATACTTGCCAATGACGATGAACGTCAAGATCATGGCCGCCGTCTCGAAGTAAACCGGGCTGTCAATCCCAAAGATCAGGACAGCCGCGCTGTAAAAATAGGCCACAGACGATCCCAGAGCGACCAGCGTGTCCATGTTGGCGGTCCTGTTTCTGGCCGCCTTCCAGGCACTGACGTAGAAATCGCGGCCCAGGTAGAACTGCACAGGCGTCGCCAGCACGAAAGCGATCCAACGACCGAAGGGCAGGCTCGGAATCAGCCCCAGCGCAGGCCCCATGCTGACCAACATGGTCAGAGCGCCGAGGACAGCTCCCACGGCCACCTTGTTGCGCTTGTCGCGGATTTCGGCCTCCCGCGCCAACTGCTCGGCGTCCTCCAGGGTCTGCTCCTCCCCTTCGACCTGGATGACTTCGTACCCGGCCTGTTCCACAGCGCGAATCAAATCGGCCCGGCTGACGAGGCTCGGGAGATACGTGACGCTGGCCTTCTCGTTCGCAAAATTCACGGCGGCGCTAATGACACCGTCAACGCGGTTCAACGTTCGCTCGATAGTCATGGCGCAATTGGCGCACGTCATGCCAGAGATCGGCAGATCGGCCTTTGCTGTGACCACGCCGTAGCCAACGCCCTCAACCACATCGACCAGGTCGGTCGTGGAGAGCACGCCAGGATCGTATATAACCATCGCCTGCTCGTTGGCAAAATTAACGCTGGCATCCTGCACGCCGGCCTGCCGCTTCAAAGTGCGCTCAATCGTCATAGCGCAGTTTGCACACGTCATGCCCGTGACAGGCAGGTTCAATTTTCGAGTACTCATCGTGTTCGCACTTCTCAAACAGTGGTCAGTGATCAGATCAAGCAAATGCGGTCTCAGTAGATCCAAGAATGCTCTAGCTGGACCAAAGTCCAGCGGCTAAAACGCGGACTGTGGTCCGCTTTGAGCTTAGAATTTGGATCTACTGAGTCTGACCACTGACCATTTATACGTAACAAGCCATCAGCAGAGTTTAGTGCAGATGGTGAGTGGATGGCCAATATTCTCTCACGGATAGAAAGAAACACGGATGTTTATCTTTTTCTGTTTTTTATCCGTGTTTCTTTCCATCCGTGGGGGCTGCTGATCTCCCGTCAGCTTGAGCTGTATTACGTATAAGATCACTGCTCACAGTTCACCGTCTGCCGGATACCCAATCTCCTCCAGCGTCTTCCTGACCGCATCAGGGTCTCCACCATCAGCATACTCGATGGTCACCAACTTCGTGTCTACATCTCCGGTCACGCTGACGACCGAATCGAGCATCTCCAACTCGCGCTTGATAGTTGCTACACAGTGTCCGCACGAAATGTTCGGAACCTTCAACGTCTCAGAAGCCATTGGAAATCCTCCTTGGTGTTGTCGTTTGCTCACAACTTACTCGCCGTCTCAAAGACATCCATGATCTCGGTGACGACGCGCTCCCGCTCTTCGGCATCTTCGCTGCGTATCGCGGTGGTCACGCACGTGTTCAGGTGGTTCTCCAGGATCAGGGCATTGAACCTGTCCAGCGCCCGCTGCACTGCCTGCGATTGCCGGATGATATCGATGCAATATTGGTCCTCCTCCACCATACGTTGAATCCCGCGTATGTGGCCTTCGATGCTCTTGAGACGAGCCAGAATCTTGCGCTTCTCCGTGTCAGCCATCTGCATTC
>CAZHMV010000289.1:0-4238 GCA_964532665.1 uncultured Anaerolineales bacterium
AAAGCCCGATTCATCGGGCGCTGCTGTGTAGCACGGGCACTTCATGCCCGTGCGGGCGCCGGCTGAGAAGCAACGTGCTATTACCCGATTGTTTTCTCAAACTTCATCATCGGGCGCCGCTTCATAGCCAGGCGACTTCATCGCCTGGCGGTCGCCGGTCAGGAATTCGCCAGGCTCAACTTGTAACCTGTAATCCGTTGCGGTATCATTGACTGTGTGATGAACAGACAAACGTTGCAGCACTGGGCTCTCGTAGGACTCTTGCTGGGGAGTTGGCTGCTGGCCGGCACACGCCCGCTGCAGGCTGGCCAGGGCACCCCCATCGAACAGCAACTCAGCCAGATGACCGTAGAGGAGAAAGTCGGCCAACTCTTCCTCATCGCCTTTGTCGGTCGTGACACCAGCCCTGAGTCCCAGATCGGGCAGCTCATCACCGAGTACAAAATCGGTGGGGTGGTGCTCCTGTCCAGTAACAGCAACTTCTACAACCTTGCGGGCAATTCACAACAGGGCAATGCCGAAGACACCCCCGCACAGGTTGCCGGCCTCACCAACGCCCTGCAAGAGCTCGCTCTGTCCGAGGCTGGCCCGGGCATTCCCCTGTTGGTGGCCGTGGATCACGAGGGCGACGGCTATCCCTACACGCGGCTGCGCAGTGGCTTCACCCCCCTGCCCAGCGCCATGGCCATCGGAGCCACCTGGGATCCAACCAACGCCGAACGGGTGGGGGAGATTGCCGGCCACGAACTCGCTGCCGTCGGGGTAAACATGTTGCTGGGACCAGACGTAGACGTCCTCAACAACCCTCGCCTCAGCAGCCGGGGAGACATCGGGGTACGCGCCTTTGGCGGAGACCCCTATTGGGTGGGCGAAATGGGGCGCGCTTACATCCGGGGGGTCCATCGTGGTAGCCAGGGCCGAGTCCTCACCGTGGCCAAGCACTTCCCTGGCCACGGCGGCAGCGACCGCCTGCCCGACGAAGAAGTGGCGACGGTCGATAAGTCCTTCCAGGAGCTCCAGCGCATCGAGCTTCCGCCATTCTTCCGCGTGACCCAGGTAGATGATGCAGACGGAATCGCAACCACCGATGCCCTCATGACTTCCCACATCCGGTATCGCGGCTTTCAGGGCGACATCCGACAGTTTACCCCACCCATCAGCTTCGATCCGGCCGGGATGAAACAATTGTTGGCCCTGCCCGAATTCGCAGAATGGCGCAAGATCGGCCTGATCGTCAGCGACTCGCTGGGCGTGCCGGCAGTCCGGCGTTACTTCGATCCCCAGGAGCTAACCTTTCCGGCCAAGCAAATCGCCAAGGAAGCCTTCCTGGCCGGCAACGACGTGCTCGTCCTGTCTCAGTTCGACCTGAACAACATCTGGGCCGACCAGGTGATCAACATCCAGGCTACCATCAACTTCTTCGCGTCTGAGTATCGGGCCAACCCAAGTTTTCGGCAACGAGTTGACGAGGCTGTTACCAGAATCCTGCGCGCGAAGCAACGACTGTACGGGGACTTCACGCCGGCCACGGTCAAGGTGCCAACAAACCAGCTCGAAACGACGCTTAACACCGACGACGCCAACGCCACGGTAGCCAGAATTGCGCAGGCGGCCATCACCCTCATCCACCCGCGCCCCGAGGCACTCCGCGACAGACTGCCGGCCGGCCCCCGCCGTGGGGACACCATCGTCATCGTCACCGACGACACACTCTTCCAGGACTGCTTCGACAAGATTCCCGAATGTGCCCAACAACCCGTTCTCAGTCCCACCGCTCTCGGTGACGCGATGCTTCGCCTGTACGGGCCTGACGGCGCCGGCCAGATTGTGTCAGAGGACGTGCACAACCTGACCTTCTCACAACTGAGATCATACCTGACAGCCCCCTTCACCGAGCCAACCACGGAAGCCGGCCCATCACCAGAAGCCACACCGACCCCCATACCCGCACCCCCACCGGCTCCGGCCTACATGCCGGAACCCGACGCCGACGTCGGCGCGCTGCTGAGTCAGGCCGACTGGATTCTGTTCGTTATGCTGGACATGAACACACAGCGCTTCGAGGCGGCCGACGCTGTGCGAGTGTTCCTGGATTTGGGTCCGAGAAGTTATGACAAGCGGATCGTTGCCATTGCGTTGAACGCACCCTACCGGCTGGACACCACGGAGATCAGCAAGCTCTCGGCCTACTACGCCGCGTACAGCAAGACGCCGGCCTTCATCGAGGCAGCCGTGCGTGCCCTGTTTGGTGATCTCACCCCAACGGGTGCTCCACCGGTCAATATCGAGGGGATAGGCTACGATCTGACAGAGCAGATCGCTCCGGACCCTGCGCGCGAAATCCCCATCGCTGTGGTAGAGCCGAACGACCCGGCCCGGGTGGCCAAATTCCCAACGACCATCCATGTCCAGACCGGCCACGTGCTGGACCATAACGGCAACGCGGTGCCGGATGGTACGCAGGTCACATTCTTCTTTGAACGTGATGGAGGGGAACGACTGGCTCAAGTCACGGCGAGCACGGTGAGCGGCATCGCAGAAGCGCGCTACACCGTCGCACTGGGTGGACCGCTCTACATCCGCGCCACCAGCATGCAGGCATCGTCGGGACGACCCTACCGCGTGGACTTCCGTCTGCCTACGCCAACGCCCACCCCAACCGCCACGGCCACGCCAACACCAACCGAGGCGCCAACCGTCACGCCAGGCAGCACACCGACAGCGGTTCCAGCTACGCGCAAGCCGGCACAGCCCCTGCCGAAGCCGCAGACATCGCCGGGTCCCGCCGGCCTGGTGCTGGCGCTGCTGGCCGTTGTGATGGCCGGCGGGGCAGGCACAGTCGTGTCCCACACCAATGGCACCACGCCGGTTCACCGGGTACGCCTGGCGCTCCTGACCACGGTAGCCGGACTGACAGGCTACGTCATTTACAGCTCGGGGTGGCTGCGGCCAGTGATTACGGTAGAGGGCTCGCCATGGCTGGCAGCAATCATTGCGCTGGTATCGGCAATCATACCCGTTGCCTGGAGCGTGGCGAACCCCGGCCAATCGATCGATGACCAATGAAACCGATTTTCGGTTTCATGAACTAGACTTCGAGCTCTGGCGGCCCATCCTCGTCCGGGACAACGGCCCAGTAGCGCAGGGCCTCTTCCATGCCGGCCACCTTCTCTTGTGGCAAATCGATGAACACGGCGGTTGCCTCCGCCCCCACACTGCCATCGGGGAGACGTAGCTCGCCCCGGGCGACCATCCGGCGGCCCCGGCTCTCCACAACTTCTGCCACAGCGGTCAGAGGCTCGCCCAGGGGGATAGGCCGGCGGTACCTCACCTCCATCTTGGCTGTCACCATCCAGCGTTCCTGCGCAATGCATACCCGGCCGAGAACCTCATCCAGGACAGTCGAGACGATGCCACCATGTAAAACCCCAGGATAGCCCTGGTACTCGTCGCGGGGCGTGAACTGAGCTGCCACACGACCATCATCCATTTCGTAGAAAAACAGCTTCAGACCAACGGGATTCTCCATCCCACAGGCGAAGCACATCTGGGAGTTGGGTTGTTTCTTCATCGATAATCGTAGTGTACACATCACCCTCCCGCAGGTTTGGAGGTTCTTTCGGTACAAGAGTGCACGCAGACCGGCTATTCGAGCCTGATACTGGCCTGTCATAACCTGCAGGAGGGTGGGCTGAATAGTCACGTATGGACGCCACAAACGCACGAGAGTTTACACGAATCATGCAAGTATTGCAAGTCGAGCCCCTGAGCATCGGGGACCAAGCTAATAGGGGACGAGACACGGCGGTAGTTAGCCACCGTGTCTCGTCCCCTATTGGACGGTTGCTGGGCTTTCAGACCGTCAGAGATGAGGCAAACCTGTCTTGAAGGTTAACGCAAGTTACTGCTGAGCCACGTTGAAAATGTGCCTGAAAGTTCCCTTCACCGGTAGCCCGTTCGAGAACCACTCCATGGAGTAGTACGCGTTGCCATCTGAGATGAGAGACATCAGGCGTCCACCTCGTCGCGCATTGCGGAACGTAGCCGGCGCCAATTTGCGCCCCCCGGTATCCAACCCCAGAGTAGGAACGCCACGGGGCATCAGGCTGGAGAACAGGTTAAGCGAGTAAATGTTCCCATCACGGCGGAAGATCAACGGCACACCCGGTGCCAGGATGTCTGGCCCGACACCGTTCTCCTGCAACACATACGGACCACCCTTCGGGAAGCCGGACGCA
>CAZHMV010000290.1:0-2113 GCA_964532665.1 uncultured Anaerolineales bacterium
CTAGTTCGACGAACTAAACGCTCTATGCACTCCTGCATAACTGTCCTGTACACGGCGTCGTATCACCCGGCAGAATCTGATCGTCTCGCTGGGGATCATCGCGCTGCTGATTCCGGCGGCCCTCTTCGGCATTGCCGGCATCGGCCTAGCGATCATCTTCCACGAGGGGAGCACATTGGTGGTCGTGGCCAACGCGCTGTGATTGCTGGGCTACAAGGAGACCTGATCATGTTGAAACAAGCTGCGATGCGCCTCGCCCAGTTCGACCAACACATCCGTGGTGATCGGTGGCGACCCCTGGTCCGATGGGGTTACCGGGCCATGGCCCCCATCTACGACGTGGGCGCGCGCCTGCTGTTACCCGACTATCAGTTGGCTGCCATTGACTTGCTGGAACGCCTGGAGGTGACATCCGACGACTGCGTGCTGGATCTGGGCTGTGGCACGGGGATGGTGACATTGCCGGCGGCGGCAAAGGCGGCGCGGGTGGCCGGCCTGGACATGACGCCAGGTATGCTCCGCAGACTCCAACGCAAAGCAGCCCAACAGCCTGGACGACCGCCGGCGCTGATCCAGGGCGACGCCCGCTACCTGCCTCTGGTACACGAGACATTCAGTGTAGTCGCTACCAGCTTCATGCTACTGCACCTGACGACGGCGGAGAAGCAGCAGGTGTTCAGCGAGGTGCGACGGATACTTGTCCCCGGTGGCCGGCTGGGCTGCCTGACGGGCCGGCACACCGTGGGCGATGCCTACCCGACGCCGGAGGAGTGGCGCGGCTGGCTGCAAGCGTGCGGCTTTCACAACGTCACCGTCGAAGACTTGCGCGATGTGTATCACTTGGTATTAGCTACACGTCCACAGGCAAACGAGTGATGGGAGCAGGAAAGCGAATACAGATGAATCAAACACTGACATGGTACGACAAACTTGCCGAATTGTACGATCTTCTCACGTTCAGAGACAGGCCGTATCGCCAGGCCCGCGAGCTCACTATCCAGATGCTCGGCCTACAGGAAGGGGACATAGTCGTTGACCTGTTCTGCGGCACGGGTGTGAACTTCGCCGCCATCTTGCGCCAGATAGGCCCGACCGGGCGGCTCATCGCGGTTGATGGTTCGGCTGGCATGCTGGCAAAGGCCCGCAAGCGAATCCAGCGAAACGGCTGGAATCCAGACCAGATCGAGCTGATCGAGAAGGATCTGAGTTCATGTAGTGCCGAATCCCTGGCCGGCATTTTGCCCGGGGGGTGCATTCCCAAAGTGTTGATCACCCTGGCTCTCACCGTGTTCCCCAACTACGAAGAAGTCGTCGCCCGCATATTCGCGGCGATGCCTGAGGGGATCCACTTTGCGCTCATGGAAGTCTACGCCCCAGAAAACGCCCGAGGCGCGAAGCTGCTTGACTTCACCGGCGCCGCTGATTGCAGCCGGCGCGTCTGGGAACCGTTGAAGGCGAGGGCCGCCCAGTATCAGGAAGTGTGGCACCCATTTCAATTCCCGTACATCCAGGCAGTGCTCGTGTTAGCCACAGGCGTGAAAGAAGCGACAAGAGGATGACTGAGTCGGAGATGGGAGAAGCTTTATCTGCCACGGCGGAGCACCGTCGGGCGCTGAAGATCACCTTTGTCCTCACGTTTGCCTATTTCGTCGTCGAGGTCGTGGGCGGGGTTCTGACAAACAGCCTGGCGCTGCTGGCGGACGCCGCGCACATGCTCACCGATGTCGGCGGGCTGGGGCTGGCCCTGTTTGCAGCGTGGATGTCACAGAAACCGGCGACGCCTGATAAGACCTACGGCTATTACCGCGTCGAGATCCTCGCAGCCCTGGCGAACGCCGTGGTGCTGTTTCTCGTCTCGTTCTACATTCTGTACGAGGCGTATCGCCGTTTTCAGGCGCCGCCGGAAGTGGCGAGCTTGCCGATGCTCGCCGTAGCAGCGGTCGGTCTGGTCGTGAATCTGGTCGGCATCTGGGTCTTGAGCAGGGGCGCCGAGGAGAGCCTGAATGTGCGGGGCGCATTCCTTGAAGTCATCAGCGATACCCTTGGCTCCCTGGGGGTGATCATTGCCGGCCTGATCATGCTGATTGCCGGCTGGTACTACGCCGACCCCATT
>CAZHMV010000290.1:2213-4014 GCA_964532665.1 uncultured Anaerolineales bacterium
GCCGGCGGGCCGCCTGTGCTGGACTTTGCCATCCGCCGTCCGGAGCGGGTGACTGCCCTGGTGCTGGCCTCGACCTGTGGCGTGCCCCACCGTGGGCCGTTCCTCTGGCGACTGGTGTGCTGGCCGCTGGTAGGCGAGGCGATGAGGTTTTTCCTGACGCTGGGTCTGGTGCGCAGCAACCTGCGGGAGATGGTGTACGACGAGACGCTGATCACGCATGACGTCGTATCCGCCTACCATGAGCCACTGCGTCGGCCAGGAGCCTGGCGGGCCAACCTGAAGCTGGAGCGCAACTGGCGGCCGGGCTGGGTGGAGGCGAACCTGGAGCGGATTACGGTGCCCACCCTGGTGGTGTGGGGGCAGGACGCCCCCTGGTATCCGCTGACGATGGCCCGTGAGTTCGGTCGCCGCATCGCCGGGGCGCAGGTGGAGATACTGCCCCGCTGCGGACACTTGCCCCACGAGGAGCGGCCGGACGATTTCAACCGGCTGGTCCTGGAGTTTCTGGCACAGCATCTGCATTGAGAATTAGCTGCTCACCGGCTCCCGGCGATTCACGGAACCGGCTCGAGCTGGCCAGTTTCCTGTCCAGGGGTACCGGGCAGCGGCTAGGCCCGGCGCCTGCATTGAAAGGAACAACGGGTTGTTCAACGTGGATACGCTGCTGAACTGGGTTGTCGTAGCTATAAGCATTGGGCTTCTGGCAACGATTATTGTCGGATGGCTGTTGAGTTACCGCGACACGAAAACCGAGCCGGTCGGTCCGGGCAAGTGAATATTCGCACTGCCCGCGTGGGCGCAGATCGGCGGTGGACTCGCCATCACTGCGCTGCTCGCCTATCTGGGCTACGCATTGTGGATTCCACTTCCTCTGACCGTGCCAGCTGGTGCGCTGGAGATTCTGCGCATTGCCGGGCTCGCACTTTTTCTCGTGGGGGTGCTCTTGGTGCTCTGGGCGCGCTGGACGCTCGGCGCGATGTATGGTGAGCACGAGTTGCGCAGTGCTGTTGAAAGAGCGGCATCGGTTGATTCAGCATGGACCGTATGCGTTGGTCCGCCATCCGATGTATCTGGGGTAGTGGCTTTTACTCGCGGGCGTGGCGCTGAATTACCGCACGTGGTCATCGTTGCTGTTTTTGGCAATGTTTGTGCCCGCGTTCTACAGACGCGCGCAGCGCGAGGAACAGGCGTTGGAAGCCATTTTCGGCGCCGAATATCGGGCCTATATGCAACGCACCGGGCGGTTTCTGCCAGGTTTGGGGCGCTGAGGAGGGAGAAGGTGAAAAGCCCCGCTTTCTGGACAATCTATTTCGGCGTAGCCATCCTGTGGACTGCCGCCAACCTGTGGCTGTATCGGGAGCGTACGCAGCCGGGGCGGGAGTTAGGGGTAGCTGGCTCGCTGTCCGCCTGGTTCTGGTTCTTGTATCTTGCGTTCGGGGTAGCAGTCGGGGCCATCTATCAACCCTTCGGCTTCCAGATCGCAGCCGGCTGGCGGATCCTCGGGCTGGTCGTGGCCCTGGCCGGCGCAGTCCTGGGCCTGTGGGGCCTGGTCGAGTTCCGTTCCCTGGCCCGGGCGTCGGCGCTGGACGAGAGCCGGCTGGTGACCTCGGGGGTCTACACCCGCGTGCGGCACCCGCAGCACGCGGGGATTCTCGCGACCGCTTTCGGCCTAGCCGTCGCCTTCCAGACGCTGGCCGGCTTGCTGACGGCGGTCGTGTTCCTGCTGTGGTCGCTGATCCAGACCCACCTGGAGGATCAGCGGTTGATCGTCCTCTTCGGCGACGAAGCGCGACGCTACATC
>CAZHMV010000291.1:0-3994 GCA_964532665.1 uncultured Anaerolineales bacterium
ATGGGCCAAACTACGGGGTCGAGACCCCGCCAATTGGCTGTACCGGAGTTCTCCCGATTCGTATATACTTGTACTGAGCTTGTCGAAGTGATACAAGCAGGTTGATGACATGGGGCCTTCGATGACGAGGGCAGAAACGATGCGGCAGGGAAGCCGCCAGGAGGAAAAACCATGAAATCCTTGAATCTCAAACCCATTGCCTGGACGCTGGGCACCTTCGCAGCCATCATCTACGCTCTGTGCGCCATTTTCCGGCCGGCCTTCCCCACCTGGGCAATGTACGATGCCCGGCTGTGGCAGGCCGCCTTCCCCGGCTTCAGTTGGACCTGGGGTGGTGTCCTGCTGGGCCTGGTGGAGAGCGTGTTGTACGGCCTGCTGGTCGCCGTGATCTTCGTTCCGCTGTACAACTACTTCAGCCGGCGCGCCGTAGCTGAGGAAGCGACACCGGCCCGGCTCACGCCGACCGAAGAGCGGCGGTAACCGTCGCTTCCCCCAGTGCCCCGGCTCAACGGCGAGTCGGGGCACCTCCCTCCGGGGTGACCTGCTTCAGAGACTGTACTTTGGCCATACTGCGACGAATAGCTACACAAGGAGTTGACCCCTGAAACCGATCCGTACCTTTACTGTCATCCCATCACTGCCGGCCCCGCTGGAGCGCCTGCGGGACCTGGCCCACAACCTGCGCTGGGCCTGGGACCATGACACCATCGAGCTCTTCCGCCGGCTGGACAGCGATCTGTGGGAGGCGACGAACCACAACCCAGTGGTCATGCTGGGAACCATTGACCAGGCACAGCTTGAGGCTGCTGCGGCCGACGAGGGCTTCCTGGCCCACCTGGACCGCGTCGCCCGTGACTTCGACGTCTATACTTCGGCTAGGCCTGTCCTGAGCTCCGTCGAAGGGCTCAGTACAGACCTGGCCGGCGAGTCCACCTGGTTCCGCCGGGCCCACGGCGCTACCGACGGCCCCCTCGTGGCCTACTTCTCAGCCGAGTTCGGCCTGACGGAGTGCCTGTCCATCTTTGCTGGCGGGCTGGGGGTGCTGGCCGGCGATCACCTGAAGTCGGCCAGCGATCTGGGATTGCCGCTGGTGGGCGTCGGGTTGCTCTACCAGCAGGGTTACTTTCGGCAATACCTCAACGAAGCTGGCTGGCAGCAGGAGGTCTACGAAGACAACGACTTCCACAACCTGCCCCTGACCCTGGAGCGACAGGCTGACGGGCAGCCGCTCACCGTCGAAGTCGCCTATCCCGGCCGGCAGGTTGTTGCTCAGGTGTGGCGCGCCCAGGTGGGCCGTGTGTCTCTCTACCTGCTGGACACTAACATCCCGGCCAACCGCCCCGAAGATCGGGACATCACCGATCAACTCTACGGCGGCGACCTGGAGATGCGCATCCAGCAGGAGATCATGCTGGGCATCGGCGGCTATCGGGCCCTGGAGGCCATAGGGCTGGAACCGACTGCCTACCACATGAACGAGGGCCACTCCGCCTTCCTGGCGCTGGAGCGGGTGCGCCGGCTGATGGAAACCCAGGACCTCTCGTTTGTCGAAGCGCGGGAGGCGGCGTCGGCTGGCCTGGTCTTTACCACCCACACCCCGGTGCCGGCCGGCCAGGACTACTTCCCGCCGGACCTCATGGACCGTTACTTCGGCGATTACGCCCGCAATCCTTCGGGCCGAGCCTCAGGACGAGGTCTAGGCCTTTCGCGCCAAGAGTTCTTGGCCTTGGGGCGACAAGACCCGAATAACAGCAGCGAACCCTTCTGCATGACCATTCTGGCCTTGCGCCTGGCTGCCTACAGCAATGGGGTCAGCCGGCTGCACGGCCAGGTCACCCGCCAGATGTGGCAGGGCCTCTGGCCAGGGGTACCCGAGGATGAGATTCCCATCGGCCACGTGACCAACGGCGTCCACTTCCGGTCGTGGATCTCCCATGAGATGGACCAGCTCTACGACCGCTACCTGGGACCGCGCTGGCGAGAGGAGCCGGCCGATCAGGGGATATGGCAACGGGCCGAGCACATCCCGGCCGAGGAACTGTGGCGTACCCACGAACGGCGACGGGAACGGCTGGTGGCCTTCGTTCGCCGCCGGCTGCGTGCCCAACTGGAGCGACGCGGCGTGCCTCCGGCGGAGATCGAAGCCGCAACCGAGACGCTGGATCCCGAGGCGCTGACCATCGGCTTTGCCCGCCGCTTTGCGCCATACAAACGGGCGACCCTGCTGCTGCGTGACCCGGAGCGGTTGGCACGCATCCTGAATGACCCCGGTCGCCCGGTGCAAATCATCTTCGCCGGCAAGGCCCACCCTCGGGACGATGCGGGCAAGGAGCTAATCCGTCAGGTGGTGAGCCTGGCGCGGCAGGAGCGGTTCCGGCGCCGAATCGTCTTCCTGGAGGACTACGATATGGCCGTGGCCCGCTATCTGGTGCAGGGGGCCGATGTGTGGTTAAACACACCACGCCGGCCGCGGGAAGCGAGCGGCACCAGCGGCATGAAGGCGACCGCCAACGGCGTGCTGAACCTGAGCACGCTGGACGGCTGGTGGAACGAAGCCTGGTCCGATTTCGGATGTCGGAATGCGGATTGCGGATTTGGTCAACCCCTGCAATCCGAAATCCCGTTCGGCTGGGCCATCGGGCGTGGAGAGACGTACGACGATCCCGACTACCAGGATCAGGTAGAGGCCGAGGCGCTCTATCACCTGTTGGAGCAAGACGTAGTGCCCACCTTCTACGACCGGGGGGCCGACGGGCTACCCCGCCGCTGGATCGCCCGCATGAAGGCATCCATCGGGGCCCTGTGCCACTTTTTCAACACCCACCGTATGGTGCGGGAGTACACGGAGCGCTTTTACCTGCCGGCAGCCGCGCGCTATCGACGGCTCACAGCCGACGAGATGGCCGGGGCTGAGACGTTGGCGGCCTGGACGACCCGTATCCGGGAGAACTGGTCTCAGGTTCGGGTACAAGAGGTAGAGGCCGAACCACTCACGGAGCTTCAGGTCGGCAGTGAGGTCCGCGCTCGGGCGCGAGTCCATCTGGGGGACCTCACCCCGGATGACGTAACGGTGGAACTGTACCTGGGGCGGGTAGATGCCGGCGGCGAGATCGTGGAGGCGGAGGCCACGCCGATGCAGTTCATCGAGCCAGCGGAAGAGGGCAACTACCTATTCGAGGCTGGCGCCATCCCCTGCCGCAAGAGCGGTCGGCACGGCTACACAGTGCGCGTGCTACCCCACCACCCCGACCTGACCACTTCGTTCCTGCCCGGGCTCATTGTGTGGGCCTGATTCTTCGCAAATCCGAACCGTTGCACAAGAGGCCGGGATGAAATGAACCGCTCCGAGATCAAGAAGTTCCACTGGCAGCCGCCGCCCAAGTGGCCAGAAAGCAAGCGCTGGATGCTCATCATCGACGCGTTCAACGCCACGCTGGCAATGGGGATTCTAGGGCTACTGGCGGTGCTGTTTCGCGCACCTCTGATTTTTCCATCCCTGGGCGCAACTGCCTACTTGCTCTTTGCGCATCCCCAGGAACATCAAGCACAAGTGAAGAATTCCTTTTTCGGCCATGTCATTGGAGCCTTCGTGGGTTGGGGCATGTTCAAGGTCATTGTGATGAACTTGAGCGGGGGGCACGCCACCTCGACACTCGAAATGCTTCGGCCAGAAATGGCGATGCCCATCACGACTATGTGGCTGTATGTGGCAGCAGCAGCGCTCTCAATCGGCCTCACGCTGGCAATAATGGTAAAGACGGGTACAGAACATTCGCCTGCGTGTTCGACGACCTTGATCTTCTCCCTGGGGCTGTTTCAGCATCTCTGGCAGGCCGTCGTGTTGCTCACGGGAGTTCTGTTGCTGTTACTGTGCGGGCGATTTCTCAATCGGCTGGCCGGTTTTGCGCCAGTCTCATGGTGAAGGCGAGGAGAGACCCGTTATGATTGACCTACATCCCCATCCGATGCGAGTGGCTATCGTGGGCGCCGGCAA
>CAZHMV010000292.1:0-3956 GCA_964532665.1 uncultured Anaerolineales bacterium
TGGTTGAAAGTTGGTCTATTTGCTCCTGGAATCGCCCCGATGTACAATCTGTTTGAAGGACAGACAGAGGACAGGCAAAAACGCGTTTATGGGGTTTCGAGGTAATGGCACCCTGGCCGACGGACGGACGCGCATCACCGCAAGGCAACTGGAGAAAGTAGGGAAGAAATGAGTGTCCAACTAAAGCTAAATGTTGACCAGATTTCAGTGGCTATTCTGCTATTGGATCAAGAAGAGAAGATAGAGCTGAGACAACGTCTGCCAGCCTTGCTCAAGCTGGAGTCTGATGAATTGGAAGACGTGGGGTGGCTTCGTCTGGCTGAATCAGCCTTTAGTTTTTGGGAGGACGCCGAGGAAGACATCTATAATGATCTGATCCCGACCACGGAAGCGGAGATTTGAGTCGTGAGTTACGATCGTGGCGAGATCGTATTAGTTCCGTTCCCGTTCACTGATCTGTCGCGGCAGAAGGCACGACCTGCCGTCGTATTGTCTCCAAGAAGATTCAATGAGCGTTTTCCAGACGTGATCCTGGCGGCGATCAGTTCGAAAGTCCCTACCAGACCGAGCGATTTGGAGTTGGTGATCCAGCAGAGTGGTTCTGCGTTCGCGAGCACCGGCCTCCGTGTCAGCTCGGTCATTAAGGCGACCAAGCTGGTGACCATGGAGCAATCGTTGATTTACACGACCCTTGGCCGGCTCACAGACCGAACATTGCGCGAGTTGGATGAGCGGGTGGCTCGCGCATTGGGGTTGAAGTAACTGCTTGGTCTTTAATCGCCGAAGGTCTCCTGACCGAGGCGAATCGGGCTCGGTCAGGAGACCTTCGCCCATCATGGTGGCGAGCCTGTTTGAATGAGATGACTGAAACACAAGTTCCCCAACCTGCGCCAGCCCCTGCCTGGCCGGCCTACTACGATGACGAAATCGATCTGCGCGAGTACTTCGACGTCCTGCGCCGGCGCTGGCTGATGGTCATCGGCATCCCGGTCGTGGCCGTGGTGGTTGCGGCGCTGTTGAGCTTCTTCGTGCTGCCGCCGGTTTACGAGGCCACCGCCGGCGTCGTGATCCTCAAGGCGCGGACCGATGTCCAGTTCACGTCCAAGATTCGCACCGAGCTCAGCGAAGACGTGAAGTCGCGGCGCGAGGCCCTGCAAACGCTGGCCACCTCGCGGGCCGTGGCGGCCCAGGTCATCGAGCGCCTGGGTGATAAGCTCCCCGAGGGTCAGCGGCGGGTAGATGTGTTGCTCGGCTCTGTCAGCTCCAAACTGAACGGCGATCTGCTCACCATCCAGGTGAAGAACGAAGACCCACAACTGGCGGCCACGCTGGCCAACACGTGGGCCGCCACCTACGTGATGTACGTGAACCCGCTGTTCAGCGACGTGGCGCAGACGCCTGAGACGCTGGCGTCCCAGGTGAAAGATGCCGGAACCAACTATCAGGCGGCTGAGCAGGCTCTGGTGCAGTTCCTGGCGGACAACCAGATTCAGCGCCTCCAGCGCGAGGTGGATGATCTCCAGAAGCGGATTGACAAGCAGTATGCCGATCTGCGCACACTGGATAACCTGATCGATGATGTAGAGTCGCTACAGGCTCAGTTGGCCCAGGGCGTCGCCTCGACCATGCCCACCTCGCTGGGGAACAGCCTGGCGGCCGTCTTTCTGCGTGCCCGGGCCTTCACGACCTCATCGGGGGCGCAACTGAACACCCAGTTGCAGCTCGATCCGGCGGCCTGGACCACGTCGCCGCAGGACGCCGCAAAGTGGCAACATGAGCTGGATGCACTTCTGTCCACTCTGACATCGCGCCGGCAGGCATTAAATCAGACAGTGCAGAGCACGGACTGGGAACAACAGTTGCTGACCTTGCAGAGTGAACTGGAGCACCAGCAGGCGCGCCAGAAAGAGCTGACGGACAGCCGGGACGTGGCGTGGGACACGTATACCTCGCTGCGCCGCAAGTATGCCGAGGTCAAGGTAGCCACCGAGGCCCCGGACCTGCAGGTGAGCATCGCCATGCACGCCGATGCGCCGGAGAAGCCGATTGGCCCGCGCAAGGCGCTGAACGTGGCCCTGGCTGGCGCGCTGGGGTTGATGGTGGGGGTGTTTGGGGCGTTCTTCCTGGAGTTCTTGGAAGGGGAGGAGGAGTCGGCGTCTTCGGATTCCGCGTGATTCTGAGGAATTCGGGGGAATTCGGGGGAACTCGGGGGATTTCCCCTGAGTTCCCCCGAGTTCCCCCGAATTCCCCCAAGTTCCCAGAGTTCCCCAGAGTTCCCCAGAGTATCAGGATGATGGAGAGTGGGATCATGGTCCAGCAGCAGATAATCGAGGCAACGCAACGTCAGCCGCCGGCGGGGAAGATGAGCTACGAGGAGTTCCTCAATTGGGCGGACGAAGATACTCTGAAGGAGACCTACCTGGACGGGCCGGCTGACCTGGTGGTGGAGATCGTCTCGCCGGACAGCGTGGGGCGTGACCGGGGCGACAAGTTCTACGAATACGCGCAGGGGGGTGTGCGTGAGTACTGGCTTATCGACCCGCAGATCGAATGGGCCGACTTCTATCGCCTGGAGGGAGAGCGCTATCGCCCGGCGTTCAGCGGCGACCGGGGGTCTTACCATGCTGATGTCCTCCTTGACTTCTGGATAAGAGTCGAGTGGTTATGGCAGGATCCGCTCCCCTCACCGATACGCGCTGTGGCCGAGATCGCCGGCGTTGACCCCGCGCTGGTCGATGCGTTCGAGCGCGCCCTGCGGGGGGAGCGGGGGCGATAGAGCGGCGCATTTCCAGATGTATCGATTGGCATACGAGGTGATCCGATATGACGCTAGAAGCGACGCGCGTGCCCTGGACCCCGCCGGCGCTGGACGAAGAGATCGTTTACCCCGACGATGGCAATGGATTTCATTCAGTTTTAACGCATATTTAACATACCCCTAACAACATTCGCCGGCCTTTGTGGTATACTCAGCGTAGGCAATTCGAGGGCCGGCGGCCTTGAAAAACGGTGCGTTTTGTGGTATCATGGCACTGGAGAATTCACCCAAAATTCACCCGCCGGCAGAGCACCTCAACCCATGTTTTGCTATAATTGTGGGAGAATGTCAACGCAGCGAGTGGGAATGAAGCCCAGGCGGCATCTATCCTTCGGGAGGTTAATCATAATGACACAACAGCATGTTATGCCGAGATGGTTCAGATGGGCCGGCGTCGCGGCCTTCGTATTGATCGTGATTGCTCTGGTGGTTGTGCCCAGCGGTGGCCGGCTGTATGCCGAGCCGGCGGGTACGGTGACGATGAAGATCGAGCCGGCGACCCTGGCCGTGCCGGTGAATGGCCAGGTCACGCTGCAGGTCAAGGCAGATCTTAATGGTCAGATGAGCACCAACGGTCTCGGGGCAGGCGAAGGCGATGTGAGATATGATCCAGCCTATCTGGAAGGGATTTCTGGAACTGGTTGTGGTGACCTGGGTAGCACGGGGCGAACGACGGCTGTGCTGCCTTCCGGAGGCCCATCCCCTGACAATGTGACCGGTGATGTGGCTATAGGCTGTTACAGTTATCACCAGACGGCCCCATTGACTGCCGGCCCAACCGGCAACAATATTACCTTGTGGGATGTTACGTTCAAGGCGACGCGAGCCGGCGTGACGACGCTCAACCTGGAGAACGCGCTGCTGACGGACACTCAGGCGAATGCGTGGCCGGATGCGGGGGCGGGAAGAACTCTTAGCCCAGGCGGCGGAACGGTGTATGTGGTAACTGATGCATTCTTTCGTTATGCCGACTTCGATGGAGATGGGAAGGCTGATGTGGTGGTCTATCGACCCCGTAACAGTGCATGGTACATCAGCAGATCAAGGGACGGCTATATTGGCAGGGGCTGGGGCGCACCTGGTGACATTCCGGTGCCGGCGGATTACGACGGGGATGGGAAGGCGGACATAGCAGTCT
>CAZHMV010000293.1:0-3950 GCA_964532665.1 uncultured Anaerolineales bacterium
AAAAACCACCGTGAATCTATGATTTCGCTTCTGATTGCGCAACTGTTACGCTAGCGTTCTCGGCATGGCTGAAGCCGGCAACCCCGTCTTAGGCAATGTGGCGGCAGCCGGCTTTGACCTGTTTCCTACTGTCCGGGCGGCGGCACAACGCCGAGCTGCTGCATCAGACCCAGCATGTCCAGCTCGACCCATTCTTCCGCTATCTTGCCACCTTCGACGCGGCGGATGGAGATCGCCGTCAGCGTTATCTGCTTGCCTGTGGGCGCAATACCGATGTACTCGCCCTTGTGCGTCCCGCGCAAGGTGGCGCGCAGCACCACCTTATCGCCCTCAGCAACCATGTCTTCCATGGTGAATCGCAGGTCAGGGAAGGCCGTGCGATGCATGGTAACATCTTGCTTGTAGCCCTCGCGGCCGGGCGGTCCGGGAGCGTCAATGTGGAGTACATAATCAGGGGAAAGAAGCTCATCAATGATGGCCAGGTTCCCCTCATTCCACGCCTCCTCAATGAGACGACGGACCACGGTCTTGTTGTCTTCTGTGGACATTCTTCTTGCCTCCCAATACTGTTGTGCTGCCGTCATTTCGCCTGGCCACAGCATAAACGCAAACGGATCATTTGTCACGTGTCTGGGGTCATGGTTTTGTCACGATTTTTTGGGGAAAAACCATGACTTGACCATGACTGGTCGTGGGTATCTGGATTTCGGACTGGGGCTTGGGGGAAGGAGGATGGAGCATGGAGATTGGAGGATGGAGATTGGAGAATGGAGATTGGAGATTGGAGGTTTCCGAACGCTCTCACAATCTGAAGGTGCTCAGAGGGGGTTGGGGAATCACTGTCAACGAATGGGGCAACGAATAGACGAGTCCGCATCGGCCAACCACATTGACAAGCGGCGCCTTCTCTGATAGAATGTACCTGCTATCCAGACTTGCACTGAGTTTATCGAAGTGGAGGCGATTCAGGGTTCGTGTATCGGGAGAAGACAAGATGAAGGCGACAACGCAAGAGGAGCAGCAGGTCCAGGCCAGGCCGGCGCCCTCCCTTCGGGGCCATCGATTAGTGGGTGATGGCAGGCCCCCTTTGAACAGCGGCGATCGTCTGAGTCGTGCCGAGTTCGAGCGTCGCTATGACGCGCGCCCCGACATCAAGAAAGCAGAGCTGATTGAAGGAGTCGTCTTCGTGTCATCACCTGTCTACCCCCAACATGGCGAACCCCACAGCGACATCATCGGCTGGCTAAGTGTCTACCGGGCGGCAACGCCTGGTATTCGCGTCTCCGACAATACCTCCCTCCGACTCGATGCTGACAACGAACCGCAGCCCGATGTGTGCGTCTGGATCGATGATCCGACGGGACGGGCGTTGCGTGCTCCCAGAGACAGCTTTCTGGAGATCACGCCGGATCTGATCGTCGAGGTGGCGGCTAGCAGCGCGTCGTACGACTTGCACGACAAGTTGAACGCCTACCGCCGTAACGGGGTGCAGGAGTACCTGGTTCTGCTAGTCTACGAGCGGGAGACTCGCTGGTATGAATGGCAGGAAGGGGAATATCAACGCCTGGAACCGGATGAGGAAGGGGTTCTGCGCAGCCGGGTGCTGCCTGGGCTGTGGCTGCAACCGGAGCGGTTCTGGGAAGGGGACCTGGCCGGCGTGCTGGCCGTCCTACAGCGGGGATTGGCCTCTCCCGAGCACGAGGCGTTTGTCAGTGATCAGTCATCAGTGAACAGTGAACAGTGAGCAGTGAATGCCGAATACTGATGACTGATCACTGACAGGAGTTACGCAGTGAGAGCGAGATCAGGTGACCGGCACTTCGGAACTGTGCCTGGCGTGCCTGTACTGGCCGCAGTACCACCGTCACTGGTCCTCCGACGGGATTGAGGAAGTGCCGGTCACCTTTACCGCGTAACTCCTGTCACTGATGACTGGTCACTGGTAGTTCCATCTCCACCCGAAAGCCTCCCCCTCCGCCCGGCCCGGCGCTGAACGTGCCCCCCAGCGCCTCGGCACGCTCGCGCAGGCCACGCAGGCCGTAGCTCCCCTGCCCCCCTCAGTCCCCCCCACTCTGGGGGGGGAGGTAGGTGTGGCGGGAATGCCGTCGTTCTCTACCCACAACACCACTGCCTCCGCCCCGTAGCACAACTGCACCGTCACCTGTCTCGCGGCCGGCGCGTGGCGCTGGATGTTGGTCAGCGCCTCTTGCGCGGCCCGGTACAGGGGCAGGGCCAGGCGGGGCGGCAGCGGTGTGACCTGCCCCTCGACCTGGCAAGCTGTGGGGATGTGCACTGTCTGCTCGAAGTCGGCTACCAGTGCGGCAATGGCATCGGGGAGGGAAAAGGTCTCCAGGGCGGCGGGGCGCAACGCCTGGACCGCCCGGCGTACGTCGGCCAGGCCGTCTTTGACCAGGGCGCTGGCTTGTCTGGCGGCCTGCCGGCGCTGCTCAGTCTGACCAGAGGGTAGCCGGGCCAGCAGTTCCAGTTGGACATCGAGGGCGGTCAGAGTGTGACCGACGGTGTCGTGAATCTCGTGTGCCAGACGGGCGCGCTCGCGAGTGACCGCCAACTCCTCGGCCTGGGCAGCGTACTCGCGCAGCTTGCGGTTGGCCTCGCTCAACTCGTCGGCCAGTCGCTCCACCTCGGCACGCGCTTCGCGTTCGCGCACGGCCACCTGGGTAACAAAGACCACGAACACGCTGGCCGCCAGATAGCCGATGCCGGCCAGCAACGCAGCCTCCAGGCCACCGCTCAACCCGTAGGCGGCGCTCAGGGTCACGACGAGCAACGCGCACACGGCCAGCATCCAACGCCGAGGTAGCACCTGTACAGCCAGGCTGGCCAGGGGCAGCATGATCAGGCCGGCAAGGAAGAAGCCGGCCGTCCAATAGACAATGAAGCCGGCCAGGGGGATCTCCAGGGTGTAGAACAGGGCCAGGACGAACGCCGAACCGGTGCGGATGTAGAACTCAGCGCCGTAAAGGCCCACCAGCAGATACGCCCCGCCCGCCGCAGTCAGCTCAACGATCTGGGCGGGGGTGAAGGATTGCCGCAGGGAAGCGAACATGGCGAGATACACGGCGACCACGGTGGCTACAAAGGTCTTGCGGCCGGCGCGGATGTCTGCACGAGATGCCCCGTCCGTGGGTGCGTTATTCATCCAACAATCCCCATTCCACCGCCAGGCGAACGGCGTGGGCGCGGTCGCGTGCCCCCACCTTGCTCCGGATGTGGCTGACGTGGTTCTTCACCGTCCCCTCCGCCAGCCACAACCTGGCGGCAATCTCGGCATTGGTGGCTCCTTCGGCCATCAGGCGCAGCACATCGCGCTCGCGCGGCGTCAGGCGCTCGGTCAGGGCCGGCTCCTCTCCCTCGGGGTGGGTCGCGCGTTGGATCACCTTCTGGGTGACGGCCGGATCCAGGATGGAGTCACCGGCATGGACGGCGCGGATGGCCGCCGCTAGGCGATCGGGGTCGGCGTTTTTGAGCAGGTAGCCGGATGCGCCGGCGCGCAGCGATTCGAAGACGTACTCATCATTGTCGAAGGTGGTCAGCACAATCACGCGGGTGTGGGGGTATCGCGCGCGGATCTTGTGCGTGGCGGCCACGCCGCTCATGCCCGGCATACGCACGTCCATCAGCACCACGTCGGGGGCCTGCTCGGCGACCAGGGCCAGCGCCTCGCGTCCATCGGAGGCCGTGCCCACCACCGTCAGGTCCGGCACCAGGGCGAGCAGCGAGGCCAGCCCCTCTCGGACCAGGGTCTGATCATCAACGATGGCGATGCGGATATCGGCCATTGCACATACCTGGGACCAACTCACAGGGTTTGGCGAACTGGCTCGGTCTTCCAGAACAGCCGGCGTATCGTTGCACGCCGTTCACTGCGTGACACAAAGCAGGGGGAAAGTGTCGAAGACGCCTATGATTCTACCACATTTTCGGGACAG
>CAZHMV010000294.1:0-3696 GCA_964532665.1 uncultured Anaerolineales bacterium
ACGTGTTCAGCCTGGCCGGCACGTTCCTGTTCCAGGGTGAGGTATTTTACGAAGCAGCGGCCATGCTGGTCACCTTCGTCCTCTTCGGCCATTGGATGGAAATGCGGGCTCGCAGCGGCACCGGCCAGGCCATCCAGAAGTTGCTCACCCTGGCACCGCCCATGGCCCGGGTACAACGGGACGGCCAGGAGGTGGAGATCCCCACCAGCGAAGTGGTGGTGGGCGACGTCGTGGTCATCCGGCCTGGGGACAAAGTACCCGTGGACGGCGTGATCCTTGAGGGCGAGTCCGATGTAGACGAGAGCATGATCACCGGCGAGAGCGTGCCGGTCAAGAAGCGGCCGGGCGACGAGGTGATCGGAGCGACCATCAACAAGACGGGCAGCTTCAAGTTCCGGGCTACCCGCGTGGGGGCCGACACCGCCCTGGCCCAGATTGTCCAGTTGGTGCAAAGGGCCCAGAACAGCAAAGCGCCAGCCCAACGCTTGGCCGACCGGGCAGCGCACTACCTGGTATTGGTGGCCGTCTTGGGCGGCCTGATCACCTTTGTCATCTGGTACTTCCTCATCGGACAGACGGCCCTGTTCGCCCTGACCCTGGCCATCACCGTGGTGGTCATCACCTGTCCGGACGCTCTGGGGCTGGCCACGCCGACGGCGGTCATGGTCGGTACCGGGCTGGGGGCGGAGCACGGCATCCTCTACAAGAACGCCACCGCGCTGGAGCAGCCGGCCAGGCTGCAGGCCATCATCTTCGACAAAACCGGCACGCTGACCAAGGGCGAGCCGGAAGTGGTGAAGCTGGTGACCGCCGGCAACCCGATGGGGGAAGACGAGCTACTGCGACTGGTTGCTTCAGCGGAGCAGGGCAGCGAACACTTAATGGCCCAGGCCATTGTGCGGGCAGCCCAGGAGCGCGGGGTAGATCTGAGCGTGGCTGAGGCATTTGAGGCCATCCCCGGCCACGGAATGCGGGCCGTGGTCGAAGGCCATGAGGTGCTGGCTGGCAACCGCAAACTGATGGCCGACCGCAACGTATCCTTCGATGGCCTGGGAGAGCGTGCCCGAGAACTGGAGGGCGGCGGGCAGACGGTGGTTTACGCTGCCGTGGACGGCCACCTGGCAGGGCTCGTTGCCATCGCCGATGCGGCGCGGCCGGGCGCCAAGGCAGCCGTGGAAGCCCTGCACACCATGGGAATCGAAGTCGCCATGCTTACCGGTGACAACCGGGGCACCGCCGAACGGGTGGCGAAAGAACTGGGCATCGGCACCCTGTTCGCCGAGGTGCTGCCCGACCAGAAGCAGGACAAGGTGAAGGAACTCCAGGGGCAGGGCAAATTCGTCGCCATGGTGGGGGACGGCATCAACGACGCACCCGCTCTGGCCCAGGCAGATGTGGGCATCGCCATCGGCGCCGGCACCGACGTGGCCGTGGAGACGGCAGACGTGGTGCTCATGAAGAGCGATCCCTTTGACGTCCTCAAGATGCTCAAGATCTCTCGGGCCACACTGCGCAAGATGAAGGAGAACCTGGCCTGGGCGGTGGCCTACAATGCATTGGCCATCCCCATCGCAGCGGGGCTGCTGTATCCCTTCTTTGGGCTTACACTGCGGCCCGAAATCGGGGCCATCGCCATGAGCGGTAGCTCCATCATCGTGGCTGTCAACGCCTTGATGCTGAAGCGGCTGGAGTTGGAGGAGTCAAGTCGAAGCTAGCCGCGAGGAGTTGCGATGTAGCCGGAGCAACGGCATAATCGATAGTAGAGATAGGCCAAATGGCGGGGTCCGAACCCCGCCATTTGGCTGTTGTGAGATACGCTGCGAGGCAGTATACTGAGCGTCGCAGCGGTGGTGGCGGGACCCCGCCGTTCAGCGTGACCACGAATGAAAGCTGCAGCATCACTCGCAAGGAGTTAGGTGAAGGAGAATGAACACAAAAGAGAACTTGGCGACGCAACCCGATGCCGGCATGGCTCCTGCTTCCGCCCCCACAGTGAGAGACGAACCAGAAGAGAACTTGACGACACAACCAACCGACATTGTCATTGGCCTGCGACATATGTTGATTGTGGCGGTGCTGTTCGTGGTGGCGATCTTTGTCGCCGGCTTCGGCTGGTGGACACTGTCAACGATGAGCAGCGTCTCGGAGACAGACGTCGGCCAATCGCCGGCGCCGGGCATCACCACGAACCCGGCCGTTGGCCAGGAGACCGCAAAACTGGTAGCGCCGGCTGTCCCAGCGCGCCGGTCGGCTAGACGGATGGCCTTGCCGCCGGTTCGCAAGGGGTTTGTGCCGAAACCCGAGGCAACCAGCGTAAAAGGCGATCCCGATGCCCCGGTCACCATCGTTGAATTCTCCGACTACCAGTGACCGTGGTGTGGACGTCACGCGCGTGACGTTTTTCCTCTTCTGGATGAAGAGTACATCAAGACGGGCAAAGTCTACTACATCTACAAAGACTTCATCATCTTTGGTTCCGAGTCAATAACGGCTGCCATGGCCGCCGAGTGTGCCGGCGAACAAGGTAACTACTGGGCGATGCATAACTGGCTGTTCAACAATCAGAGCGTGTGGAAGTTCAAACCAACGGCGCAGAAGACCATCATGCAAGCGGCAGTTGGGCTGGGCTTTGAAGAACAGGCCTTCACCGAGTGTCTGACCTCGCGCCGCTTTGAGAAGGAGGCCGAAGAGGACACCGACGAAGCGCTCCGGGCCAGCGCCCGGGGCACGCCGGCCTTCGTCATCAATGGCCGGTTGTTCTCGGGATACATGTCCTGGCAGACGTTCCGCAGTGTGGTGGAGGCGGTTCTGGCCGAGACCGTCCGGTAGCCGATGGAAGCACATCTGTCAGACGAACCCGATCAACCGTCGTCGTTAGCGCATCTTCTGTGAGGTGAACGGCTCAATGAGAGAGCGGGGGGGATCTTGCAGGTGATCCACCAACCAATCGGGGCCCAATTGTTTGAACTCGGAGACGCGGGAGGGAGCACCGCCCACAATGCTCGGCTTGTGGCAGGCACCACACCCCTGGGTCGGCACCTGAGCACCCATGCGCCCTACCTGAGCGAACAGCCACGACACCCATAGGATGCCGGCCACGATCAGCACCACCGTACCCACCCTGCGCCGATCCTTGCCCCGAGTGCGAAGCGTACCGAGGGGGATGCTCCGGAGCCGGGGCAGTGCCGCCAGCAGCAGGATGATAGCTACAGGTATCATGACGCTGCCCACTGGTCGCCAGGGACCTTCGAAGAACCAGAAGGGTAGGAAGTAGAACACGAAAAGCCAATCGGGATGCGGAACCGGTGACCGGTCGATGGGACCAGTGACCGGTTCCTGGGCCGGCAGGGTGCCCGCCAGAAGCAACAGCATGGTCAGGATCAGCAGGCCGGGTAGAAAGCGCATCCGCCGGCGCGCCGCCGGCGTCAGGCTGATTCGTCGTTCCCAGTTATGCGGGCTGTGAGCCAGGCCCTGTCGCCAGGCAATGAGCAGATGGGTGCCGAGCAAGATGCTCAGCACCAGGGGCAGAAACCAGATATGAAAGGCATACCCACGAAACAGCGGAACAACCCCCAATTCCGTGCCGCCCAAGACGATAGCCACCAGCATCTTCCCGATGACCGGAATCGCGGCCAGGTTCTGCTCGACCAGCAGCATCAGGGTGAAAGCTTTGATGTCCCAGCGTAGCAGATAACC
>CAZHMV010000295.1:0-3672 GCA_964532665.1 uncultured Anaerolineales bacterium
CTGCCCCAGCAGCCGGCGCAGCGTCTTGCCATAGCCGGCCCGCATGAACTTGTTGGAACTGATATACACCAGCACGCCGTCGTCGCGCAGTTGCTGGAGTCCTTGGGCGTAGAAGTAGACGTAGATGTCGGCCACGCCGTGGTAGATGTCGGGATAGACCTGCTTGAGATCCTCCTTGAGGTGCTTGATCTTCTCCTGACGGACGTAGGGCGGGTTGGCAATCATCACATCGAAACCGCCCTTTTCCTGAAAGACCTCAGCGAAGTCCACCTGCCAGATGAAGGTGGGGTGATCGGGATCGCCCAGCAGTTGCCGGCGTAGCTCTTCGGCATCTATCCCCCGCGTATCGCGCTGGCGACGCCACTGAGCCAGTCGTTTCCGCACCTGCCCAATGCGCGCCTCCAGTTCCTCGTACTGACGGTCCCGCGCTTCCCATGCCTGGCGCTGCCGGCGCGCCTTCGCCGTTTCTTCGCCCATCAACGTAGGCTGGTAGCCGAGAAGCTGTTGGTGTTTGGCCTCCAGCAGCTTCTCGGCCAGGGCCGTCTGAAGTTCCAGGATGCCCAGTCCCCGCCGGCGCTTCTGCGCGCTGTCGGCCAGGGTGAAGTAAGTGGCTTTCTCGCCCCGCAAATCCTCCACCAGTTCCTTGGTCTCGCGGTCGCGGGCCAGTACGTCCAACTGCACCACCTGGCCGAAGAGGCGCTGCAGTAGGCTGTCGCCCTGGCGGACTTTGTAGGCCAGGTTGGGGAGGGCCGGCACCTGCCGGATGGCTTGCGCCAGGGAGACGCCGGCTGGCAGCTCGTAGTCCACCGCCAGACTCAGCCACAGCCGCAGCTTGCAGATCTGAATCGCCTGCGCCTGGATGTCCACCCCGTACAGGCAGCGCTCGATGATCTGCTTCTTGAGATCGTAGGCGTAGTTGCGTCGGGCCAGCGCGGCATCGCCGTGCAAACGCCAGTCCAGCGACTCGATTGCCCAGGTGATGGTCTGCAACAGGCCCACCAGGAAGGCTCCGGAGCCCACCGCCGGATCGCAGGCGCGGACGTTCAACATCAGTGCCTTCAGGGCCTGGGCCTCGGCTGTGGAGAACAGACCTTGCAACTCTTCGCGTTCGGCGTCGGTCATCTGGTTGGCCGGGGGCAAATCCAGCAGCGTTGCGATGCGGTCGCGTGCGATACCGCTCTCGCCGGCCAGGTACTCGGTCAGCGCCTCCCGACACATGAAGGCGACGACGGGACGCGGCGTGTAGTAGGAACCGGTTGCTTTGCGCAGGTCCACGTCGGGATCGTGTTCCCGCTCCAGCACCAGGCTTTCGAAGACCTTGCCCAGCATCTCGGGGTCGATGGCGACTTCCTGATCCAGCGGGCTGTCCTCGCTGATGGTAAAGTTGTAGCGTTCCAACAGCTCCTCGAACAGGGCCTGGAAGGTGGCATTGGAGACCGGCAGGCGGGCCTCTGATGCGGACAGCCCATAGCTGGCCATGTGCAACTCGAACAAACCACCGTTCAGGAATGGCACAACGCCCAGCCTGTCCGACAGATCGCGGTTGGTCTGTGGATCTGACAGTGCCAGGAAGAGCGGGTAGACGACTTCACCATAGAAACTGATGGCTTCGGGCTGGCCGGCGTGACCATCGAGGAAGCGATTGTAGAGGTAGTCGGGGTCCTCGTCCAGCCAGCCTTTCTTCTGAATGAAGTAAAGAAACAGAAGTCGATCCAGTAGAGTTTGAGCCAGATCATCGGCATGGTCAGCCAGGTCTGGTCGGGTGGCGATCTCGTCACGGACGCGGTAAAACAAACTGGCGAAGCGCTGGAAGAATTGCTTGGTAACCGCTTCGACATCGAAGGCGTCATCGTGCCTCTGTTGAACGACCAGTGGCGAAAGCCCGGCCAGATCGGGGCTGAGTGTCGTCAGATCAAGCATGGCTACACGCTCAGCGGCGGTGCGCAGCCGCTCGTGGGGACCAATGGCGATGCGGCGGAAGAGCCGGCGCGTGGAGGTGGCCGGCACTTCCGAAGTGCCGGCCACCTTGTCCAGTTTCACATTGACCAGATGCCAATGGCCCTCTTGCGGGTCGCTGAACACGAAGAGGGCGTAGGGGTGGTCGTCGAGCAGTTGGTCAATCACCAGCCGCTCCGCAGTCAGGGAGAGCGGAAAAGAGCGGCCTGTCTGTCCCTCGGCCAGCCTGGCGTAGATGATGTGGAAGCCACCGTGGCCGGCCAGGATAAGGGGATCTTCAGCCAGGACATCGCGAGCCCGTTCGGGCCACTGCCGGCGTGACAGCGGTTCGTTCTCCCGGCCGTAGTTCAGCTCGGTCCAGAAGAGCTGCTTAGCGGCGGCAAGGCCACGGGTAGGCATCTCGCGGAGCAAGTCGTAAACACGCTGTCGGATCTGCACTGACATTGGTTGCTTGTGATTCAAGGAAGGTGACCGGCACCTACGCCGTGCCTCAGATGAGGTGCCGGTCACCTGACTGCGGCAGAAGCAGGCCGCGTATGCAGTTGAGGGTGTGAATAGCAAGCCAACATGGGCAATCTCCCCCTCCCGGTTAACGGGGCTTAGCTCCGATGCACTGAACCTCGACCTGGATGTGGCATGCCGGCAAGGAGGCCGGTACACAGGGCTGGCTGCATTTTACCACAGGCAACGCCGGCCCGCAAGCCCGCAGGCCGGCGGCTGTATTCCCCCCTGATGGTGTAAACCTGGTCCCGGGCAAGTTGATTCTCTGACAAACGCGGTCCACAGATCGAGACGCCGGCTAGATAGAATCGCCCGGCAACAAAGGTTGCTGCCCAATGAATCGCAGCAGATCTCGCATCTGAGGGGTGATGGTTTCCCAATGGATAGGGTCTAGTGTGGCCATATCTGCTGCTCCTCCAGGCGCAGCCGGCGGGCAGGAGGCAGGCCCAACAACACGCACCACAGGTTGTGGCGACGCCAGGGCAGCCGGCGTGCACCCAGCCGTTGCACCCATTCGGAAATCCGTGTCCGGCCGTAGCGGTCGAAGAGCCAGCGTAGTTCGCGCCGGTCGCCATAGGCCAGGACACGCTCAATCAGCAAGTCCCCATGCTGCGTCGGGTCGAGACGTTCCAGGTCATATTCCTGAAAGCAGGGGGCCAGGCTGCGGGGTATGCCGGCGGCTGTCATTTCAGCTATGGCATGAATTGTCTGATCTTCCATTGCCCTTTACCATGTGTCAACTCACACCGCTTACACAACGTGCGCGATTTTATACAACAGGGATAAGGAGTTATGCAACATGCTGTATGTTTCTACGCTTTCCAGCGCATTGGCCGGTTCCTGCTCCACACGGTCCAGTAGCACCAGGCATCATCTTAACACATAAGCGGGCAGCCTCTTATCATGTTAAGAGCCTCTTATCATCGCGTAAGAGGTAGCGACGTTTGGCCCCATCTCCCTGTGGTTGCAAGAAACCCTCGCTACCGCACAACTTGCGTAACAGACGCGAAACCCTCACCTGGGCAGACGATGAATTACAGTCGTTTCATGGTCGGTTTCCTTCTACCACGGCCACCTCTTCCTCGGCCAACCTATGTAAGTGGCCCTTAGTCTGTCGCTGCCCAGGTGGCGCAATTCTACCATAACCACTGCCGGCCCGCAAGCAAACCCGCGGATCAACAGAAACCCGCGGATCACCCCCTACCCTCATCCGTG
>CAZHMV010000296.1:0-3386 GCA_964532665.1 uncultured Anaerolineales bacterium
GCGAGTCGAAAAACCGGCCCTGGGAGGGAGTGGGCCGCTGGCGCTCAGCGTGCCGGCCGGCCTCACCGCCCCGGACTATCACGAACCGCTGGCAAACTGGCGCATCACACATTTCGCATATATACAGGCCTCCGACCTGGGCGAAACCGAGTGCCTGGGATGCCATGCCGATCCAGATGCCTTTTGCAACCGCTGCCATGGCTATGTGGGGGTCAGGCTGATCACCGCGCCGAGTCTCGTCAGCGAAGTGGGGGGTGCCGGCAGTCGAGGGATGGCCGGTGCGCCGGACTTCTCGTCCCAGGTTCAGCCCCTACTACGCCAGAAATGTGCTGCCTGCCACGGCGTGCAGGGCGGTCTCAGCGTCGCTTCGCGGGCCGACCTGCTCAAGGGTGGCCTGCACGGGCCGGCCATCGTACCTGGCGATGCAGAAGCCAGCCTGCTCATCCAGGCCCTGCGCGGAACCTGGGAAGCCGGCCAGCAGATGCCTCTGGGTAGCCCACCACTGACGAACGCCGAGATCGACTTGATTGCGCGCTGGATCGAGGCCGGAGCGAACTGATTGCGAATTTCGGATTTCGGATTTCGGATTGCGAATTTCGGATTTCTCATTCCGCGATCTGCAATTCGCAATCCGAAATCCGCAATTCGCAATCCGAAATGGAGTACCTGATGCATACCTTGTTTCAATCACTAATCAATGTGCCCGCGGGGTGGCGCGGATTGTTCGACACCGTCGGGCTGGCTGCGCTGGTGGTCTTCGCGTTGGGGACACTAAGCCGAATCTCCCTCTGGTTGAGCGGTGAAGACAAAGGCAGTGGCCCGTTGGAAGGCAAGGGCTACCTGGGCATGATATGGCTGGTCCTCACCCGGCCTTTCTCACTCGATTGCCTGTTTGGCCGGCGCGTGTTTGCCCGCAGCAAAGTTCGCGGCGTCATGCTCGTGCTCATCACCTGGTCGTTCATCATCCTGCTGCTCGGCGTGCTCAGTTCCCTGGTGAACCAAATCTTCCGTCCAGACCTGCTGGCACAGATCGAGCCGGCCCTGGCCACAGCCATGGACGTGAGCGGCGGGCTGCTGCTCATCGGGCTTACGGTTGGTGTGGTGAAGCGGTTCTTCTTCCCTACCGTCCACCAGATTTCCCTGCCGGCTGACAGTGTGGTGCTGCTCCTGTTCTGGGTGGTCGTCATCCTGGGCTTCGTGCTGGAAGGGTTGCGCCTGGCGCCGCTGGGCTGGTCACAAGCCGGCACCTATCCCGTCGGTTCAATGTTCGGGTGGGCGGTGGCAGCGCTGACGGCGGGCGATCCGATGCGGGCCTACACGTGGGCTTACGTGCTCCACGGCGTGGGCGGGTTTGCGCTGATCGGCTACCTGCCCTTCTCCAAACTGTTCCACATGCTGGCCGCGCAGATCACCACCTACGCGGCCCGGCAGCGGTTATCGCAGCCTCGCGGCGCAGCCTGACCCGAGCAGAGGAGATTGTTGATGCCTCAGGAACCCGAACGTGCTGTTGACCTGGCCGAGGGTCTGACCAAGCTTCAACTTGCCAGCCTGGACGCCTGCGTGCGGTGTCACGCCTGTCTGGAATGGTGCCCGGTGTTTGACATCCTGGGGGACGAGAAGATTACCCCGCCGGAGAAGATGCGCATCTACGGCGAAATGCTGCGCCTGCAGCACGGTCTGTTGCCGCGCATCTTCGGCCGGCCCGAGATGAGCCGCTACACCCTGACCCAGCTCTCGGAGGCGTTATACAAATGCACAACCTGCGGCCGGTGCGGTGAAGTCTGTGAGGTGGGCATCCACACCCAGCGGCTGTGGCCGGCGCTGCGGGCCAAGATGGTCGAACTGGGTGTGGGGCCGATCGGCGGCCAGGTGAACTCGCCACAGATCATCGCCGAAAAGCACAACCCTTACGATCGGCCGCACGCCGAACGGTTCGAGTTCCTGCCGGCGGACGTGCCCGTCGCCGAACAGGCCGAGACCGGCTTCTTCGTCGGCTGCAGCGGTGCCTACACCGCCCAACCGATGGTGGCCGGCGCGGTCAAGGCATTGCACGCCGCCGGGGTCGAGTTTACGCTCTTCATGGACGAGTACTGCTGCGGCTTCCCGCTGTGGGTACTCGGCTACCGCGAGATGCTTGTCGAATTGGTCCATCACAACGTGGATGGGTATGTAGCCCAGGGCGTCAAGCGGCTCGCAACCTCGTGCCCTTGTTGCCTGGATCACCTCACCCACCGTTGGCCGGAGCTGTACGGTGCGGAAAACTTCCCGTTGGAGATTGTGCATACCACCGAGGTGCTGGTGGAACAGATTCAACAAGGGAAGTTCAAGCCAGGCAAGCAAGCCGACGTCACCGTCACCGTTCACGATCCCTGCTACATCGCTCGGGGGACGCCGGTTCACGAGCCGCCACGCATCGTCGCGCGCAGCGTGCCAGGTGTGAAAGTAGTGGAAATGGAACACAACCGGGAGATGGCGCGCTGCTGTGGTTCGGGCGGTGGCATCCGACGGGCCTACGGCGAGCTGTCGGTAGACATGGCCAAAGCCGTGATCCGCGAAGCGGAGGAGACGGGAGCGGACATTATGCTGCTTGACTGCCCGGCCTGCTTCGAGCGGCTGAAAATGGCCCACGAGCGAATGGAGACCTCTATCCAGGTGATGGACCTGCTGGAATTTGTCGCCCAGTACATCTGATGATGCCTTGCTGCCCTAAAAATAGTTGGCTAGATGGCTGATGGCTGGATGGCTCACATTGTTACCGCCCAGCCATCTAGCCATCCAGCAATTTTCATGCTTCATGGAGCCCCGTCAGGGGCATGGCGACTGCTCGCTCAATCAAGCCTGGTCGTCCGGGCTGTGACAGGGAGTTGACATTCATCGACACTTCTGTATAATAAACCCATGGAGTTGTCCCCTCCCCCGCATACTCTGAAAGCGTCTGCCCCTGCCGCCGAGCCGGCCGGGGCGGTAAGCGGCACACCTCTCAACTCTGCCGAGAGGCGCGACAGCCCGCGTGCGGACATGGGACACCGGGCCGCGTTGGCGTTGGGCTTCACGGCGGCCATCGTTGCGTTTGTCGGCGCGCTTGTTGTGCTGACAATCCCCTTCGTTGTCGTCAGCATCCCATTACCCCCTAGTGTCAATCGTCTGGGGCTGTCTGTAGAGACCACCCAGGCGCTGTTCTTTGGACGTCCGTGGTATCTTCTGGTGCCGGCAGCATTGCTTGCCGCGTGGATCGGCTATAGGTCTTACCGCTGGTATTTCCACGCCAGCTAGCCTATCAGCAGCACCTGACGAGACCGGTGACCAGTGATCACTGATCAGTAATCAGTTGTCAGTTATCAGAAGCTGCTCATTGACCACTGATTACTGATCACTGATCACTGATT
>CAZHMV010000297.1:0-3306 GCA_964532665.1 uncultured Anaerolineales bacterium
TTATACCCCAATGCCAATTCTGGTTGACATCTGATAGTACCTGTTGGTAGACTTGCGTCAACGTGGACGTCTGCTTGGAGTATAGGTGCCTTACCCCTGAAAGGTAGATGGGGTTGGGTTTCAAGCCATGTGCGTTCTTTTTTAGCACAGATGTTAAGTCGGTAGAAATGTGAAGACTTTACACAGCAACATCTCCAACTGCCGGCCAAGCGCCTCCGCATCCCCCGAGGTGAAAAATGTCGGCCGGCCTGCCCGCTCTCGTGTCGCCAGCAACCCCCGCCGGTCCAGCACACGCTCAACCTGGCGGGCGATGGCCGGCCCGGGGTCCACAATGCTCACCGCCGGCCCGACGATGCGGCGGATGGCCGGCTCCAGAAACGGATAGTGGGTGCAACCGAGGACGATGGTGTCCACGCCGGCCGCCATCATCGGATCGAGGTAGCGATGCAGCAGGGCCTCCGTTTCGGGGCCGTCGAGCTGGCCGGCCTCCACGGCCGCCACCAACCCCTCCCCGCTCGCCTCGATCACCTTCACATGCCGCGCGAAGCGTTGGACCACGTCGGCGTACAGCGCGCCGGCGACAGTGGCCGGCGTGGCCAGCACCCCGACCACGCCGGTGCGAGTGGTCAACGAGGCCGGCTTGACCGCCGGCACCATGCCGACAAAGGGCACGTTGGGGTAGGTTTGGCGAAGGGATTGCAGCGCCGCGGCCGAGGCGGTGTTGCAGGCCACCACAATGGTTTTCACGCCCTGGTCGATCAGGAAGCTGGCCACGCGGTGGCTCAGCCGGCGGATCTCCTCCGCCGGCCGGGGGCCGTAGGGACAGTTGGCACTGTCGGCGACGTAGAGGAGGTCTTCGTGGGGCAGCCGGCGCACGATCTCCCGCAGCACCGAAAGTCCCCCCACACCCGAATCAAAAACCCCAATCGGTTGCAGGTTACAGGTTGCAGGTTGCAGGTTTGTAGCGACCTCCTGAGCCCTTCGACCCTGCTCAGGACAGGCCTGTCGGAGGGTTGGAGGTCGAAGGTTAGACCCTCCTGTAACCTTCAATCTTCAGACCTCGGAGTCTTCTCATCTGACTAAACTTCAGTTCCTTGATTTCGTTGATGAAGGTATCAAACAGCGCCTGCATCGCCGCGTCCTCTTCCGCCAGGGCTTCCGGATGCCACTGTACGCCGACGACGAAGTGGCCATTCACCTGCTCAATGCCCTCGATCACGCCATCAGCAGCCCGAGCTGTGACACGGAAGCCGGGTGCAACGTCCCTGACCGCCTGGTGGTGCAGGCTATTCACACGAACCATACGGGTTCCCATCACTTCAGACAACCGTGTATTCGGCTCGACGGTGACCTCATGGGCCCGGTAGTTTCGGGGTTTTATCTTGTGATAGTTGTGCCGGATCGCATTTGGGACCTGGGCCTCGATATCCTGATACAGGGTGCCGCCGGCGGCAACGTTCAGCACCTGGATGCCGCGGCACACAGCCAGAACCGGTAGCCCATCCTCCAGCGCCCAGCGCAACAATGTGATCTCGACATGATCCCGATGGCGGTTGACATCCCCGAGCCTGGGATGCGGTGCCTCGCCGTAAAGCGAAGGGTCCACATCCACGCCGCCGGCCAGGAACAGGCCGTCCAACTGCTCGTAGATGGCCCGCAAAGCCTCTTCGTGCTCCAACAGCGGAATGATGATCGGGGCTGTGCCGGCTGCTTCCAGGCACTGAATGTACACCTTCGTCATCAGAAAACTGGGTGGGTACGTTCCATCAAGAACTTTATCGTAGCTGTGACTTGGAACTCCAACCAATGGTCTACGCATTTGTATCCTCTCCCACGCTGACGGATCCAGTGATCAGTAATCAGTAATCAGTGATCAGTGATCAGTCAACATGCCCCTACGAGGCTCCATGAAGCATAAAAATTGCTGGATGGCTGGATGGCTCATGTCACTGCTCAGCCATCGAGCCATTAGCCATCTAGCCGACTATTTTCAGAGCAGTAATAAGATGACGATGACCGATCACTGATTACTGATCACTGATCACTGGTCACTGGTCACTGACACAGCAAAGTATATTCCAACGGCGTAGTTTGTCAATCACAGGCCCCAGTATTGCTGTAGCCACTCCCGCTCCCATGAGGCGTGCAACAATTGCAGTACGTTGATCGTATAGTGCATCACGAAGACAGATAGCAATGTCCAGCGCCACAGAAATAGCAGAGAGAGAACGAATCCCACCGTGCCGGTGGCAACAATCCCCAGCGGTCCTTGCGGGGTGTGCATCACGCCAAACAGGAGCGAACCCCCGATGGCCAGGGCGAGGGCCGGCCACAAGGCCGACAACCCGCCCAGCAGCAGAGATCGGAACAACAGCTCCTCGACCAGGGCCGCCGGCGCCAGGGCCAGCGGTACCAGAATCCATTCGCGGCGGGTTTCCGGCAGGATGTTCAGCATCACCATCGGGGAGTAGACCTGTTTGCCAAAGCGGCCCACCGCCCAGCGTGTGGCCGGGTGTAGCACAACCTGGATGGTCACGCCGAGCACCAGGCCAATGAGGACATCCATGGCCGGCGACCGGACGGCCCAGCCCAGGCGGGCCGGCGGTAGGCCGCTCAACCGACCCAATGCAACACACAGGAGAACGAGCAACAGCCGAAAGCCGTTCTCAACTGGAGATAGCATCAGGTTGAAGGGTACCTGGATCTTCCTCAGCAGTTGTGCGCTGCGGTAAGTGAGGTAGGCAATGATTGCAGTTACGGCAAGAGTGCCTGTCGCGAAAATTGTCAGACGCATCGCAAGTGGATGGACCGCAATCGCTTGACGGCTGGCCCGGGGCCATGTATAGTTTCCAGAAAAGCATTTTGACTCGTAGTAACGACTTACGAAGATTGAGAAATGAATCAGGGTACTGTGCCCGACAGGCCCGCCCGCCGATGAAGCGACGTCCTGAGCCTGTCGAAGGATCGGCGGGCTACGAAGCTACGCCCCATCAACAATGGGGCTTTGCCGCTCGGAAACGGGGCCTAGCCCGATTCATCGGGCGCTGCTTCATAGCACGGGCACTTCATGCCCGTGCGGGCGCTGGCTGAGAAACACCACGCATTACCTGATTATTTTCTCAAAGCTCTCAAAGTTCATCAGTCGTTCAGGCCGCCGAAACGACTGATGAACTTTGAGAAAATAAACCGGTAACGGCCCGCCAGTCGGACAGGATGAAGTTCCAGGCATCCATCGGGCACCGCCGCGCATGATGTCATTCCGAACGGAGCGCCAGCGGAGTGAGGAATCCCTGGAACCGTGCAAGA